>VSNR01000060.1 GCA_009774345.1 Lachnospiraceae bacterium | reverse complement strand
TGCATAACATGGCTTTGTCATCCAAAACAGGCTGTGGAGGTATACGGTATGTGTATGGTCAGATGTCCCGCTTGCAAAGGACGGATCTGCGATTTAATTGCCACCGCAGGAGGGCGCGTAGTGTTAAAGGTAAGGTGCCCTGAGTGCGGGAGGATAGTCAAATTGGAATGGCTACTACAGGTCACGGAGACAGTTAAATAAAACTTACTATCGAGCGAGTGGGACCAGGGGACATCGAGTCACGAATGGCCGGAGTGAAGCTAGAGACAATGAGCCTTAGCTTACTCCGGCCATTTTTCCGTTTTCAATCAATTTCATATCAAAAATAGAAGCGTTTCTGGTTTTCGAGGAGGAACGAAAAGAGTTAGAAGAGGACGAAAACATGTCAGACAATGGCTTTGCGCAGTATATCCTTGACAAAGTGGAGGAAGCGGTTGATACGCAGTCCTTTTAGAATCAGGGAACATATGATCAGCAATCCGCCTGTGATTCCAAGCCATAGCTTCGGAGAAAAGTCAGAGAGCTGCATCGAAAATAAAAAGTAATACCCAAGCTTTGCCCCAGCAGCGTAATTGAGTGCATAATAGACCAAAGGTATCATGTACGCAATGATGGTGTTGTCTGCCAGTGCGGCAGTCATCATGCCAAGAGCGCCGAGAAACACGGCATTTGCGACGGTTCCCAGATACAGCCAGAGGGTCATTTCACATTCCCGCAGACATAGTACACCGGCAAAGAAGCCAGTGAACAGGAAGACGAGAAGGACTGCATAGACAGTTCGGATACAATAGACGCAGTGGGGACTAATGTACTTGGATGCCGCCACTTCGTAGATGGCTTCGTCCTGTTCCGGCTCAAAAACGGGTGTGATGAGGACAATCCCAATCAGGGAGACAAACAGTTCAAGCGGAACCGCCGCCTCGTCTGGACTCAAATGGGCGGTTCCAAACAGAACCGGCGTGATGAAAAGGAGCGCAGCAGACACCAGAATGGACAAAACAGACTGATGCTTTAGATTATACCATGTGATAGTTATTATTTTTTCCATGTCAGTTTTCCCCTTCGTTTCGCTTCATAAATGACAATGGTTACAAGGACGAGCACAATAGACAAACCTGCAAAAAGCAGGCGGTTTGCAATAAGCCGCGGGAGATTGTCTGCAAAGTCCTGTGTCATGAAATAAGACAGTGCTCCGGCGTTGTGTCTTGGGGCGAGACGCAGCAGCGAATACGACGCCGAGACAGACTGGATGCCCAAATTAATATCTATGAACCACCAAAGAGAGCACACCGCGACGGCAATTGGGGTATTGGTCAGCTCCGTCAGACACATGCTGACTGCGATCACGATCATTGCCGAGGGCAGAATCCAGCCCAAATCATATTTGAGCGGTGCGAGATAATCCAGCTTCATGCCCGAATACATGCGCCATATGCTGCTGTTAGACCCGTAAGATAATATTAAAACAGGAAGCATGACTGCGGCAGTGACGGCAAGATAGCGCACAAGGAGGAGCTTGGCAGCCGGTGTCGCTCGAATGTATATCAGCTCAGACATCTTTGCCCGGCGGTCTCTCATGCTCATGATTACCGCTGGAAAGACAGGAAGTATAGAGAGCGCCATCGCCGCGGCATAATCGCAAAAAAGCCGCGCATATCCTCCTGTAAACTGGTCATATGTCTTTACAAGCTCATATCTTTTTGCTGCCTCCTCATACGTGACAGGCACGCGTCCATAGTGGATTAAGGACTTCGCTGCATAGTCTGAGCCGCCGCCTAAAATGTCATCGGCTGTCTGCATCAACGCCTTGAATTTTGCGTAGGAGATGTCTGTTCTGACAGAAAGCTCAGATGCATTGTCTGGATTTTCACCAGAAAGCTCAGAGAGAATTTCCGCGATTTTCTGCTGTTTGTCATCGTCTAATTTTACAAATCCAACTGGATAGGTTTGATACTTGTTTTCACGAAATTCAGCGTAGAGTGACTGTAGTGCGGCGGGCATAATAACCGCCGGATTTTCCTCATATTTCGTCCCGTAATTCTGGCTGGCAGAGGGATTGGGTTCGGTGACGATTTCGTTTTGAAAGTCCAGCACGCCCTGAGAATTGAGCGCGATGACAATAACCGTGACAAAGAGGAGATACGCAGTCCCGCAGACCGTTTTTCGAAACTCATGCCAAAACAACATCTTCACGCACCTCCTGTTCCAAACCGTTTTTCTTTAGGTAATACATATAGGCATCCTCAATATTGGGTGCACAGGCATGGGCGCCGGGCACGGTGTTTTCTGCCAGAAACCGTACAGATACGCTTGTGCCCTGCGTGTGCATACTCGTGATAAATAAGTTCTTTTTCAGGGATGGCAGTTCTGCCCTGTCTGCTGTTTTGGTGAATACGCTGCCGTCAGCCTCCGCCAGCAGACGGTTGACTGTGCCTTGGTACAAAACCCTTCCGCTGTCCAGAATCGCGATCTTCTCACAGGTGGCTTCGATATCTCCGACAATGTGTGTTGACAGTATGACAATGCGCTCCTCAGCGACCTCCGACAATAGATTGCGGAAACGGATGCGCTCCTCAGGGTCAAGTCCTGCGGTGGGCTCGTCAACGATCAGGACTTTGGGATTGTTCAGAAGCGCCTGCGCAATGCCAAGCCGGCGCTTCATTCCGCCGGACAATGCCTTTATTTTTTTCTTCCGCTGTTCGGTCAGGTGGACCTTTTTCAGAAGCAGTGCGGTGCGTTCCTTCCGCTCGGGTTTTGTTAAGCCGTTCAGGAGCGCGAGGTAATCCATCGCTTCTAGCACATTCATGGACGGGTATATGGAAAACTCCTGCGGCAGATATCCGATGATTTTGCGGATTTCCTGATCTTTTTCAATGGGAATCCCGCAGACGGACACGGTACCGCTGCGCTTTGGCAGCAATGTGGCAAGCGTCCGCATGAGCGTTGTTTTGCCTGCGCCGTTTCTCCCCAAGAGACCAAACATCCCCTGCCCGATGGTCAGATTCACATCGCACAAGGCCTGCTTTTTTCCATAAAATTTATTGAGGTTTTGGATTTTGATGGTGTTGTTCATTTGAAATCCTCCTTTCGTGTTTTTACTGACAGGTTTATCTTAATAGGAAAAGTTCAATTTTTTATCAATTAAAATTCAATTCTACTTATATTTTGTTTTACATACAGTTATCGGGATGGTATAGTGGAGAAAAAGGGTGGAGGAATGATTATAAGAATGGATATGGAAGAGCAGCAATTTGAAGAATTAGAGAATTTGGCAGTTATTTTTGAAGGATGTTTTTCTGACGGGGAAAAAGTACAATGTTTTGATTTCCTGAAAGAAATTGCAGAGAACAAATACGATATGGAAAAGATTCCCCAAGACATGAAAGAAAAAATGCGAATGCAGATGATAGATGCATTTGAATGGTTAGAATGTTTGAATGTAAAAATAAAGTATAAGGATGAATTTTTAGCTTATTTCGCCTCCGATAGTGGACAGTCAGATTTCCTCTCAATCACATAAAATGTACGCGCATACAGGGGCATTTTTAACATTGCGGTGTTCCATAATACCAAAAAGTCTTTGGTGGGGATGGTTCGATTGTATGCGAGCTCTTGGCTGCTGGCAGACTTCACAGCCGAATCTGCCAGAAACAGATGGTCCTGATCAAAGCCGACGACGGGCACGTAGTGCAGCCATCTCTTGTCTTTTCTGGACTTGATAAAGACAATAACAGGAGCTCCTTTGCAGAGCTCTCTTTTTAGCGCATTTAAGTTACCGGCGCAGTATCGCACATGAAATCCGTAACTTTCAAGTACTTTCTTGATTCCGCTGGGCGGAACACATCCTTCAGCGTCTTTGAAGGGCATTTTCTGGTAGATCTCTGTTCCGTCTGCCGGAATATCGTAATGGCGCAGCAGATATGCGGCAGCATAGCCTGAGCACTCGTTTCCCTGCTGGATATCAATGCGGTTTTCCTTGCAAACAATATACTCGGAAACTTCGCATGGCGGTGAAATCATTAAGCGGTAACTGCCCATTATGATGATGTCCACAATGGTCGTAATGAGAAACGCGCTGATGCCTGTTGCCAGAATGGCCGCTATCATCCATATCATTGCTGCACCTCCAATTTATTTGATACACTTTTTTAGACAGCATTATCATACCATAAATACACACAGAATACTATAGAAAATCCATGTTGTTTTTGGTATAATGCAAACAACAATCAGCCCTATGGGAGATTTTGATTTGTACTGTCATAAAACTTTTGAGGCTGGTGTTTTAGAGCGTGTTTGAAAAGGAGAATCTTAGTATGTATGGTGCGGTATTTGGTGATATTATCGGTTCCACTTATGAAATTCACAACGTAAAAACCCAAGACTTCCCGCTGTTTCCTGCTGGAAGCACTTATACAGACGACACCGTTCTGACCATTGCCGTAGCAGAGAAGTTACTGGCCCAGTCACACATCACTCCGGCCAAAAGCTATGCGCTTTGGTTCAAACAATATTACAGGCGCTATCCCAATGCCGGGTATGGGCAGATGTTTAGAAAATGGGCTTTATCAGAAAATTTAACCGTTCAAAGAAGCTATGGAAACGGTGCTGCGATGCGCGTAAGTGCGATTGGCTGTGCTTTTGATTCTCTTGCTGAGGTGCTGTATGAGGTCAGACAAAGCTGTCACTATACACACCGCCATCCTGAAGCCGTCCGCGGCGCGCAGGCAGTTGCCGCCGCCGTTTTTCTGGCGCGAAAAGGCTGTGACAAAGAAGAAATCCAGCGTTATCTTATCAGAAAGCTTCACTATAAGCCCTGCATGTCCTTGGATGATCTGCGCGGCACGTATGTTTTCAACAGCCGTGCCTCTTACTCAGTACCGCCTGCAATCCAAGCATTTATGGAATCCAGTTCCTACGAGGACGCTGTCCGCAAAGCCATCTCAATCGGCGGTGACAGTGATACGATTGCCTGTATGACAGGCGGCATTGCACACGCTTATTACAAAAAGATACCCGATGCCATCTATTCGCGTGCGATACCCTGCCTTGACAGTGGATTAAAGGATACGCTGCGGCGCTTTGAAGAACAGTTTCAGATTCCGCGGTAATACCATATAATGAAAATCCGTGTGGCATTGCTTCTTATCAATGCCACACGGATTTTGTATGAAAGGATAAACTTGAACGAATCCATAACGCAATGGGTAAAGAAAAGATAAAAATCTGCTTCTATATGCCGAACGCCCGCCAAATTTCCTCCACCTGTCTGATTATCATTTTTGTATGTTCTAGCATAATACGTTCTTGGGCCTGTTGTCGAACATTTCGGAATAATTTATATGGAAATATAACCTGTGGCGTGGTACAATGTCTATTGTTATGAAATCTGCCCGAATGGGCGTAAAGGAGAGCAAGGATGATGAAAAAAAGAAATGTACTATTGTTCGCAGCGGCGGTTGGACTGATGCTTACAGCCTGTGGTAATTCCAAGGACACAGCAGACGGCGGATCAAACAGTGCGGCCGTGTCCTCGGGCACTGTAGAAAACAAGGCGGCAGAGGAATCTCAAGAACCGCAGGAGCCGGAGAATCTTCCTGATACACAGGAATATGTCTCTTCAGACGGCACATACAAGGTGGTTTTGCTTGAAGGACTCACCCAGACGGACATGCCGCTCTCGGCAGGATTTGCCATGATGGGACTGGATGGCGAGGATTCAAGAAAAGGATTTTCCGGCATTTCTCTAAGATGTGCCAAATCCAGTATTTTAGGAAATTCGGGTGATATCGAAAGCCTTGAGGATTTTGCGGAATATATTACGGACTTGGCGATAAGCAACTCTGGTGTGACGGTGGACTGGACAGATACACAGGCGCCTGCGCTTGAGGGCACGGACCGCAGTATTGCATGGGAAGGCGTGGCAAAACACGGGATAAGCAAAGGACAGGCATATGGTTATTTTGCAGAAGACGCGGACAGTTATATCACAGTAGTTATCGTTGGCAATGATGATGACATCGAGGAAGCCAGACAGGTCATTTCGGTGGAGCTCTTAGACGAAGCGCCTGAGCTGGACGCTGCGCAGGCAGGGACGAAGGATTTTATCAGCAGTATGACAGCAGTCTTGGATTCTGTCAATGGCACCAACGTTTTGGAGTCTTTTAAGGCATTGGAGGATGCCAGCTCTACAGAGAGCCAGCTTGAGGCAATTGTCTTGTCAGCGCAGCAGAGTCTTTCAGGCAGCTGGGGTGTGGAGAACGCGGATGACCTGATTGAGATGGCGGACTGGCTGATGACAGAAGGGCATAATCAGGATGCCTTGGATGTGTTGAAAGAGTTTGGTGCAGACGGGGAGACACAGCGCGATGCATTTGATGCCATCTTACAGGAGCAGGGGCTTGATGAAGGGACTTATATCAGCCTGCTCGCAGCCTATGATGCACAGTCCGCATACGGGGACGGGGCGATTGCCGCATGGGATTTAAGCCGGGTCGGAACCATTATGGGCTTTGGCTACGCAGCCGGATACTGCACTTATGAGGAGGCAATGGACAAGAACTTAGAGGCAGCGCAGAAAGCGCAGGAGTTGTTTGATTCGTGGGAAGATTTTAACAAAAGTTATCTATATGGATATTCCTATTGGTCAGAGGAGTCGCTCGACGATTCACAGAGCAGCGCGGCAGAGCGCGCCGAGCTTGTAAGCAGCATGGAAGCGCAGGCAAACGGGCCGTTTGCTGTGGACTGGAATATGGAGCTTACCAAGGAATGGTAAATTATCCAGCTGCGATAGCAGTTCGATGATGTCATACTCCTTTTTAACCAGCGCGCCCGGGCTGCCGTCATAATAGAGACAGCGCCCAGTGTAGCCAATTGCCAGATTGTCGCCAAAACGGTAACACGTTCTAGAGCAGGGCTGAAATATTATTTTGGAAACAGAATTTGATATTCATGCGGATAATACTCTTGCAGCTGTGTGGTGCTGGTTTCTTTGCCAGCATAGCGCTCCAGCCAGTTTTCATAGTCGGGGTTTATCCAGACAGAAGCATCCTCAAAAGTCACTTGCTTCAGGCAAATCAGTATATATGCCGCTTGATTTGCTCCGCCATCGCCAATTTGGGGAAAATCTGTCATCTTTTCACCATCATAGAGAGACCAGCCGCCGCGGTATTGTTCCGTGTGGGTGGGTAAAAGATTTTCGCTGGATTGGACAATATTTTCAAAGCTGCTCTGTGCGCTGCTGTCAAGGAAATTCCAGAAGAGCTTTAAGGGCGAACCGTTTTTGTCATAAGCGAGCATACAGTATTGTGTTTCTGTGATGGTTTTGTCCGTATGGTTGGTAAGGATATCGTGGACATATGGATATCCATTGTCGTAATAGAGAATGTCTGCGCTTTCGTGGATGATGGAAACGGAATTGCTGGCAGCAGGTATGTCATAGCGGTTGTCAGCTTCGGACGCGGCGGCAGAGGTGGCGAATAGGCCGGCTGTGACAAAAACAATCAGGCAGGAGGCTGTCACCATGGCAGGGGTGGGTTTCCTTGTGGTCATAATCGCCCGTATCCGTTCTTGGGATGCATTGATGCTAAAATTACTGATAATTGGCAGCAGTCCGCTTTTCTTTGCCTCCATGCTAATCAGGCTTTTCGCGTAGGCGGATTTTGATTTCTCGCCATATTGTCTGATAACAAGCGCATCACAGCAAAGCTCGATATCGCGGTTGAAAAAGAAATACATCATCCAGACAAAAGGATTGAACCAGTGAACGCACAGCGCCGCCGCTGTAATAAGCTTTCGGATGGCGTCGAAACGCTCAATATGGACACATTCATGAGAGAGAATATACTGTAACAGATTCAAATTCTCCCAGTCTGTATCTTTTGGCATTAAGATTACAGGATGCCATATGCCATACGTCAGCGGTGTGGATATTTTGTCCGACTGCCGTATGGAGAGCCTGCGCTTTACCGTCTGCCTTTGGAGCCATTTCGCTGCATAAGGATGACTGACAGGCAATGCAGTCTGAAATTCCACCCGGCAGCGCAGATAAGCGGTGACAAAAAATGACGCACATAGAATCATTCCAACACACCAGATTACAAACCAGACAGAGACAGAGGGGGTGCTTTCTGGCGGCTGTTCCAAGGCTTGCATGGTGGCAGAGACAAGATCACCGGCTTTTGGTTTATCCGATACGGCCGTGGAGATACTGCGGTTTGCCAGCGTATAGACACTAAATACGGACGGAACTGTAAATGGAAGCAGCAGCCGTACAAGTACTATTTCCCACAAAATTACAAACGTTTTCTTGGGAAGGCGGTTGATAAACAGTGCTCGTACTATGAGTACTGCAAGGATAATGACAGCCCCGGAAAGGCTCATTTTGAATAGACTCATGCGCATCACCTCACTCCAAATCCGTGACAATCTGTTTTAATTTTTTTATCTGCTGGGCGGATAGTTTTTTGCGGCTCAGCAGGGCAGCAAACAGCTTATCGACAGACCCGTCAAACATTTTATCTATGAGTTCGTCTGTTTTGGCATCCTGCACTTCTTCTTGCGGAATCAGGGCATGACACATGAAATGTGGCTCAGAACGCTCGATTGCCCCTTTTTTGATACAACGCTTTATCAGTGTATACGTGGTGTTCATGTTCCAGCCGGTCTCTTCTTTTAAAACATCCGACAGATGTTTGGCAGTGGTGTCACCCTCGCGCCAGAGGACGCTCATCACTTTTAATTCCGAATCAAATAGTTTGATGTCCATCGTGGTTCCTCCTTTCACACGACTACAGTAGTTTATAAATTTATTCTACTCTTTATATAGAAGATTGTCAATACGGCGATCTCATCTCTTTATTAAAAAATTGAGATGCGGTATAATAAAACCAGTACAGACAAAATCACAAAAAGGAGGATATCAAATGGACAATGAAAAAGTATACGCCATGCCCTTTGGCAAAGTATATCCGCTGCTTGTCTCTAAGGCGGAGAAAAAGGGACGAACCAAAGAAGAAGCAGACCAGATCATATGCTGGCTGACGGGCTATACAGCCGAGGCAATTGAGCACGCGGTACACAGTCAGGTCCCATATGGAGACTTTTTCCGCAATGCACCCAAGTTAAATCCCAACAGAAAGCTAATCAAGGGAACCGTCTGCGGCGTGCGCGTGGAGGAGATTGCAGAGCCCCTAATGCAGGAAATACGGTATCTCGATAAACTGATTGACGAGCTGGCAAAAGGAAAGGCAATGGACAAAATACTGCGGGATGGGAGTGATGCGGCCAGCACAATCGAAGAGTATATTCAACGACAGCCTAAGGAAGCACAGCCCCATCTTGAACAAATGAATGCAGCGATTCGGTCTGCACTGCCAGATGCCGTACAGAAACTGTCATGGAGTATGCCTACTTACTGGAAAAAGCGGAATTTGATACAGTTTGCTGCCTTTAAGAAGCATGTTGGACTGTACCCCGGACCAGAAGCCGTGGAAGCATTTGCAGACAAGCTAAAGGCGTATAAGACAAGCAAGGGGGCAATCCAATTTCCTTATAATAAGCCGCTTCCGACAGAACTGATTACAGAAATTGCATTGTGGTGTGATTCTGGCATATTATAACACTGCTCTCCTGCATATTTTTCAGACTAATTCTGTATTATCTTTCAAACAAGGATTGATAAACAGCGGGATTTTGTTATAATAGAGAAAATGACAACAGAATACAAGGAGAAAATGGATGATATTCGGAAGCAGGAACAATAACAGGAAAACAGCGCAGATAAAGTCTGTCATACAGGAGGTGGTGGCGGAGGCATTCATGCGGCAGAAGCAGGAGCTGTCGCGGATGCAGGAGGAACAGCAGAAACATTTTGATGAACAGATGAAGGAGCAGCTTGAGAAGAATCACAAGGCGGTGAGAGGACTGTCGGATTCTGTTGAGGATTTTCTGGATTCGATGCAGGAGGAGGAAGAAAGGCAGCGGCAGTTGCATCAGCAGCAGGAAGAGGCTAGGAAGCGGGAGCAGAAGCTCTTGGAGCTGGTACAGCTGTATCAGCAGCAGATGGAATTGTTTGAGCAGTGGATCACAGGACAGCCACAGGAGACGGGGGAAGCCGCTAGGAAAGCGTGGCAGCAGCAGTATGCCATGCTCAAGGGAAAGATTCAGACAGAGAGTATGCTTTGTGCGATAGAACTGACAGGCGTGTCAGGAGAGCCGGTGGATTACCGCCTGCACGAAGTTCTTCAGGCGGTAGAACCAGCCAGCAGGGAGCAGGAGGGGAAGATAGATAGAGTGTACAGTCAGGGGATGCTTTATCATGGCACAGTGATCAGAAAAGCGCGCGTGACTGCGTACCGTAAGTCATAATACAGAAAATTCAAATCAGGAGACAAAGGAGAAAAAAGATGGATACAATTATAGGAATTGATTTAGGTACGTCAACTACCGAGGCGGCAGTGTATCAGGATGGAAAGCCGGTTCTTATGCTCAATTTTGACGGCAGGGAAGTCACACCTTCCATCGTAGGGGTAGATGACACAGGCAACATCATTGTGGGAGAGAAGGCAGAGGCACAGCTTCTGATCGCGCCAGAGCGCACTGTCAGGGAAGTGAAGCGCCTGATTGGGACAGACGAGCTGGTTATGATAGGAAAACGGCAGTATTCTCCTGTAGAAATCTCTGCAATGATCTTATCCTATGTCAGAACGTATGCGGGGACATACCTTGGCGAGGATATTACACGGGCTGTCATTTCTGTGCCGGCATACTTTGATGAAATACAGCGTCAGGAGACAATGGAAGCCGGAAGAGCAGCGGGTTTTATGGTAGACCGCATCATCAATGAGCCGACAGCGGCGGCACTGAGTTATGGCTTGGAGCACATGGACGAGGAGAGTTACGTGCTGGTTTACGATCTGGGCGGCGGCACGTTTGATGTGACGCTTCTGGAAATGTTTGAGGGCGTGCTTGAAGTGAAGGCAAGCAGCGGAGACAACAAACTGGGCGGAAAAGATTTTGACGAGCGGTTAATCCAATATTTGACAAACCGGTTTCAGGAAAAGCATGGTATCGACCTGACAAAAGACCTGTATGCGATGGCGCGTGTACGTGATGAGGCGCTGCGCTGCAAGATTGCACTAAGCACGCAGGAGGAATATACCATACAATTGCCAGTGCTCACGGTGAAAGACGAAGTACCCTACGCGATGGATGAAGTTCTCACGCGCGCCAAGTTCGAGGAGCTGATTCAGGATTTGGTGGAGCGCACGCACGAGCCGATCAAGGTGGTGCTCTCAGACAGCGGTATTTCCGCCGGGGAGCTTGACAAAATTCTGCTGGTGGGCGGTTCCACCCGCGTTCCGCTGGTGCGCAGGGATATCGAGGCATATTTCGATAAGAAGCCGGAGGCGGCAGTTGACCCGGACTACGCAGTGGCGCAGGGGGCAGCGATACAGGCAGCCATTATATCGGGGCTGATCGACGAGAGCAGCGAGATTGTGATGACCGATGTCAATCCCTACACACTGGGTGTTCGGGTGATTCATGGCTATGATGATGAATATATGAGCGTTATTATTCCGAGGAATAAAACGATACCAACCACAAAAAAACAGAAATTTTATACCTCATGGGACGGGCAGACAGAGGCGGTCATTGAGGTGTATCAGGGAGAATCCTCCTGTGTACGGTACAATCACTGTATTGGAGAATTTGTCCTCAAGGGCATTCCACACAGAGCTGCCGGAAAAGAAGCGATCGACGTTTCTTTCACGTATAATCAGAATGGAATGCTGCATGTGACAGGAAAGATAGTGAGTACTGGAAAGGAAGCTTCGATTGAGATCAACATGCTTGGCACAAAAGAAGAGCGGGAAGATGTCAGCGATTGGAAATCCTCAGAACTGGCAGGGGAGTACAGATCTGCCGTCAGACGCGCAGAGAAGTGGCTGAAAAATCACGCGGAGGACAAGCGGGCGGAAGATCTTTTGTATTATCTGAAAAGAGCGGTCTTGGAAGAAGATGAGGAACAGGCGGAGGAATTTGAGGATAAGTTATTGTATTACATAGGAGAGCAGCAATGAGAAAAGATTATGAAATTCTTGGCATTCAGGAGGACGCGGACGAGAAAAAAATCAAAAGGGCATATTTTAAGCTCATAAGAGAATATTCCCCTGAAAAGAACCCCGAACGGTTTCAGGAGATTCGAGCCGCCTATGAACGTCTGCTGGAGGAAAAGGATAAGCCCAAACATGATTTCCAGCTTGAATTTCCCGAAGATGATAGCTTTGCATTGAGCATGTTTGACCAGATACAGCAGCTGCTCGAGGAGGGAGATTATGCCAAGGCATTATTAACGGCGCAGGAAGGAATAAAATATTACCAAGAGGCAGAATGTTTTCTCTATATGTACGCGAGATGCTGTATGCTGGAAGGAAAGAACGGAAAAGGTGTCAAAGCCTATGAGAAGCTTGTAGAACGCTTCCCGGATAAGCTTTTTTATAAAAGTGAGCTGGCAAAAGCATATCATATCAGAGGCTATCAGCGCAAGGCCTATGCGATGTTCCAGACTGCATATAAGGAGGGGGAGCGCGAGATTGATTTCCTGAATTTGTACAGTCATTGCTGCTATGACCGGGAAAAATATCAGGAGTCCGTTCAGATTTTACAGGAGCTGGTAGATTCTGTTCCCGCCGAAAAGACGAATCAGATGATACTAGAGCTCTTAGAGGCATACACAGGGCTGTTTATGAATTGTATGGCTGAGCCGTACCCGGTGGAGGATGTGGCGGAAAAGTGCTGTTTGTTTTTGGAGCAGATTGAAGACCAGCTTGAAGGGTATGAAGAACAGATCGTGTCAGTCTTACTGTTTGTCCGTCTAGTGGCTTCCAGAAATCATGGGAAGAAACTTAAAAGATTAGTTGATAAACTCAAAGAGCTGGTTTCGGAAGTTCTTCCAGACAATATGCCAACGGAGATGTTAGATGTTTTTCAGATGATGGAGGATGATCGGTTCAGTGAGCTTATGAAGCTGACTGTAAAAGCCTTTATGCTGCTGGATGACACAGCGTTTCCGGGAGATTCTTTTGATGAGTACGCCTGCTTTATGCAGATGGATGCGTTTCTCTGTCAGCTTGAGGCGTGGCCAAAGCAGCGCAAAGAGCTGGATCTTCTGAAAGAGGAGTATCCTGACCTTTATGAGTGCGGTATCGATGTCTGGGATATGGTGCGCAGATGCACAGGGGAAAACAGACAGTATATGATAGAGGACGTGCTGGCGGAATACTTGAGGATGGAGGCGAAATTCCAGTGCGGGCACTATTATGAGCTGTATCCTGACAGACGGTGCCATATAGAACAGATTCAATGGGACAGTCAGGAGGAGGGAACCTTTGTCCGCAAGGACAGGAAAATAGGGCGCAATGAACCCTGCCCCTGCGGGAGCGGCAAGAAATATAAGAATTGCTGTGGAAAAGGATAGTGATTGGAGAAAGGCAGGGGCAGTTTCAGCTCCTGTCTTTTTATGCACACGGGCAAAATTTTCAACTTTCCTTTCATTAAAATTAACTTGCAGAAACGAAAAAGGTTTCTGACAAAACGAGATATAGGGAGGAAACAAAAATGAAGAAAAAAGTCGTATCGTTACTCGTTGCAGCTATGACAGTAGCCAGCCTTACCGCTTGCGGAGGTGATGCACCCGCATCCACTCCTGCACCTGAACCGGCGCCAGAGGAGAAGTAGGAAGCACCTGCGCCCGCACCGACAGAGAGTGAGGCACCCGCACCCGCGGAGAGTGAGGCAGAAGCACCCGCACCGGCAGCAGACGGTGGAACGATCAGTGTAGGCTTTGCACAGGTTGGTCATGAGTACAACGTCGTTGTATGCCAGAATGATAACGAGGCATACGGCGCAATGGATGCGATGGACGCAGTAGGTATTACATATGGTGTTGATGGTGATATGACAATCATTTCCTTCGACGCGACACATGACGGACTTCAGTATACATTAGATGGAAAGATTACCTGTAATGTAGAGTGCAACCCTCTTCAGGCAGGATTTGCAGAAGGAGTTATTCAGAAGTTACAGGCAGGCGAGGCAGTGGATGCGTGGACACTCGTTGCAGATCAGGCGTTCGTAGCACCGGGCTGGTGGTATCGGCGTCAGCAGGTACGGATATCTCGGTTGGTTCCGTGATGAGTCTTTCCGGCGGACTGTGCTGTATGCTGCTTGCAGGCTACGGTGTGACCAATGTGAGTATGCGGTTCCGCTCTGGGTCGGCATGCTTGCAGGGATTGCGATCGCCTGCGTGTGTGGTCTGTTCAATGGCTTTCTGGTGGCTTACATGAACATCCAGCCGATGGTTGCCACGCTGATTCTCTGGTCTGCGGGCAGGGCGATTGGACTGCTTCTTTGCAACAGCAACATCGTGTATGTGCGCGTTCCTTCTTTCCAGTTTTTCGGCGCATACTGCGGCATCCTTCCGACACCGATTTTAATCGCAGCAATCTGCGTTGCCATCGCTTCGGTGGTATTGAAATCGACAGCGCTCGGGACGTACATACAGAGTGTCGGCAT
Organism: Lachnospiraceae bacterium; assembly: GCA_009774345.1. Lineage (GTDB taxonomy): Bacteria > Bacillota > Clostridia > Lachnospirales > Lachnospiraceae > COE1. The sequence continues at coordinate 8,302 of VSNR01000060.1, read as the reverse complement.
CAACAAGAAGGCTTCCAGAATTTCCGGTTTTAATTCAGCAAAGATTATCCTTCTGTGCTATGTGATCTGTGGTCTGTGCGCAGGGATTGCCGGGCTGGTCGCAACATGCAGAATTTATTCGGCAGATACAAACAACATCGGTCTGAACATGGAGCTCGACGCAATCCTTGCGGTGGCGCTTGGCGGCAACAGCCTTGGCGGCGGCAAATTTAATCTGGCAGGCTCCATCATAGGCGCTTACACGATTCAGGCGATCACGACAACCCTGTACGCGCTGGGTGTTTCCTCCGCGCAGGCGCCGGTATTTAAGGCTATCGTCGTCATCTTGATCGTCGTTATCCAGTCGCAGCCTGTTAAGGATTATTTCAAAAAACTGTCCGCGAAGAAGGCAGGAGCAAAGGAGGCGGCATAAGGATGAAAAAATTAAAACTTGGAGGCAATAATATTTTACTGGCAATCACCGTGATCTTGTTCGTAGTCATGTATCTGGGTGGCTGCATCATCTATGCGGACAAAGGATTTACGCATCTTCAGACCTTCTTAAATGTGCTGATCAACAATGCAGGTCTGATTGCCGTTGCTGCCGGAATGACCTGTGTGATGCTGACGGGCGGCATTGACATCTCCGTTGGCTCTCTGATTGCGATGGACTGTATGTTTCTGGCAGTCGGCATGGAGCACTGGGGCATGAGCAGCCCGGTGCTGATGATACTGGTGCTGGTGATTGGCGCAGTCTTTGAACTGGTGCAGGGGTATTGTGTGGCGTATCTTGAGATTCAGCCCTTTATCGTGACGATGGCGGGCATGTTCTTTGCCAGAGGTATGACAGCGGTGATCTGCAAAGATCAGGTAAGCATCGTGTCGGATAAGCTCTTTACGGCGATCTCCAACACAAAGATCAGTATTCCATTTGGCGGATATACGAACAAAAAGGGCATTTACCAGACACCGTTTGTACGCCCGACGGTCATCGTGGCACTCCTTGTCGTGATTCTCATTTTCCTGATGCTCAAGTACACCAAGTTTGGCAGAAGCATCTACGCGGTGGGCGGCAATCAGATTTCGGCGGCACTCATGGGACTCAATGTCAAGAAGACAAAGCTTTTGACCCACACGCTGTGCAGTCTGTTGACTTCCATCGGCGGCATTTGCTACTGTCTCAATACCATGTGCGGCACGACCACACAGGCAACCGGCTTGGAGATGGATGCGATCTCCTCCTCCGTCATCGGTGGAACGCTGCTGACAGGCGGTGTGGGCAATGTGCTCGGGTCACTGGTCGGTGTGCTGATCAACGGTACGATCTCGACGCTGGTCAAATCAAACGGAAAACTCGTCAGCTCGTGGGCAAATATTATTACGGCAATTCTGTTATGTTTCTTTATTCTGTTGCAGGCAATCTTTGCTAAAGTGAAAGAAAGCAAGAAGGCGTAATCTATGCTCCCCCTCATTCTCTGCTTCGCGCGGAGAGTGATGGGGGGATTTTTGCTTGTAGACGATTTTTAGTTGAAAAAATGAGTATTTACTGTATACTGATATATAGAGCCATTCACAGGCAAAAGTAGAAAGGAGTATTACTATGGGACTTATCAAAGCAGCAATGGGTGCTGTCGGCGGAGTGCTTGCCGACCAGTGGAGGGAATTTTTTTATTGTGATGCACTCGATCAGGATGTGCTGGTCGTGAAGGGGGAGAAGCGCATCAGCGGCCGCTCCTCCAACACCAAGGGAAATGACAATATCATCTCCAACGGTTCGGGCATCGCAGTGGCGGACGGGCAGTGCATGATCATTGTGGAGCAGGGGAAAATCGTCGAGGTCTGCGCGGAGCCGGGGCAGTTTACCTATGATTCGTCAACGGAGCCAAGCATCTTTGCAGGAAATCTAGGTAAAGGCATTGCCGATACCTTCCGCACGATCGGGAAACGCTTTACATATGGCGGCGACACGGGAAAAGACCAGCGCGTCTATTATTTTAATGTCAAGGAGATCATGGACAACAAATTCGGAACGCCCAATCCCATTCCATTCCGCGTGGTGGATTCAAGGCTGGGGCTTGACGTGGATGTCTCCATCCGCTGCTCAGGCGTGTATTCTTATATGATAGCAGACCCGCTCTTATTTTATACAAAGGTCTGCGGCAATGTAGAGCAGGCATACACGAGAGAGGAGATCGAGAAGCAGCTAAAAACAGAGTTTATCAGTGCCTTGCAGCCTGCGTTTGGCAAATTGTCCGAGCTCGAGCTGCGCCCGAATCAGATTGTTTCTCATAATACAGAATTAGAGGAGGCCATGAATTTTGCGCTCTCTACCAAATGGGGCAAGCTGCGCGGGCTCAAGGTTGTCAGCATTGCACTGGGGTCGGTATCGCTGCCGCCCGAGGACGCAGAGATGATCAAACAGCTTCAGCGCACTGCGGTATTGCAGAATCCCAATATGGCAGGCGCAACGCTCGCGGGCGCGCAGGCAGATGCCATGAGGACGGCGGCCGGCAACGCAGCAGGGGCGATGAATGGTTTCGTGGGCATGGGCATGGCGATGAACGCGGGCGGCATGAACGCACAGAATCTGTTTGCGATGGGTCAGCAGCAGGCAGCAGCGCCAGCGCCATCCGCTGCGTCTTCCGGCAGCTGGAAATGTTCCTGCGGCGCAGTTTCCACAGGAAAATTCTGCCCGGAGTGCGGTGCGCCAAAGCCTGCCAATGACGGCTGGACCTGCGCGTGCGGCACACTCAATAAAGGAAAGTTTTGCCAGAATTGCGGCGCCAAGAAGCCCGAAGGCACTCCTGTCTACCGTTGTGACAAGTGCGGATGGGAGCCGGAGGACCCTGCACATCCGCCCAAATTCTGTCCCGAGTGCGGAGATCTTTTTGACGAGAATGACAGGAGATAACTTACAATGGCACAATTACAGGAATATAAGTGCCCCTGCTGCGGGGGCGCGATTGCCTTTGACAGTTCCATACAGAAAATGAAGTGTCCTTTTTGTGACACCGAATTTGATATGGAGGCATTGGCGGGATATGATAGGGAACTAAAAAACGAGCAGCCAGACCAGATGGATTGGGAGATTTTGGCAAGTCCTGAATGGCAGGCGGGAGAGACCCAAGGGCTCAGAACGTATCTGTGCAACTCCTGCGGCGGTGAAATCATTGGAGATGAAAATACCGCCGCGGCTTCCTGTCCATACTGCGGAAATCCAGTCGTAATGATGGGACAGTTTGCCGGCGCGCTCAAACCGGATTATGTGATTCCATTCAAACTGGATAAAAAGGCGGCAAAAGAAGCGCTGAACAGACACTATAAAAACAAGCCCTTTCTGCCCAAAGTGTTTAAAAACCAGAACCACATTGATGAAGTGAAGGGCATCTATGTGCCATTCTGGCTCTTTGATGCGCAGGCGGAGGCCAAACTCCGCTACAGGGCGACGCGCGTGCGGAGCTGGAACGACAGCAATTATCATTATACACAGACCAGCTACTATGCCGTGATGCGGGCTGGAACAATCTGCTTTGAGCGCGTTCCGGTGGACGGTTCGTCCAAGATGCCAGACGATCTGATGGAGTCGATTGAACCCTTTGACTTTTCTGAGGCGGTGGACTTCCAAACGGCCTATCTGGCGGGGTATCTGGCAGATAAATATGATGTAGATGCACAGCAGAGCATCGAGCGGGCAAATGAACGGGTGAAACAGAGCACACAGGACAATTTTCAAAAGACCGTTCAGGGATATGTCACAGTGCTCCCAGAATCCACGAATGTGCAGCTTCACAATGGAAAAGCGCATTATGCGCTCTATCCTGTATGGATTTTGAATACGACATGGAAGGGCACGAAGTACACGTTTGCCATGAATGGACAGACCGGAAAGCTGGTTGGCGATCTCCCAGTGGATAATGGCGCCTTTGCGGGATGGCTGTTTGGTTTGTGGGGCATCATCAGCGCAGCGGCATTTGGCATCAGCTATCTGCTGTGGCTGTTATAGGGAGGGATTGCTTGTGAAAAAAAAGATTACAGCATTTTTGCTGATGATTGTGCTCTGCCTTTCATTTGGGATAACAGCACTTGCAGACGGGGAAAAGACGGCAAGACTTGCAGATCAGGCGGACCTTCTGGCACCGTCTGCGGAGAGCAGCGTTTTGGCGGTCTTGGATGAGATTAGCGACAGGCAGCAGCTGGATGTCGTTGTTGTCACCACCGCCACACTCGATGGAAAGACGCCGATGGCATATGCCGATGATTTCTATGACGAGAACGGCTATGGATTTGGCTCAGGGAGAGACGGCGTGCTGCTTCTTGTCTCCATGGAGGACAGAGACTGGTGGATTACCACGTCCGGCTATGGCATTACAGTGTTTACAGATGCGGGAATGGATTATATGTCAGAGCAATTCCTGCCCGCTTTGGGCGAGGGCAGCTATGAGGAAGCGTTTACCTGTTTTGCACGTCTTTGTGACCAGTTTATCACACAGGCTAGAACGGGTGCACCTTATGATATCGGAGCGCTTCCTAAGGCGCCCTTTTCTGTTGGATATGCGCTGGGCAGGGCATTGCTGATTGGCTTGTTTGCCGCAGTCATTATCACGCTGGCAATGCGCTACAGCATGAAGTCCGTGCGCTTTGAGCCGGCGGCTGCCGCATATGTGAAACGCGGAAGTATGCAAGTGACGGAATCGAGAGATTTATTTTTGTACGCCCATATAGACAAAAGAGTGCGGCAGAAAGAAAGCAGCGGCTCAGGCGGCGGCTCGAGGACACATACCTCTTCTTCCGGGCGGACGCATGGCGGCAGAGGGGGGAAGTTCTAGCAGCTTATTCTGTCATCCAATACGATGAGCCGTCTTTGGCGCGCTCCATAAAACCATACATAATTAGATAACGCCGAACCGTTGTATAATCTTCATAGATTGGTCTGAGGATTTGATTCACTTCTTTCTCAGTGTACGATCTTCCAGATTCGAACTGTTCGGCGATCTTTGTGAGAATCACGACTTTTTTCTTTTCTTTTGCGGAAAAATTCTTTAGCACCAACGGCTCAAAACTACAGAAAGTGGTTTCGAGGATGTGATTGCGTTCTTGTTCTGTGATCAGATAACGGTCATCCACATAGCTTGCATGGCTGTGTATGGGAATGATGGTGTTCTCTAGGGTTCCTTTGTGTTCAAATGCCTGCTCATAAATTGCGAGAACGCATGATTTGATATCTTTGCATATGTCCACCTAATTAAAAAGCTTGCGTTTACCGTGTAAAATGACGGTGTTGGCGTTGACATGCGTAAATCGGTATGCTAAACTGACTTTTAGAGTGGGTTGGAATGCCTGCTTATATAAATGCTTTTGACTCAGGATAAGAGATGAGGGGGCAGCATCGTCAGAGGTGATGAAACTTGGATAAATACGAATATAAAGTTCGTTCAGAAGAAATTTCCAAATTAATAGAGAAAGAAAAATATACAGAGGCCGTGAAAATAGCGGACACGATTGACTGGCGAAGGGTCAAAAGTGTGACAATGCTATTAAAGATTGCGGCATTATATAGAGTTAGCAGAAGAAATGATGACAGCAGAGAGATGTTACTGCTTGCGTATGACCGTTATCCGACAAATCGTTCCGTTGTACATTCGCTGTGCGAGTTGTCAATTGAGATGGATGATGTCGTATCCGCGATCGAATACTTTAAGCAGTTTGTAAAACTGGCGCCAAAGGACAGCGCAGTCTTTACGCTCCGGTATCGTATTTTGGAAGCGCAGGAGGTAAGCCTTGAGGAGCGGATCGAGATTCTTGAGGAGCTAAAGAAAAAGGATTATCAGGAGGAGTGGGCGTATGAGCTTGCCTATCTCTATCACAGAGTGGGACTGGCGACAAAGTGTGTGGAGGAATGTGATGATATCATTCTCTGGTTTGGCGACGGACCTTATGTGATGAAGGCGATGGAGCTGAAAGCCATGCATGTGCCGCTCACAGCGATCCAGCAGAAGAATTATGATATCATGCTGGGAAATGCTGCGGAGAATTACAGCGGTGAGGCTTCGAATGATAACATTGTCTCTTTTAATGCGGGCACAGAAGAATATGATACAGATGTATACAGTCAGGAAGGTTACACCGACGAAACATACACAGAAAGCGGCTATGAACAAAACAGCTACGGACAGGACGAGTACGCTGATGGCAGCTATGAACAAAGTGAGTATGACGGGAGTGAGTATGAAGCTGCGCAGTATCCGGGGAATGATTATGGACAAAGCGGGTATGATGCAGAGCCTTATGCTGAGAGTACTTATGGACAGGACGGGTATGCCGGTGTGCCCTATGCAGACAATGGCGGTTATGAACAAAATGCATATGACAGCCAGCCCTATGCAGAGCAGTCTGGCTATGAGGGAGACGAATACGGCAATGCGTCCTATGCAGACAGCCAGTATGAACAAAATGGCTATGACGGCGCAGCTTACCCGGACAACAGCTACAGTGAGACAGACTATACAAATGAGCCGTATGCGGACAACCAGTATGGACAGGCAGATTATACAAATGAGCCGTATGCGGACAACGGCTATGACCCGAACCATTATGTCGATGATGGCTATGGAAATCTAAGCTACAACGAGGGTACATATCAGGATAACGGTTATACCGGGGCATTTTATGTCGAGCAGATTTATGATGAAAATGGAAATCTGGTCAATCCAGACAATGAAGCCGAACAAAATTATCCCCAGACTCAGGAACAGGCTCCGTCTGGACAGTACCGCAACGGCCTGCATCTGGTGGAGAATAAACAGGCAGCTTCTGGTGCGCCCGGTGATATGAGCCAGTACAACACCATAAATCTCCAGAAGGTAGTCGCAGAGAGCATGAAAGAATTGTTCCCGGACGATGATGAGGATGTGTTTGCAGAAGACCGTGAGAAGTATAATTCCGGGGAGGACATCAAAAGCATTACAGAGCGAAATACCCGTGTGTTTGCCAACATAGCAAACGCGCAGGCACAGCGCAAAAAGACGGCAGACCCGCCTGCGGATGAGCAGGAGACAGACGATGAGCAGGGGTCTTATCATTCTTATACACAGACTGGCAGAATTGCGCAGATGGTGACAGGCGTGTCAGAAACGGCTCCGGAGCCGCATACCGGTGCGATTAAAAAAGTCTATGTTCCCGGGCAGGATGCACGGCTGATTAAATCGGATGCTGACATGAATGAACTGCGCGATATCACAGAGAAATCGGTAAATGATGAACAGAACTGGATAGAGAGCAATGAGGAAAATGTATATCATGAGCAGAACATTATGGAAATGAGCGGGGCAGACGAAGCGCCAAAGACGCGGACGACAGGTCCAATGAAGATTGATGATGTACTGGTTGAGTGGGAGCGCATGAAACTTGACAATGCCAAGAAGCATCAGGAAGAGATCAAGCAGCATGTGCTGTCCCAGACAGGAAAAATATTTGATCATTTTGACAATTCTATCAAAAGCGGTATTCTAGGAGAACTTGAGCGCGAGGAGGAAGAAGCGCGCAGAAGCAGTCAGGCAGAGAAGCAGTCGCGCAAAGAACGGGCTGCCAGAAAGCAGTTCTTGGAGGCGGATGTGACAGGAGACATCCCGCAGCGCACAGCGTCAGAGGATGAATTTGATGTCGAGTATGTGACAGAGCATACTGCCCGTGAGGCCGCCGCTGCTGTTTCAGAGAAGCCTGTCAAGACCGAGAAGAGTGAAGCGGAACTCAGAGAAGCATATCTCGATATGCTCGAACGGGTCATTTCGCGGGAGCTTGGCAAAGAGACAGCGGGCGAAGAAGCGCAGGATGCCTCTGATGGAGAAGACAAAACGTATGAGGCGTATGGACAGGAAGAGCAGACAGAAGCCACAGCGTATAGTGGTTCAGAATATGAGACAGGTGCGTATGAGCCGGAACAGGACGGTGAAGGGGGGATGTATGAGCCAGAGCAATCCCCGGAAAATGTGGTGTACAATTCTGGTGAATATGAATCAGAATGGGGTTCTGAAACACAAGGGTATGAAGCAGAGGAGTATGCTCTGAGCGGTGATACAGCGGAAACAGCGTATGGAGAAGGCGGTCTCCAAGATGAATCAGAGCCGTATACTGAAAATACAGAATATGAGCCAGCGGATTTGGCGGAAACTGAGTCATATGAATCTGATGGATACACGCCAGAGGACTATACTGAGACATATGACTCCGGCGACTACACGCAGGAAATGCCAGCTGCCGACACAGATTACACCTCGCAGGAAATACCAGCTGCCGACACAGATTACACCTCGCAGGAAATACCAGC
>VSNR01000006.1 GCA_009774345.1 Lachnospiraceae bacterium | reverse complement strand
ATTTAATCTACAAGAAAGGGACTGGGATTGTCTGAATATGTGAACCAGTCGTATTTTTAGACAATCACTTGATAAATATTATCCATTATAACTTTGAGTATCAGATTCGGGTTGTTGAGAACAAACAGCAACAGACTCCTCATCTATCGGAACATAACAATCCGAAGCCGACACCACGATCATAACAAACAGTGTCCAAACCAAAGTTTTCATCATACCCAAAAAGTTCTTCTTCATAAAATCATTTCCTTCAAAAGTTTATAATATTGTATGCTGCTTTTGGAGGATTGTACATAACTTTTCGCTTTAAAAAAATTGATAAAAAATTAAAGCGAAAAGTTATGTACAATATTGGCAGGAAGCGTATAATCAAAACCATCCAGTGAAACACATGCGACAAAAGACACTGGAAATAAACGAAAGAAAGATTAGTGACATGAAAATTTTAAAAGATCCAACACAAATCAAAGCCGATAAGGGTCATGAACTTAAATGCATAATAGGCGTTATTAACTAAATTACAGATGAAGCTGATGAACTGGAAAAAGAAATCAATAAAAATATTCAAAACGGAACAAATGAAACGGCAGATGCTATACTACAAAAGGCGAAAGAACTATTGGCAGTTCACAAATTTCCATCTATCCGCATTCATTACTTTGGTGGTGAACCTCTTATGAATATACCACTTCTGCTCTATTTTGATGAACAGTTCAGGGAAATTTCCGCTGCATACAAAGCTGCATATATACCAACGATCACAACAAACGGTTCTCTTCTCACAGATGAATTACTGGAAAGAATCGGTTTTCACACCATACAGCTAACCTTAGAAGGCATGGAGCAAACGCACAATCGTTTAAGAGCTTCCGACTCTTTTCATTTTCAGGAGGAGCTAAACTTAATCGAAAGAATACTCAAAAAATCTCAGTCAAAAATAATCCTTCGCATGAACATCTGCAAACAAAATAAAGATGAGGCTCTTAAACTACATCAAATGATCCTTGGAAAATTTGGTCACGAGAGATTTGAAATCAATCCAAACATCATGCTTAAGTTTCACGAAAATGATCCTGTTGATGCCCTTTCCATAAAAGAATTTGCAGACATCCTGTTTCAGATCCGGCTCCTGATGGACGAATTGACAGGGAATTTTTCCCTCACCATGCCAAAACCTCTCCCCTGTAATTTCCTTTATGGCAATACCTATGCCATCAGTCCAGAGGGATATTGTGATTTTTGCAGCAGTTATACCCAAAATGGAAAAACGAAATTTACAGATGTCGATATCACCGCCAAACAGAAACTTACATTTCGCCCAGAATGCCGGAACTGTAAATGCCTGCCTCTCTGTCTAGGCGGATGCGTAGTACAGTATCAATTAAATCACGAATACTGTATACCAGAAAAATACCAAATGCAGGATATTATCGCGCACTATATCGCCAAATTACAGTCAGCATAACAAGCAAAACAAAGGAGGACCCCCAACCATGAAAACCAAGCAACTAAAAAAATACCCCATCCCTGTCCTGATGATGGCAGTCACGTTCGGTCTGACGCTGCTGCTGCCTTATCTGTCCGGCTACCTGATCGACAATGTGCTCGCCTCCTACGACGAGCAGAAGCTATGGGGCTGGTTTGGCGTCACCTTTCTTGTCGCTGTCGTCAGTATGGGCTTCTCGTTCTTTTTCTGTAACTACAACCTCAACAAATATATTATTATCAACAGTCAGAAACTACAACAAAAAGCGGTGGACGACATCCTGCACATGAATCCATCCCTCTTTTCCAGGAAAGATAAAGGATATTACTATAACCTCTGTTCCAACAGCAGTATGTGCTACGCCGAAGTGCATGAGGAGGTGTACTGTAACCTGATCGGCAATCTGCTGTATGTCATTGCACTGCTTGCCGTCATCACCTACACTAACTGGGTTTTTGGCATCTTCTTTCTGGTCTATGGCTTCCTGCTTGCCCTCTTTGCCCTGTACGGATCCAAACCATTGTTTGATATGCAGAGCACGGTGCTGACGCGTCAGGATACTTTTTTATCCGAGAACAGAAACATCATAGAGAACAAGCTGGGCATCAACGCACTGCACACAGAGGCATTTTTTCAGAAAGAATTTGACAAATGCTGCAGCAGTTTCACCAAGTACCTCCTGAAATATAAGTTCTGGTATTATATGTGTGTCTATGCCCCTGACGTGATCAACAAAATCTTTAGCATCGTGTACCTCTTTATCGCAGCATTTCTGGTCTTTCGCGGACAGATTACTGTCGGCGTCCTGATGATGGGCTATCAGTATCTGGAGTGCTTCGCGGATCCGATCACCCTTGTGTGCAATATCCTGACGCGCTACAAGTCAAACAAAGTCCATGTAGACCGCGTTGACCAGCTCTCTGAGGATGCCGCTAAGGAATCTGAAATCAACCAGCACAAGGCGGATCAGGATGCGCTCTTTCAGGCAGCGTCGTTTGACTTTTACAAAGGCGAAGAACCCGATGATTTTCTCTATCATATCGACCAGCTCGCATTGAAAAAGAACGGTCTGTATATGATCAAAGGCGAGAACGGCAGCGGAAAAAGTATGTTGATGAATTTAATGCTCGGAAACATCAGCCCGGAATACTCCAAAGGCACTTTCTCTGTGTCGCGTGAGATCAGCGACACCGCTTTTCTCACCTATCCGTTTTTTGCCATTGACGGCAGCTTTGACGACAATCTGTTTGGCATCGCAAAGAATGAAGAACTGCTGCGGCTCCTGAATGTCGATTTTGCAGACAAAGAAATCACGAGCAATCCTGTCAATTTAAGCTACGGACAGCAGCAGAAGCTTGCCCTGATGCGCTTATTCGGGACAGATCAGCCGACACTCTTTCTCGATGAACCGCTGTCAAACTTAGACGCAGAGACGCAGAGCCATCTGATACAATACATCAAATCGCTCAAAGGGAAAAAGACACTCCTCGTGATCATGCACAGCGATGAACTTGATGATTTTGCTGACGGCATCCTACGGATTCATGACCATCAAATGACTCTTGACGGCAGATAAGTCTGATCATCTAATTTCTCATGGTATTCTGACAAATCCTATGGTACAATAGGAGTAGATTATGGAGAAAGGCATGATGATAAATGACTGTACTTTTTGATAAGCGCGTGGAGACAGCGATTCAGATCCTGTGGTTTGACCGCGATCCGGCACGGCGCGAGGAGGTGCTGTCGCTGCTGCGCCAGGCTGCCAATATGGGCGACGGCGACGCCTATTATTTCCTGGGGCGCTGTTATCTTGGCAAAAGCTACGTAGATCCTGTAGTGGAATTACCGATAGACACCAATTTTGCCTTTGAGTGCTTCCGCACCAGCCTGACGCTTGAGAGCGCTGTCGGCATGCTGGGCGCGATGTTCCACGACGGATTTGAACCGCCGGACAACACGTTTGTACACCCTCCCTACCACTCCAAGCGTGAAATCTGGGACGTTGTGTCAGACATGGCGGCACAGGGTCAGATCTTTTGTAAATATTTGATTGCAAACGCCTATTATTACAGTACTGTAGGCGATTTTTTGGATATCACCCCCACCAATATCGGGAACAAAAAATACGAGCGCTGTCAATATGAATGGACTGCCTCTGCGATGCGGCTCTACGAAGAATGTGTCGCCGCCGGTCTTGGCATCGCCCTGCCAAATCTGGTGGACATCCTCCGCACCGGCAGACACGGCGCCCCGGTTCAGCGCCAGCGCGCCTTAAACTACATCCATATCGGCGCGGATTTAGGCATTGGCGCTTATGAACGCATCGTCGGAAATGAATACCGCGATGCGGGCAAGCTGTCAAAGGCGATTGAACTCTATGAGCGCGCACTTTCTCACAAGGACGATTACGCCTACTACTGCCTGGGCAAGCTCTACACCTTTAACGGGGCGATGCCGCTGGACCTCAAGAAAGCCCTCGCTTATCTGGAGGAGGGTTATGCCCGGCTGCCCGATGACGCAGGCTTCTGCAATCTGTTAGGTGAAATTTACTTCCGCGGCGGACAGGATGTTCTGCCCGATTATGACCAGGCATTCCTGCTGTTAAGCAAGGCATATTTCAAAGGCAGCACCTGGGGCTCTGACATGCTGGGCACCTGCTATCTCAATGGACTGGGCACGAAGACCAACCTGAACATGGCAAAAAAGCTCTTTGAACTACAGCCCAAAAAACCGCTCGCCGCAGGGGGCTTAAAGCGCCTGCGGCGATAAAACACATGTAGCTATTACTCTTTCTCCTTCTTTTCAGGCGAATCCTGACAAGTCTCCTGCTGCGCGGCATACTGCTGCATCGCGTTCTGTCTGCGCAGCGCTTCCTGGGCTCTATCCGCAGCCGCCTTCGCTCTTCTGTCCTCCATGAAACGATGAACCTTTTTGCGGAAAAATATCAAATAAATCACGGCTATAATCAGTATGTACGGCATCAGACCAATCAACAGAAACAGCAGTCCTTCAAGGAAGTACAAAAATCCCCTGCCAGTGGATACGATGGTGTGGTTCAGGCGGTCGAAAAACGTATTTTTTCTCACGGGCTCGCTGTCCTTGCGGTATTCCATGACCTCTGATATGCTGATATTGACATAGGAGTACGCCACATCCATATCCATATAGCGCCGGGTGGTCTGTAGGTTATTGAGTTCATACTGTACCTCTGACAGCCGCTGTTCCACTGTAATCATGTCCTCGATCGTTTCGCATTTCTCGAGCATCGCGAGCAGATTTTTCTCCTGAATCTGCAATGCCTCGATCTGCGCCGTCGTATCATAATACTGCTGGCTGATATTGTCCACACTGGTTGACTTTGAGATGATCTTGCCAACGCCGTCCAGCTCCCCGAGAAAACTTTCATAGTCCTTCGACGGTATCCGCACTTCCAGATAATTATGCATCGTGCCGCTTGTCTTGCGGTAATCTGCATAGTACCAATCCTGTCCGCTGTCACTCTCGCTCTCCGACTGAATAATGCCGTCATATTTGGCGATCGTTTTCTTGATCGCTGCGATGGCAGCCGGATAATCAAGTGTCTCTATATCAAGATTACAATGATATACCAACTTTTCCTCAAGGAGTGTCATATCTTCCTTGTCTTTAGACACGTTCTGTGTCTTGCTTGCCGTCACACCGCCTTCCCCTTTATCCATCTCCTCCACTGCCGCTTCTGCGGGGGCGTCTGCGACTCCCCCTGCATACTCCTGTCTCGCTGTGCTGTTCATAACAGGCGCCGCAGAGTCTGACATCACAGCCTTCGAGCCTCCTGAACTGCCACAGCCTGTCAAAATGCTTATCAGCATTGCCATGATCGGTATGTAATAGCTCCATTTCTTCTTCATAATTTTCCCTTCCCTTCTATCTGGATTTTAAGCTAGATGTGGACGTCCACAATGTGCTTCTATAACACATACGTTTCAGCTCATCCTTTTTTATGGAAAGACAGGAAAAAATATGATGACAAAATTATTCTGTATCTTCGAGGCGATACCCCACACTGCGAACCGTTTTCAGACAATCCGGCCGATGCAGTTTCTCTCGCAGACGTTTCACTGTCACTGTGAGCGTGTTATTACTGACATCCGTTTCGTTCACATCCCAAATGCTTGACAGCAGATTTTCCCTCGTGACCGTCTTTCCCTTATTCTGCATCAGGTACAGGAGCAGATGGTATTCCGATGAACTCAGGCGTACCTCCTCCGCACCACATCGCACCTGCCTGCGATTGTGGTCAAGTGATATCACATCGCAAGACAAATATTGCTTTGTAATACCTCCTGTTCTCCGCATCAACGCACGGATGCGTCCAAGCAGTACATCCAACTCAAACGGCTTGACGACGTAATCCTCAGATTCCGCGTTCACATCAGCGCGCAGGCTGTTGCGCGCTGATGTGAACAAGACAGGCGTTCCCCGCCAATGCATGCGTATCCACCGGCATAACAGATTACCGCTTCCATTTGGCGCATGACAGTCCACCAGCACGACTGCCGGCCGCATGACATTCAACGCCTCCTTGATCTCATCAAGGGTCGCAAAGACATATACCCTGCATCCTCCCTGTGTCAAAAATTCTTTTACGGACTGAGCGATGCGCGCATCTTCCTCCAGGTAATAAATATCAATCATTATACAGCACCTCATTCATTTTCACAGTAATAGCTAAAATATCGCTCCCTCAAAGGATGATACGACCCCCTTGGCAGAAAAATCTTTTTGCAGTTATCCATCTGAACCTCCTGTGTACTCAAACTCTCTATATGTTCCAAATTGACGATATAAGCGACACCGACTCGCACAAACTCCCTGTACCCGGCAAGCATCTCATAAATCTCTGCCATCGTCCTGCGCAGATTATACTGCGTACCATCGGATAAATGCAGATACTGTGCTTTGCCCTGTGCCTCACAGTATACGATCTCATTGACCAGTATGCGCTGTATCCTGCCCTCAATACGCAAAAGCAGATACTTCCTGCGCGCCTCCTCCTCTTCCATTCGAAATTTATCCAGCACGGCAAACAGCATGTCATTCGTAACCGGCTTCACAAGATATTGTGATGCCTCCACGCCAAAAGCATCCAGTGCATGTTCCCTAGAGGTCGTCAAAAATATAATTTTTACGCGGTTTCCCATATCCCGCAGCTCACGCGCCGCCTCAATTCCCAGTTTCTCAGGCATGTAAATATCCATCAATATACAATCCGGCGCATATTCATTCTGCCTGACACAGTCAATCAAATGGTCTGCACTCTGAAATCGTTTGATCACAAACTCTATATCAGGATGAACGCTCTCATAAATTCTCAACATCTGCTCTGTCTTGTCCAAATCTGCTTCTTCATCATCGCAGAGCGCTATCAGATACATTGCAAATCCTCCTCTTTGTCTAGCTATTCTCAACCCCTATGGTTGGAATGTTCATGATCAGACGGAATACAAATACACCGTTTTCATTTTTAAAATCATATTCCCCATCGAACTTTTCAGCCGTTTTAATGATGCTCAGCACACCAATGCCGCCTGTATACTCCAGCTTAGGCTGTCCGTTTTTTAATTCCGTCTCCATCCGGCATGTATTTCTACAGCAGATTACCAGCTTATTCTTCTTTTTCTTGAGCATTAAGTGAATAAAACACTTCTGCTCTGGCGACTGTCTCTTTACCTCCTCGCATCCATAGATTGCGTTTTCATATGCATTTGCCAGAATCGTCACCAAATCAATATTGGGCACTGTTATACTTCTGCCCAGCGCCACATCCAGTATCACTTTGATCTGCTCTCTTTTCGCCCTTCTGGTGTATGCGCTTAGAATGTTATTGACGGCGGTATTGGCACATATATTCCCTGCACTCCGCTCATCCATCTCTCTGTCATACTCCTTCAAATACTGAAGCAGCTCCTTTGTCTGTCCCCTGCGGGCATACTCTGCAATCACTGCATTGTGATGCCTTGCATCGTGCCGAAATCGTCTGCCAGATGCCACTGCCTCCTCCATGATTTCCATATTTCGCTCCAGCAGTCTATGATTCATCTGCATCAGCTGATTTTCTTTTTGATACTCCTTCTCTTTCCCAATATGATGATAAAGCCGAAATACTAACAATTGAAGGGAGCCTGTCAGGAAAAAATTCATTATAATCTGAAACAGACGATAGGGTGTTTGCTCCCGAACATTTGGATTCAGGATAAATCCAATACCAAAGAGAATGCTGATAATCAGCACCATCACGCTAAACTTGTCCAGTTCCTTTTCGACATAATCACCAAATCCCCGAATAGATTGTTTGATCCGCTTTTCGATAAACAACGCCATAAACAGTATCAATAGTATGCGTGTTATAATGTCTGCCCACACATTTTTGTCAAAGAAAATGACAGAGACCTCTATACCCCCAATCAAAAATACCGCAAGCAGATAAAAAGTGAGCGCAATTTTATACAGTGACAGATAGATGGAATCCCTGCTCCAAAACATCGAACACACGGCAAAAACTGCATACATCACAAATGCAACCAGCCTTACACAGCTTTCCCAGTGGATCACATACCATATGCAGGCAACCGCGATCAACAACACGCTCAGACTACTATAATATACGATCATTTTTTTTCTGTGATACCTCGGTTCACTCATCAGGGAAAATAAAAGAATTGTTCCCAGAAGGCTGATCACAAACCGAACTAATGCCACATACACTGTACCACCCAGCATATTATCCGACACCCCTTTACAAATATTTGTCGATTGCCTTTACCGTATCCAACAATCCCATCATCAGACCTCTTGCCTGCTCTGCTTTGGTGCTGGTATCGGCGCCAAGTTCTGCTGCCTGCTGCGTCCCTGCTGTCACTTCCTCACTGACCGCTGATATATGATTGATGCTGTCTACAATCACATTGTTTGATTCCAGAATCTCCTCGATCTTTTTATAGATTTCCTGCACATTGGTATGAAGCCCTTTCATGCGGCTGCCAATCTCACCAAACTGAGCATTTGCATTGATAATCAGATCATGCTCTGTATCTGCTGCCATAATGACATTATCCACTGTCGTTTTTGCCATATCAGCATTCCTTTT
Organism: Lachnospiraceae bacterium; assembly: GCA_009774345.1. GTDB lineage: Bacteria > Bacillota > Clostridia > Lachnospirales > Lachnospiraceae > COE1. The sequence goes on along the minus strand of VSNR01000006.1, from coordinate 41,556 downwards.
CAGATCCTCAACAATGTCATGGATGCGCTCCGTCAGATTCCTCGTCTCATCTGCCAATGCACGTATCTCTGCGGATACGACAGCAAATCCCCTTCCGGCCTCCCCTGCTCTCGCACTCTCAATTGAAGCGTTGAGTGCAAGCAGATTCGTCTGGCTTGAGATCGCAAAGATTTGCTCTGTGATATCCTCCACAGCCCTCGCATTCATAATCAGGCTGGATACAGATGCCACCACCTGCTCGTTTGCCTTTTTGGTCTTACCCGCCTGCTCCTGCAAGCTGTCAACGGTATGCTTTCCATCCCTGACAGCATCCTCGGAATGCTCCGCCATCGCAAGCATTTCATCTGACATCTGCTTTGTCTCCAGTATCATTGTCTGAATATTTCCAGTCATCACAGTCTGTTTTTCGATACTTTCTGCATTGTTGGCATTACCCTGCGCGATGCCGCCAAGCTCTGCCACGGTCGAATCCACATACTGACTAAGCTGTCGGATATGTTCTGCTGCTTTTGCTGAATCCCTCTTGACAAAAGCTGCCACATCAAGAACTTCATTTAAGAGTGCATTGCTCTTCTCCCGCTCCCTGTCAATACTGGAGATCTTTTTGGTATTATTGTCATTGGAAATCTGCGTCGTGCCGCACAGCACAATCATATAGACCACCGTGGAAGCCCCCTGCAGAAGCATCGACGTACTGTTGAGCGGTGCACCCGAATGCATATGTCCAAGTACCGCGGCAGTATAACCCACATCCATCAGATTAATCGCGCCAAATACCACCGCAATTCTAAGAATGAGCTTAAAATCAAAGTACAGAATATAAATGATTGTCAGTGGAAATGCCATGATAAACACCAGGTCATTCTGGGCACCCAAGACCGCGAGTGCATAGACCACGATATAGCCGGCTACAGAGACATGTTTGAACACTGCGCTGTCCTTTTTGTAAAAGTAAACCAAATAACACGCAATCATTGATGCGATGACAGCCAAATCCACTGTGAGCATAAACCCAAAACTTATGTTTCCATGTTGGTAATCCCCAATATACCCAAAAAATAAAAACAGGTCAATGATAGTTACAATGGTGAGCGCAAACCGGTTCACCCGTCTCTCAAAAGTCTTCTCCACCTTAATACCTCCTCACAAGATCTTCTGCGCATCAAACATACAGAATGCAAATTGCTGGAACTTCATTTCGGGGGAAAATGAAAGCTCCAGCAACTTTAGCATAGTAAGTTGAAATTGTCGCGACAATTCGTTTATTATTGTAAAGGATATTTTGTCGAAATAAAATAGTTTTGGTATAAATTGCAATTATTGGGGTATAGTTTGTCTGTGTTCCAACAATGATTTCAGAAAATGTGCAGACTGTTCAATGCTCGCCATCTGATCTAAATCCCCAAAATGCTCAATGGACAGATAACCGCGATACCCGGCAGCATTCAGTTTCCTGACAAGCTGTGCAATGGGAATATAGCCGCTTCCTGTTGGAACAGACTGCAAGCCGTTTCCCTCACTGCCCCTGTCCTTACAGTGCACATGCACAATATAATTTTTCAGCAGTTCATAAGCGTCCATCACATTCTCATAGCCAAACGCAAAGTTGCCCATATCAAACGTACACCTTAGCCCTGGAACATTCCTCATAAACCACAGCAGCTCATTCATTCTCGAATAGGGTGCTTCGACATCATCAAAATCTTCGAGCGTCACCTCGACACCCAAGGGCCTTGCATACTGCACAAGCTCAGTCAATGCAGTTCTCATGGACTGAATACACAGATTCTGCTCCATAAACCGCTCAACTGCGTGGTAATCCCCGCTCACGCTATGGAGGACTTTCGCCTCGTCTCGTTCGAGAAAGCCCGGCACAATCAGAACGCGCTTCACACCCATCCTGTGCGCCAGATCAATCACTTCTTTTGCGCGGCCCATAAACTCATGATCTCTGAAATTCAGCATCTGATAAATAGATGCCACTTCCATATAATGATACCGCAGCGCCTCGCAGATATGGTCAAAATCCCCAACAAGCTGGCTGTACTCAATATCAATGCCGCGTATCCCCGCATCGCTGCACCGTCTTAAAATCTCCTCCACACAATCCCCGCCTGCCGACTGCGCCGCTGCCTGTGTGACATGATCATAAAATACAGAGATCCGCAGTGGATTTTGATATTCCTCCTCCAAAGTAGCCTTCACCGCCGTACAGCTCAGTGGTCTTTGCTGCCTGTTCACTTCTGCACACCAGTGCACTGCGTTTACAAGAATCTGCTGGATCTCCGGCATATGATAAATCGGATACTCCTCATGTCCCGGCTGGAAGTAAAATATCCTCCCCAGACCGCGCTGAAACGTACAACCGCTGCGAAAGACCTCGCCGCCTGCAAACCAGCCTGTAAACACCACATCATCCGGCTTAGGAATATCAAAATATTCGCCGTACATCTCCTCTGTGGGAATGTCAAACTGCGGCGGCAGCCCCTTTGCGATTGGATGGGACGGCGCAGTGGCAAAGAGGCGCTCACGGTCCCCATGTTTCCAGCGAAGGGTCATGCTGGTTCCCATCAGGAGACGCATGATCTTGGCAAGATGTGCAGAGTGGAGTGCGATCAATCCCATTCCCTGAAGTACATGCTTTTGTACACGCTGCGCCACCTCATCTGAAAACGCTTCATGTGCCATATGCCCCCAATAAATCAGGACATCTGTCTCTGACAGTACCGCCTCTGTCAACCCATGTTCTGACTCAGCAAACGTCGCAGTCTGTATCCATAATTGAGGATCCTTTGACAAAAAATCTGCTATACACCCATGGATCCCTTCTGGATAAACTGCTCTCACTTCCTCCTGCTGCTGTTCATGCAGGTTTTCATTCCATATCGTTACTTTGATCATGCTTTCCCCTCCTTACGTAGTCAGCCCTTCCGGCTATTGGTATAGCGCTGTCTTCCAGCTTTCGCCGTGTGATGGCGTAATGTGGTGTATTTTGTACTACTTTTTATTGTAACAGATGTGGTGGATAATTCAAGGAATAAAAACATGCTGCCAAAATCTCATGTGAGTCGTTTGTGATAATTCACAAAATTTTAATAAAAATTTCCCCTCTGTACACAAAAAAGTACAAAGAATAGTGTTGACGTGTATACAAAATTGAGGATATAATACAGTTATGAATGTGAGACAGGATTCATTCTAAACTTAGTAACTGGCGGTGTTCTACCGCATGAAATTTAAATTTATATTTTAGGAGGCTTTGCAAAATGAGACCAGAATGGAAAGATTTTGTAGGTGGCAAATGGGAAAGCGAAATTAACGTGCGTGACTTCATTCAGAAGAACTTCACACCATACGACGGAGATGAGTCTTTCTTAGCAGGACCTACACAGAACACAAAGGATTTATGGGACATGGTTCTTGATCTTCAGAAGAAGGAGAGAGAAGCCGGCGGTGTTCTTGATATGGATACCAAAGTGATCTCTACGATTACTTCTCATGGTCCGGGATACCTCGACAAGAGCAAGGAGACAATCGTTGGATTCCAGACAGACAAGCCTTTCAAGCGTTCATTGCAGCCATACGGCGGTATCAGAATGGCAGAGAAAGCTTGCTCAGACAACGGCTACGAAGTAGATCCTGAGGTAAGTGAGTTCTTCTCTACACACAGAAAGACACACAACGCAGGATGTTTTGACGCTTACAATCAGGAGATGAGAGCATGCCGTTCTTCACACATCATCACAGGTCTTCCTGATGCTTACGGACGTGGGCGTATCATCGGCGACTACAGAAGAGTTGCTCTCTATGGTATCGACAGACTGATCGAGGATAAGCAGGCTCAGAAGGATTCTACAGGACGCGTGATGACAGACGACGTGATTCGTCTGCGCGAAGAGCTCTCCGAGCAGATGATCGCACTCAAGATGATGAAGGAAATGGCTGCTTCTTACGGCTGCGACATCTCTAAGCCGGCTACCAACGTACAGGAAGCAATTCAGGCTACATACTTCGGATACTTATGTGCTGTTAAGGAGCAGAACGGCGCTGCAATGTCCCTTGGACGTACTTCTACTTTCCTTGACTGCTACGCACAGAGAGACTTAAAGAACGGCACCTTTACAGAGGAGCAGATCCAGGAGTTCGTTGACCACTTTATCATGAAACTGCGCTGCATCAAGTTCGCTCGTACACCGGAATACAACCAGATCTTCGCTGGCGACCCGGTATGGGTAACAGAGTCCCTCGGCGGTGTCGGCGTAGACGGACGTCCTATGGTTACAAAGATGTCCTTCCGTTACCTGAACACTCTGACAAACCTCGGACCCAGCCCAGAGCCGAACTTAACTGTACTCTGGTCTACAAGACTTCCTGAGAACTGGAAGAGATACTGCGCTAAGATGTCTATCCAGACTTCTTCTATCCAGTATGAGAACGATGACCTGATGAGAGTGACACACGGTGATGACTACGGTATCGCATGCTGCGTATCTTCTATGGTAATCGGTAAGGAAATGCAGTTCTTCGGCGCTCGTGCAAACGTTGCAAAATGTCTGCTCTACGCTTTAAATGGCGGTGTGGACGAAGTTACCAAGAAACAGGTTGGACCAAAATATCGTCCTGTTGAGGGTGATATCCTTGATTATGATGATGTGTACAGCAAGTTCATGGATATGCTTGAGTGGCAGGCAGATGTGTATGTAAATACACTCAATATCATCCACTATATGCATGACAAGTACTGCTACGAGAGAGCAGAAATGGCGCTTCATGACAGAGACGTGAAGAGATACTTCGCTACAGGTGTTGCTGGACTTTCCATCGTTGCTGACTCTTTATCTGCAATCAAGTATGCACAGGTAAAGGCAATCCGTGACGAGGACGGCATCATCGTTGACTTCGAGACAACAGGCGAGTTCCCTAAGTATGGTAATGACGATGACCGCGTTGACCTGATCGCTCAGGATGTTGTTCATAAGTTTATGACCGCGATCAGAAGACATCACACCTACAGAAATGGTGTTCCTACCACTTCTATCCTTACAATTACATCCAATGTAACTTATGGTAAGGCTACAGGTAATACACCAGATGGACGTAAGAAGGGACAGCCGTTCGCTCCGGGTGCAAACCCAATGCATGGACGTGATACACATGGTGCAGTAGCTTCTCTGTCCTCTGTATCAAAACTTCCGTTCAAGGATGCACAGGATGGTATCTCTAATACCTTTACCATTATTCCGAACGCTCTTGGCAAGGAAGCAAAGGTATTCTCTGGCGATATCGAGCTTGACCTGAACAACTAAAAACCATGGCAGCCGCAGGATACAGCCTGTAGCTGCCATATCATAGAGAGGAATAGGTGTATCTATGGATGAGAAATCAATGATTGACGACCTTGTATCTCAGCTTGATGCCGGATTTTCCGGTGAGAAGGCTGTCGGACATTTCAATGTAGATGTCAGCGAGGACGCTTCCACGAAAGAAGTCCAGACTCTTGGATGTACAGACTGTTCCAGCAATCCGATGGCGTGCAGTGTTCCGACACTTCACGAGGGATTGGATCATGAGTAATTTTATGAATTAATAGGAGGTATAGAACTATGGCAGTAGATAATGCAGCACAGGTTGATAACTTAGTTTCTTTATTAGATGGTTATGCTACAAAGGGTGGACACCACCTCAATGTAAACGTATTAAACAGAGACACGCTGTTAGATGCACAGAAGCATCCTGAGAACTATCCTCAGTTGACAATCCGTGTATCTGGATATGCTGTAAACTTTATTAAGCTGACACCGGAGCAGCAGGCAGATGTCATCTCTCGTACATTCCACGAGGCGATCTAATCTGAATATAAGATGTAAAAAACGCTGGAAATCAAGATTTCCAGCGTTTTTATGCACACAGGTGCACGAATTGTCCGATTGATGTTCCTGTCAATTAAGATCTGCTTCCACCATCTTTTGCAGCTCGTCTGCCAGCTCTTTGCTGAGCTGCTTTCCGCCTGAAAGTGCTGACAAAAAGGTCTGGACAGAGCCATTATAATAGTCCGCGAGAATTTTGTTTGCCTTGCCGCGCGCAAACTGTACAGGTGTCAATGCCGCATGATAACGTCTGCTCTTCTGGGTTGCTTCCGCTGTCACAAGACCCTTGTCAATCAAATGCCTGATAAACGTATTGATCGTCTGCTTCTTCCAGTTCTTCTGCAATTCCCCGTTCAGATATTCCATAATTTCACTAAAACATTTACCTTCATCATTTTTCCACAAGTACTCCATGATCAGACTCTCAGACTGAGACATTTCGCATCGAATCCTACTATCCATTGTATCTTCCTCCATTAATTGAAAAACCGGTATGTTAATGCTCTACCACGATTACCTACTATTCCTATTTTACCTTTTTTTAGCGGGGATGTAAAGCTATTTTTAATTCAATTTTATAGTATATTTACATTGCATTTTACTTGATTTTGTGTATAATTCACAATGCTGTAATACCTCTATATAAAAGCATGCATTTTCAACCCAGTTTATCATTTTAATTTTGGATAAAAGTCCTAAAAAGGAACAAAATAATACTCTTCCTTAGGGCGCGTTCCCTCCATCTCATATAGGGAGGACTTACTAAACAACAGCGTATCCACCTCCTGTGGGTCTATAATCCGGTTGATTGTCCCGTAATATACATAGATTCCAGCATTGTCCGAATACCCCTCTGAAGCGCCGCCCATTACCCCGGTAATCATTGTGCCATCTTTCAGACGAACGCCAACGAGCGGCGGCACTCCTCCAAACGTCCAGACACCATGATTTGCTTTCATTTCTATTGACGGTAACGCATACTCATACTCTACATAGAAGGAAATGGGCGATAATTCGACTTGGGTCACTGTGGCGCCGCTGTCTCCCAATGGCTGTGACATCTCTTCACTTCTGACCTGATCGGAGCCATCCAGCGTAAAGTCAAAGCTCCACACTGCCTCAATCTCCTTTCTGTAGGCGTTCGAATACCGTACATGCGTCCCCAGATTCTCAAGCTCCACATGCACTTCTTTTCCAATCAGACTGTGCTCCTCAAAGTCCTTCATAACCGTAATAATATACTCCATACTGCCGTCATCGTTCCTGTAGCGCTCCACCAGCGTTCCATCCCTGCGCTCCTGTATCGGCGTGTCATCGTTGGTGTACGTGCGCTCGTCATCTGTTATATGCCAGTTGTTAAAAAAGGCATGTTTTAGCACAAAACCTTCTTTGCCGTCCACCGTGACATGCACCGTCTCAAAATCCGGCTGCAAGATACCCCCCTCCTTCACCTCATAGCCTTCAACGCGAAATGAGAGATGCGCAAAGCGGCTGTCCGCAATGCTCTGCTGCGCTGTGACTGTAACGCCCTCCTTGGTCACGCTGCTGCTCATCGGCTTTACCATCTCCTGCTCTTCCAGAAATGCTTTCTGCTCATCTGTGGCGTCAAATTGTTCTTCCATACCGCTGCTCCAATTCATATACGCCGCTGCGCACACAGTCACTGTACTCAGCGCCAGCATCGCTGCCGCCACGCTTCCCCACATGCTTTTTCGTATCCTCTTTTCTCCTTTTCCTGTGTGCTCCCTCTGAATCTGTTCAAACACGGCATCTGCTCTCTGCTGGACAACTGCGGGCAGCGCGATCTCCATCTGTAATGTCTCCTTAATTTTATCTGTTTTATCTATTTTCATGTTCTGCCTCCATTCTCTGACCGCCCTCCGGTCACGATTCCAAACAGTTTCCTTCCTGCTGAAGGTGCACTGTCGTGTTTTTACGCTGTTGTGATGTGCCGTACGCTTCCGCAATCTGCTGCCGCCCTCTTGCCAGTCTCGTCCGCACCGTACTTGCCGGCATTTGCAGCACCTCACTGATCTGCGCGGCAGTCAGTCCATCCACATAGTACAAAATCATGATCAACTGGTACTTTTCATCCAGACTCTTCATCACCTGCATCCATTCGACGGTGTTATACTCCTGCGTCTGTGACGGAAGTTCCTGTGCTGTGCTGTCCAAATACAAATCCTTTCTTTTTCTCAGGATATCATTGCATTTATTGATGAGAATTTTCGTCATCCAAGTGCGGAAAAATTCCGCCCTGCGCAGTTGTCCGATTTTCTCCCAGCACGCCAGAAGCGTATCTGCAATGGCGTCCGCAGCATCCTCATCATTCTTTAGGACTGCCCTTGCCGTCTTGTACATATTTTGCATCTGGGACTGCATCAGTTGTGTAAATGCGTCCGCATCTCCCTTTTGGGCACGCTTTACCAAACTTTTCATTCCTGTTCTCCCTCCTCTCTTATACTCATTAGACGCAGCACCTCTTCATTGTGTCCCAAAACTTTTTATAAAAAACAGTATCCCCTCTGTCGAAAATAGGGTATAATGTGAATAGATCAAATTATAATGATACAGGAAAGGTTGATACTATGCAAGGAAAAATACATTCTTTAGAATCTTTTGGCACCGTGGACGGTCCCGGTGTCCGCTATGTGGTTTTTGTGCAGGGGTGTCCAATGAGATGTGCGTATTGTCACAATCCCGACACATGGGAAATGAATGCCGGCACGCTGATGGAACCTGCCGAGATCTTAGAAAATTATGAGCGCAACAAAGCGTTTTACAAGGGCGGCGGCATCACTGTGACAGGCGGCGAACCGTTGATGCAGCTTGACTTTCTGCTGGAACTTTTTACGATGGCGCACGAGCGCGGCATCCATACCTGTCTGGACAGCTCCGGCATTGCCTACCGCCAAGACGGCAATCCCGAGTGGCTTGCCAAGCTGGACAAACTCTGCGAGGTGACAGACCTTGTGATGCTCGACATCAAGCACATTGACCCGGAGAAGCACAAAGAGCTGGTGAAACAGCCAAACGACGGTATCCTCGCCTTTGCAGAATACCTTGACAGCAAAAATGTGGAAATCTGGATTCGCCATGTCGTTGTGCCCGGCATCACGGACAATCCTGATGACCTGCACCGGCTGGGCTACTTTATCGGCGGACTCAAGAACCTCAAAGCGCTCGATGTCCTCCCCTATCACACGATGGGCAAGAAAAAATATGACGAACTGGGCATAAAGTATCCGCTTGAGGGCGTCCCTGAGATGGACAAGTCCAAAATTCCTGAGCTCAAGCAGCATATCCTGAACGGTATCCGCGAGCGGCGGGGACTGCCTGTAAAATAATTATGATTTATAGAATTATTTACGCATTTTGCCTTGTATTTCAGTCTAAATTATATTAAAATATGAATATTGACAAGTACTTTATGGTACTTGTCAGGAAACAGGTAACTGTGACAATCCGGCGGCATTTTATCATACTTATCATTGATATCTCTGTACATTGCCGGAACGTTGCAAACAACAAATGGTAGAAGGAGGATTTTGTATTATGGCATATCAGATTTCAGATGCTTGTGTTTCTTGCGGGGCTTGCGAGTCCCAGTGCCCAGTAGGCGCAATCAGCATGGGTGATGGCAAGTTTGAGATTGATGCTGACAAGTGCATTGACTGCGGTTCATGCGCAGGCGCATGCCCTACAGGTTCCATCGAGCAGGCATAAGACATACAGTTCATAAACATGCAAAAAGGTGTTGCACGCACTGCAACACCTTTTTATACATTCTTATTCAATTTTTGCTTCCACAGCCTTTCGGAACAAATGAAATTCTTTTTTGGCTTTGGGTTCTCCCTTCTCTTTGGAATTTGGAAACAAGATTGTTTTCTCTTTCGTTTTTTCCTTATTTTTCTCCTTATTTTTCTCTTTTAGCTTCATATTTTTTCCGCTGTACTGCCTGAGCAGTTCATCAATTCGCTTGTAATACTCCTCATTGCGCTTGTCCTCCTGTTCATGCCTGCTCGCCACACGCTCCTCATCGCGCTCCTCCATCAGCCGGAACTGATAGTCAAGCTCCTTGCACAAGTCGCCCTTCACATTCTCTGTGATACGCTCTACGAGCTGATTTGCCATCTCCTCATTATTGGCAGCAACGGCTTCTTTGATCAGCTTCTGGAATAAGTACTGCAACCGCATTGTCTGGTCCTTTGCCTCATCGCTGACCGCTGTCTCCTTGGTACACTCAGGCACTTCATCGAGCGAGCGCATCTCCTTGATCTGTATCATATTGCTCATACTGCGCCTGTCCTCCTCTTCTGCTGAAACGGTCTCGGCCGCAGCAAGCTCCTGCTTTTTGCTGCCAAAACGCTCATTCCACTTTGCATCGTCCGCACTCTTTAACGCTGTCATCTTTGACTCCCCCATTTTTGATATTTTTGTCAACTGCTTTTGTGCAAAAGGATTGTCTGCCCTCATATCCTCTCCGCCTCCATCATCACTCTGTACTCGATCTAATAACGTCTTGACTGCCTTGAGCTGTAAACCTTGGTCCTTTAGATTCTTAATATCGATAAACCGGTCAATATCCTCCTGTGTATAGATTCGGTGTCCCTGCTCATTTCTCTTGATGGGCAGTTCCAGCTCTTCCTCCCAGTACCTTAGAACATGTGACTCCACATGTACCTCTTTCGCAGCTTCGTTGATCAAATACTTTTCCTTTACCACTTCTTAAACTCCTTTCTTCATTTTTATATGAGGGTCATGATGCCCGTGTGCAAAAAAAGAGAACATGTGTCTGATTTCCCATGTCCTCTTTTGTAAATCGTCAGATAATTTTATTTTGCCAGATTGGCAAATTGTGTATAATCCGGCAGCCACGCCAGATTGATCGTGCCAATCGCGCCGTTTCTCTGCTTTGCGATAATGATCTCCGCCACATTCTTGAGCTCCGTGTCTTTATTGTAGTAGTCATCGCGGTAGATAAACATCACGACATCCGCATCCTGCTCAATCGCGCCCGACTCTCTCAAGTCAGAGAGCATCGGTCTGTGGTCTGGACGCTGTTCGACAGCCCGCGAGAGCTGCGAGAGCGCAATCACTGGCACATGCAGCTCTCGCGCAAGTGCCTTTAACGATCTCGATATGTCCGAGATTTCCTGCTGTCTCGACTCATTTTTGCCAGAGCCTGACATCAATTGCAGATAGTCAATGATAATCATCTGCAAATCATATTCGAGCTTGAATTTCCTGCATTTGGAGCGCAGCTCACCGATGCTGATTCCCGGTGTATCGTCAATCAAAAGCCCTGATTTCCCGATCACATCCGCGCTCTCAATCAAGCGCTCCCACTCATCATCCTTCATATTGCCTGTACGGATCGCCTGCGAATTTACCTTGGATTCCAAGGATAACAGACGGTTTACAAGCTGCTCCTTTGACATTTCGAGCGAAAAGATCGCAACAGACTTGCCGTCGTGGAATGCTACATGCTGTGCGATGTTCAGCACAAACGCTGTCTTTCCCATCGAGGGACGCGCCGCGACCAAAATAAGATCAGACGGCTGCATTCCTGCGGTCTTGTAATCCAAATCCAAAAATCCTGTCGCAATCCCTGTCACAGCCCCCTTGTTCTTAGAGGCCTCCTCGATCAGATTCATGGCATTCATGACAACCTGCCTGATCGGTACAAAATCGCCGCTGTTGCGCTTTTGTATGATATCAAAGATGTTTTTCTCTGAGGTCTCTAGAATAGATTCGAGCGGTTCACTCTGCGCATAACAGCTATTTGCAATATCCTCATTGACGCGGATCAGTTTTCGAAGGACTGCCTTCTCCGCCACAATGTTTGCGTAGTGCTTGATATGTGCGGATGTCGGCACAGCAGCCATCACATCCCTTATGTACTCCATGCTGTAGATCTCCGGCGGCGTGCCCTTCTCCTTGAGCCGCTCCTGCAAGGTCACCAAGTCTGCCGGCTTTCCCTCATCGTTGAGCTCCACCATCGCATCAAAGAGAATGCCGTACTGCTTCCCATAAAAGTCCTCGCCGCTGATCTGCTCACTTGCGATGGTAATCGCCTCTTTGTCCATCAGCATAGAGCCGATGACCGACTGCTCTGCCTCGATGCTGTGCGGCAGAACTCTCTTTAAGACTGCCTCATCCATTTCCGGCATAGCACAGACCTCCTACACGCACGCGACATGCACTTTTAGGCTGGCCGATACCTTGGGGTGCAGCTTTACCGTGACCTCGTGGGTTCCAGCCATCTTGATCGCCTCGTTTAACTGTATCTTTTTCTTGTCAATCTCCTTGCCATACTGGTCTGCAACTGCCTTGGCAATCTCCTTTGAGGACACAGAGCCAAAGGTTCTGCCACCCTCGCCGCCCTTGATTTCCACCTTAACGGTCATCTGTTCGAGCTCTGCTGCCAGCGCCTTTGCCGCCTCAAGCTGTTCCTTTGCAATCTTCTCTTCGTTCTGCTTTTGCAGTTTCAATGTATTCCTGTTTGCGTCTGTCGCCTCCACGCCCAGTTTCTTAGGAATGATAAAGTTCTTGGCATAGCCCTCTTTGAGTTCCACCAGATCTCCTTTTTTTCCTACGGATTTTACATCTTCCAACAATATTACTTTCATGATATTTTGTCCTTTCTGTAATTAAATGGCGCCCTCTTCTAGCATCTGGTTCAAGGTCTCCTTCACGACAAAGATTGCTCGCTCCGGCGTCGTGTCTGTCAGTTGTGCGCCTGCAATATTCATATGCCCGCCGCCGCCCAGACGCTCCATGATAATCTGTACATTGACCTCGTCAATCGATCTGGCTGAAATATAAATCTTCCCATTGTATTCTGTCACGACAAAGCTCGCCTTGATGCCGTTGATGCCAAGCAGCTCATTGGCGGCCTGTGCGCCAATCTCTGTCGGGCTGTCAAGCCCCTCCGAGGGACACATGCCCATCGCATAGGCATTCTTATAAATCTCGGCATTGCGCACGGTCTCCGCCTTTGCCTTGTACTCCTGCGCGCCATCCCGGAACATCTTGCGGACTCTTGTCACATCTGCCCCATAGCGCCTTAAAAATGCCGCTGCCTCAAAGGTTCTGACCCCTGTCTTCGCCGTAAAATTATTGGTGTCAACCATGATGCCCGAATACATACAGTCCGCCTCGTTGCTGCGCACCTTGACGGTACCGGCGATATATTGAAGCACCTCTGCGACCATCTCGCAGGTGCTCGACGCATAAGGCTCTACATAGGAGAGCGTCGCATTCTCAATCACCTCCGAGCTCTGTCTGTGATGGTCTAACACCACCACTGTCTTGCAGCTCTTAATCAAATCCGGGCACTCTGTAATACTCGGCTTGTTGACATCCACCACCACCAGCACCGTACTGCTGTCAGCGATCTCCAGCGCCTCTGTGCTGCCTATGATAAAATCCTCCTCATAGATATTCCGATCCCGAAACAGCTCCACCAGCGGTTTCACAGAAGTTGTGATATCATTGATGACAATGTGCGGCTTTCTGCCGATTGCCCGCGCAATACAGCTGACGCCGACGGACGCGCCAAACGCATCTGCGTCTGCCAGCCGGTGTCCCATGATGAGTACCTTATCTTTGCTTGTAATGATTTCCTGTAGCGCATTTGCCTTGACTCTTGCCTTCACGCGTGTATTTTTCTCGATCTGCTGGCTCTTGCCGCCATAGTAGACGATGGAATCCGGTGACTTGACCACTGCCTGATCACCGCCGCGCCCAAGCGCCAAGTCGATTGCAGTACGCGCAAACTCCGCATTCTGTGCATATGTAGCCGCATCCACACCGACACCGATGCTCACGGTCACTGCCATCTCATTGCCGATATTGACGGTCTTGACATCCTCCAGCAAATCAAAGCGGGATTCCTTCAGATTCAGCAGTGCCCTCTTGCGCATAATCACCAGATATTTATCTTTCTCCGTCTTTCTGACGATGCCGTCTATCGACGTGATGTACTTATTGATCTTTCTGTCGATGAGCGCCATAAGCAGCGATCTCCTGACATCCTCCACACTCTCAAGTGCCTCATCATAATTGTCAATATAGATCATGCCCACCGCAAGGCTCTGGTCGTCACACTCGCGGAGCGCGTGCTTTAGATCGGTCTCATCAAAAAGATACCCTGCGATCAGGAAATTTTCATTCCCTGCACTCTCGATCACCTCGCTGTTATCCAGCACGTCCTTGATAGAGATCCGCTTCATCTTAAAGATGTACTCATGCTCCTCAAAGGAGATCGCAAGCTGTGTATCCTGCTCAAATTCAAGCTTGTCCTTTGTGATTCCTGTAAAAATGGTATTGATTGCTTTCTGATACCCTTTCTCTTTGTGTACCACCTGCTCAAAAGCTGCATTCGTCCAAATAATCTTGCCGTCGTCATCCATCAGCACATAAGGTAGTTCCAAATCCCGCAGCAGCTTTCTCTGTATCTGACCATACTGTGTGGCAAAATTAATAAATTCATTCATAATGACCGGCTTGTTCTTATATAATAAAGTAGTCATCATCAACAGGTAAATCACTAAAAATCCTGATACACAGATGCCTGCCTTTGTATTCAGAAAATAGATCCCGACATTCACGAACGCCAACAATATTCCCAATATCAAGGTAGTCTGAAGGTATGATTTCAGGTGTCCCTTTAACTTCACTTTTTGCTTCATGTATGATACCTCCCGCAAATGCGTTTCGGAATAGTTCTTTATAACAGTCCCTTCCATGCGCCTGCGCATATCAATAGTATATCATTAATTTAACAAAAGTTCCATAGCAGATTTTGTCTCTTTGCGTCATAAATGTGATTTCTTTGTTGTGATCGTAATAATATTGATTAAAATTTCCACAATCTTCTCCAAATCCTCCACACAGGCAAACTCATTTCTGCCGTGGTGTCCCTCGGAACCTGTACATATATTCGGGCATAATAAGCCGTCAAAGGACAGTCTGGCGCCGTCTGTCCCGCCCCGTATCGCTGAGATCTTTGGCTCCACGCCAGCCTGCCGCATCGCCTCCACCGCATTGTCAACGATCTGCATGTTCTGCTCTATCATCTCGCGCATATTGCAGTAGGAATCTGTGATCTTCACCTGAAACGTCCCTGCACCATATTTTTGGTTCAGGATTTCCGCCGTCTTTAGGAAAACGGCTTTGCGCTCCTCGAACTTCGCCCTGTCATGATCTCTGATAATATACTCTGCCACTGCCTGCTCGACCGTTCCCTTCATGCTGTCCACATGATAAAAGCCCTCATAGCCCTCTGTGTTCTCAGGGCACTCATCTGGAAGCGCTGCATGAAACTCATAGGCGAGCTTCACCGCATTTTTCATAATGTTTTTGGCGTAGCCCGGATGAACGCTCTTGCCCGTGACAGTCAGGACAGCGCCCGCCGCATGAAAGCATTCATAGCTCAGATCACCCAGCATGCCGCCGTCTACCGTGTAGGCATAGTCTGCGCCAAACCCCTTGATGTCAAAATACTCGACGCCGTTTCCAACCTCCTCGTCCGGCGTAAATCCGACACAGACTTTCCCGTGTTTGACCTCAGGGTGCGCGAGCAGATACGCCGTCATCGCCATAATCTCCGCTACACCTGCCTTGTCATCCCCGCCAAGCAGCGTATTGCCGTCTGTCACGATCAGTTTTTTCCCCTTGCAGTCCCTGAGCATCGGAAACTCCGACACATAGGTCACGATCTTCTTCTCCTGATTCAGCACAATATCGTTTCCATCATAATCTTCAATGATTCTCGGACTGACATTTGCACCGCTCACAGCCGGCGCCGTGTCCATGTGTGCGATAAATCCGACCGCGGGGACGTCCGCTGCGCCTTCTATATTGGAGGGAATCTCCGCATAGACATAACTGTGCGCTTCATCATACCGCACCTTTGCCGCGCCGAGCGCTGTCAGTTCCTGTTGCAGCAGTTTTGCCAGTGTCCGCTGCTTGTCCGTCGAGGGCACCTTGTCCGAAGTTTCCTCCGACGACTGGGTGTCGATCTTTACATATCTTAGAAAATTTTCCACTACTGTTGAATATGCCATTGTGCGTTCTCCTTTCCGCTGCACGCTGTGTACGAAAAAGACCAACAAACCTTACTGACAGTTCATTGGTCTCTCCTGTTTTACAATTCCTTAATCAATCGTGTATGGCATCAAAGCGATATGGCGTGCTCTCTTGATCGCCACAGTGAGCGCTCTCTGATGCTTTGCGCAGTTTCCTGTGATACGTCTGGGAAGAATCTTGCCTCTCTCCGATACATATCTCTTTAACTTTGCCGTATCCTTGTAATCAATCACATTATCCTTACCGCAAAATACGCATACTTTCTTTCTTCTACGGATTCCGCCTCTTCTCTTCATTGGAGAATCAGCTTTTTCTGTTTTATTAAAAGCCATGATAAAGCCTCCTATTCTTTCAATCCTTACAAGCACTCAAACAGCATTTTAGTTAAACGGCAGTTCCTCGTCAATTCCGTCTGGAATATTCATAAAGCCGTCGCCTGCCGCCATCGGCGCTGCGGGCTGGCTGCTGCTGCCTCCCCCGAAGCTGTTTCCGTAACTGCTGTTCCCGAAACCGCCATCGGAACTATTACTGTTCTTGCTCTCAACAAATTCATGATCTTCAACAACAACATCTGTGGTATAAACTTTTACACCATCTTTATTGGTATAACTGCCGGTCTGAATCCGACCTGTCACAGCAATCTTGGTTCCCTTGCGCAGATACCGCTCCGCAAACTCTCCGGTCTTGCCAAATGCAACGCAGGAAATAAAATCTGCACTGTTTTCATCGCCATTGCGGTTAAATCTGCGGTCTACTGCAAGTGTGTACCGCGCAATCGCCATCTGGTTCTCACCCTGTGCCGAATATCTCACCTCAGGGTCCCTTGTTAAACGTCCCATTAAAATTACTTTATTCATATATAAAAGTTCTCCACTAAGCGCCCTGTATCATCAAACAGGCACGCACTCTATTTCTCGTCCTGTCTAACGCACAGATATCTGACAACGTTTTCCATGAGACGGATTCTTGATTCAATCTCACCCGGAACATTTGCTTCGCCGTCAAACTGAATGAAATAATAGAAAGCTTCTCTCATCTTACGCACTTCATAAGCAAGTCTCTTCTTACCCCACTCATCTACGTTTGTGATTGTGCCACCATGCTTTGTAACCATGTTCTTTACCTTCTCAATGGTAGCTGCTCTCTCATCGTCCTCAAGCTTTGCGCTGACAACAACGGCTAATTCATACTTGTTCATTCTGTTACCTCCTTTTGGTCTCTGGCCTCTTCTGTGAAAAGAAGCAAGGATTTATATATCACGAAAATTTATGATACTATATTTTCTTATATTTTGCAAGGCTTTTGTCAATTTTTTCTACTAATTTTTTTTGCGCAGTCCCTTTGTGCTCTTCTCCACCTGACGGCGCGGCAGCATCACCTGATGCCCGCAGCCTGTGCATTTTAGTCTGAAATCCGCACCCACCCGCAGAATTTCCCACTCAGGGCTGCCGCAGGGATGCGGTTTTTTTAATTTTACGATATCACCGACTTCATATTCATATCCCATCTGCACTACCTGCTTTCTGCAACTTTTTACTCATGCAGGTCAATCTGTGAAAACACCTCACCGATGCTGCCTGTGATGACCAGATTCGCCATCGTGTCGCGCTGCGTGGGCGTCTTGTTGACCAGCACCAGACGGTCTCCCTGATAATAGTCAATCAGCCCTGCCGCGGGATAGACTGCGAGCGAAGTGCCGCCGATAATCAGCATATCCGCCTCGCTGATCACGCGCACTGCCTCCTGTAACGTATACTGGTCAAGTCCTTCCTCATACAGGACGACATCGGGCTTGATTCTGCCGCCGCAGGAGCATTTGGGCACCCCTGTGCTGTTTACAATCTCCTCCACGCCATATGCCTTATGGCATGTTTCACAGTAATTGCGCAGCACGCTGCCGTGAAGCTCAAGCACCTTTTTGCTGCCTGCCGCCTGATGCAGTCCGTCGATGTTCTGCGTCACCACTGCGGTGAGCTTTCCCTGCGCCTCAAGCTTTGCCAGCACTTTGTGCGCGGTGTTTGGCTTGGCGTCGAGACAGAGCATCTTGTCGCGGTAAAAGCGGAAAAACTCCTCCGGTTTTTTCATATAAAATGTGTGGCTTAGTATTGTCTCCGGCGGATAGTCATACTTTTGGTTATAGAGTCCGTCAACACTCCGAAAATCAGGGATTCCGCTCTCGGTAGACACCCCTGCCCCGCCAAAAAAGACGATTTTACTGCTCTCGTCGATCATTTGCTGCAACGCTTTGATTTCCTTGCTTACTTCCTTGCTCATATAAACCCCCTCCTTATTTGTTTTACCATGTCTTAAATGAAATGTTCAAATCGACATTTCCGGGTATGCCGTCAACCAGTCCCTTCTCTGTATACTGCCAGCAGCTCACATTGTACGGCATATACATATAATCGTCATAAAATGCATACCATTTCTCATAGTCATTGAGCTTCGTCATGTCAAGCAGCCGCGTAAAACACACCACATTGCCGTAGATCATCGGCGTGTAGCCTGCTGCCTTGACCGCCTCGCAGAACGCGATTGTGATGTCTGTGCGCTCCTCCTTGGTGAGCTGGTCCGCGCGCCCTTTTCCGCCCGAGATCCGCTCCACGTCAAACACCACCGGGCAGGAGACATCATAACCTGCCAGATGCTCTATCACAAAGTCTGCCTCCTCCTTTGCCTCCTCGACGGTAACTGCCTGTGTGAAAAAGTAGACGCCTGCCGCGACGCCTGCGCTGTTTGCCCCCTTCATATTGGCTTCATAATATTCATCCAGAACGATCTTTGCAGACTCATATCCCCGCAGTCCGAGCCGGATAAAGGCATACTCTATCCCTTCCTCCTTGACTGCTGACCAGTCGATCGTCCCCTGATATTTCGACACGTCAATCCCTTTGTGTGAGGTGACCGCACCGTTCTCCACATACTGCATCAGACCTTCCTCGGTCTTTTGGAAATTCTCTTCGAGAAGGCTGTGTTTCTCGACCTCCTCGAGCACGGGCGCAAACACATACTCATTTTCAAAAGAATAGATTAAATTTTCCGGGAAAAAAGACCGGAGCATCTTGAGTGGACTTCCATCCTCCCCTGTCACGAGCGCTTTCATCCTGTCCTTCATCGCCTGCTCAACCTCAGCCTCCTTAGACTGCATCAGCTCAGCAATCGCTGTGGCGTCCGCATCACTCATACTGTCCTCTCCGGCGGCAGCCGCCTCTGTCACCGCAGGAACGTCCTGATTTGGCATCCCCGGCTCCTGCTTCTGTGCCGTCTGGTTATCCACATCCACGGACAGCACGGGCAGCGCCTGATCTGCGTCCCCTCTGAGGCGCCTGACCTCACTGGCTTCCCGCACATACAGCGCGCCCATCGCCCCCGCAGATGTCAGGGAGATCATTGTCACAATAAGGAGCGCCGTGATAATTTTATGTAATGTCCTGATTCGTCTTGTCTGCATAATGTTCCTCCATGCCCGGTATGCAATGCTCTATATGATAATACATTCCGCAACGGTTTGTTTTTATTACTGATAATGGTGTTCTGCAACAATTTTCTTTTATATACAGTCTACACTAAATATGACAGATATGCAAGAACAGCATTTATGGCATTTTACACCATGACTAAAATCAGGGAATCCCACACGACTCAGAACACACTCTGGCAAATTTTGTACTGAACCTCTGCAATTAACACTTGACACGAGTCCGATTTCGGACTAAAATGCAAAGTACGAAATCAGACTTGTTGAATCAAAAGGAGGAACACACCATGACGCCAAGGCCCCTGCCAAAACAAAATGAGATCAACCGCCTGAACAAAGCCTTTACGGAGTTCTACCATGACCTCTGTGTCCAGAACGGCATATCCGACAGCGTATTTGACATTTTCTATGCCATCGCAGCGCTCGGAGATGGCTGCTGCCAGCGCGATATCTGTGATTACGCCTTTACCAGCAAACAGACGATACACTCTGCCATACACAAACTGGAAAAAGAGGGACTTCTGCGCTTTGCGTCTGGAAAAGGGCGCGAGATGCATATTTATCTGACACCCGCGGGCGGGCAGTTTATGAAGGAGAAAATAGCGCCAGTCATTGCTATGGAAAATGAAGTCATCTCCCAGATGCCGCCGGACGAGACAGACTTTTTGCTGCGGCTCACCGCAAAATATCTTGACTGCCTGCGCAGACAGTCAAGCCAGCTTTTTAATACTGTACAGAAAAAAGATGGAATATAGAAAGGATAAGCAAAATGAAAATACAGCTGTCAGACCATTTCACCACCCCGCGGCTGCTGCGGTTCGTTTTTCCCTCCATCGTCATGATGATCTTCACCTCCATCTACGGGGTCGTCGATAGTCTGTTTGTGTCAAATTATGTCGGAAAAACGCCGTTTGCCGCCGTCAATCTGATTATGCCCTTTTTGATGATTATGGGTGCTGTCGGATTTATGTTTGGCACAGGCGGCAGCGCTGTTGTGTCACAATCACTCGGCGAAGGAAAGCCAGACAAGGCAAACCAGTACTTTTCCATGATGGTCTATGTCGTGATTGGCAGCGGCATTGTGCTGACGCTTGCCGGGCTCTTATTTTTGCGCCCGATTGCGGCTGCGTTTGGTGCCACGGGCGAGATGCTTGACAACTGCGTTGTGTACGGGCGCATTATCTTATGTACCCTCACCGCATTTATGCTGCAAAATGTGTTCCAGAGCTTTCTGGTGACGGCAGAGCGCCCGCAGCTTGGGCTTGCTGTCACCGTTGCCGCCGGCGTGGCCAATATGGTGCTCGACTTTGTGTTTATCGCAGTCTTTCACTGGGGCATTGCCGGCGCCGCGGCTGCCACTGCGGCCAGTCAGCTGATTGGCGGGCTGATACCGCTTGTCTATTTCATAAGACCCAGCACAAGCAGGCTACAGCTTGTAAAAACCAGCCTCAGCGCACGCATATTAGGAAAGACCTGCATCAACGGCTCCTCCGAGCTGATGACAAATATTTCCATGTCACTCGTGAATATCCTGTACAATTTCCAGCTCATGCGCTATATCGGTGAGGACGGCGTCGCCGCCTACGGCATCATTATGTATGTGAGCTTTATCTTTGCGGCGATTTTTATCGGCTACTCCATCGGCAGCGCACCCGTGATCGGCTATCACTACGGTGCCGGAAACTATACAGAATTGAAAGGGCTGTTTCGCAAAAGCCTCTGCCTGATTACGCTGTGGAATATCGTATTGACCATTTTAGCTGTCCTGACGGCGCAGCCGCTCGCACAGATTTTTGTCGGCTATGATGCCAGCCTGACTGCGCTGACCAGACGGGCACTGACACTGTACTCTCTGTCATTTTTATGTATGGGACTTAACATCTTTGGCTCTGCCTTCTTCACAGCGCTTGGAAACGGCGTGGTCTCCGCCGCAATCTCTTTCCTGCGGACCCTTTTGTTCCAAGTCGCGGCAGTGCTGCTTCTCCCGCTGTTACTGGGACTTGACGGCATCTGGCTTGCCATCGTGGCGGCGGAAGTGCTCGCACTGGTTGTCACGGTTTTCTTCCTTATTAAAAAGGGGAAATACTATCACTACATATAATATATTTTGTTTATACACCGTCTTTTTCATATGCTGCGGTCTATTACAAAAAACGCTGTAAAGTCCTCAAGTCATAAACCTTGCTGCACAGCCGCCCTGCCAGATAATCATTGTGCGTGATAACCACGATTCCTATATTGCGCTTCTTGGCTTCGCCAGTGACCACCTGCCAGATCTGTGCCTGCGTGATGACATCCAGCATAGTACTCATCTCATCACAAATCAAAAAGGAGGCATTACTCATCAATGCCCGCGCGACACAGAATCGCTGCAATTCTCCACCAGAGAGTTCTATCGGAAAGCGTTCCAGCCACTCCTGCTCAATACCAAGGGCATGGAGTAACTCCTCCTGAACCTGTCCGCTTTCTTCAAGTACCCTGCGCAGACGCCAGCGGGGGTTCACTGCCTGCTCTGGATGCTGGTAAATGAGTTGTACTGGGCAGACACCTTGGGGCAAAAGCGGTTTCCCATTCAGCAAAACCGCGCCCTCCACGGGCATCAAATATCCCGCAAGCAGCATTGCAAGCGTGGACTTTCCCGCTCCACTCGGCGCAGACAAACCAATGCATGTTCCCTGTTCTACGCAAAAGTTTAGATTTTGTAGCACCCATGCCTGACGTTTTCCATATCGAAAGCTGACACTCTTAGCTTCAAGTCGCATTTGAATACCTCTTCATTCATTTCAGTCAATTATTCTGCAGCAAAACACCGCACTTCCCCGCCGCGCAGCGTTCTCACAGGCGGCGTTTCCTGTGTACACTTTGGCGTACTTTGGCTGCACCTTGGCGCAAACAGACACCCTTTTGGAAGATTGCCGGCATAGGGCTGAACACCCGCGATCGGTTCAAAATCATTTTGTGGCAGAGCACGCCAAAGCGCCCTGCTGTAAGGATGACGCAATGCGTCTGGCCCCGCCTGAAAATCCTGCGCGCTGGCAGTCTCTACAATCGTTCCAGCATAAAGAACCGCTATCCTGTCTGCAAAGGCAAAGGCAAGGTCAATATCATGTGTAATCAAGATGACCGCTTTCCCCTCGTCTGCCATCTCTCGAAACACTTTCAATACCTCCAATGCCTGGCCAAGACTCATCCCCGGTGTCGGTTCATCTGCGATCATAAGCTGTGCATCTGCAAGCAGTGCCGTGGAAACCAGCACGCGCCGCGCCATGCCGCCTGAAAGTTGAAACGGATAACAGCGCTCTGTATCATCAGGCAGTCCAAACCGCGCAAAAAGCCTGCGCCGCTTCTGCGTCGGATAAGGCTTTCTATGACCATCCGCCTGTGCTCCCGCCCGCATCAGCGGGTCGAGGAAATCAACCGACTGGGGCACCAGCGCAATCTTAGTACCTCGAAGCTGCTTCTGTAATTTGGGCGTCAGCGTCTGACCATGATAGCGCAGTTCTCCCCTAACAGCGGCGGTTCTTGGCAGTATCCCCAAAATAGCAGACGCAAGCAGACTTTTCCCCGAACCAGACGAACCTGCAATCGCCAGTATCTCACCTGAGAAAACCTGTATGCTCAAATCTGATATCACCCGCAGTTCCTTTTGTTTGAATGTGCCATCATACATTCGAAACGAAACGGACAAATTTCTTGCTTCCAAAACCGGAATATTTTGACCTTTATTCATATCTATCCCCCTACCGTTCTATCCTATGATCCTTCACTCCTGTGCGCTATGCGGATCGATCACCCGCCGCAGGTTCTCTCCCAGCCGGTCAATCAGCCAGACCATCAACACCAGAACAATTCCTGGAAACACTGCCATCCACCATATTCCCGCAGAGAGATAAGTCATGCTCTCTGCCAGTATCACGCCGACCGCGGGCTGCTCAGGAGGCAGTCCGTATCCGAGAAAAGAGATGGATGCCTCGTGCAATATCGCATGAGGAAACATCAAAATCAGTCCTGCCAGAAACTGCGGTGCCAGATGTGGCAGTAAATGATGTATCATAATCCAGCTGCCTGATTTGCCCATGCGGCGCGACACTGCGATATAGTGCTGGCTGCGAAGCTGCATCACTTCCCCTCGTATCAGCCGCGCAAGACTAGTCCAGTGTGTCGCTGCGATTCCCACAAGAAGCCCGCGCAGTCCCCGTCCCATCGCAAAAGAAATCAAGATAATAAAAACCGTGTGGGGAATGCTCATCATCAAATCAATCAGCCAACTTATCACTCCATCCAAAAAACGGGATCCTGCCGCTGCCGCAATGCCGACTAAAATCCCTATCACTGCACTGATACACGAAGCTGTGATGCCAACTGTCACGCTGACAGACATCCCCTTCAAGGTGCGCATCAAAATATCGCGCCCCAGATTGTCTGTCCCGAAAGGATGCTGCCATGACGGAGGCTGTTTTGAATGAACAAAATCTGTCGCAACAGCCTCTTGCGGAATCAAAATGCCAGCCGCATATATGGCAAAAATCACCAAAGTCAAAACAACGGTCAGTATAAATGCTTTTTGCCTCATGAGTTCCCCTCCCCTCAGAACCTCATTAATTTAACAGCTATTCCCCGCTGTCTCTCATTTTAGGATCAATGACACCATACAGCAGATTTGCTATCATATTCCCCACACAGACAAACAAAGTTGAAAACAGCGTAATTCCAAGCAGCAGCGGCACATCAGAATTCAGTCCTGCCGCAGAAACTGCTGAGCCAAGTCCTGGGTACGAAAACACATTCTCAGCCAGCACCGAACCGCCGAACAACTCAGCAAACGAAGCAAACTGTAAGGTCAATGCAGGCAGAATGGCATTGCGCAGTCCATGTCGGACAAACAAGGTCCAGCCGCTCTCCCCGCGTGCACGCGCAAACAGAATATATGCACTATTTTCCACATCTATCATTTTCTGTCTTGTATGAAGCGCAATATTGGAAAAGGATGCGAGGCTTAGCGTAAATGCCGGAAGCACCAGGTGATGCAGCCGCTGCCAGACGCTTACCTCACTGTCCAGCATACCGATTGGCGTCGAGAATCCAACCGGAAACCAGCCTAGCTTCACCGAAAACAGCAGCAGCAAAACCATTCCCAGCCAGAACGTCGGCACACTGCTCAGGAGATAACATAACTTTCGAATGACTTGATCCTGCCATTTATCACGATAAATTCCCATCACACAGCCAAGCAAAAATCCAATCATTCCAGAAAACAACCACGCACACAGCATCAGGGCAAGTGAATTTTGAAAGCGCTCCGCAATGATCTCTATCACCGGTCTGCGGTACAGCAGCGATGTGCCAAAATTCCCGGAACACAGCGCGCAAAGCCAACTGATATAACGCGCCGCCGGCGGCTTGTCAACGCCCCAGTACGCAGCAATCTCAGTGCGCTGCTCCTCTGACACCGGTCCAATTCCCATCATATACTGTTGTATTGGATCAATCGGCAAGGCACTAACCAAAACAAAGGAAATGACACTGACTGCAAAGAGCAGCGACAGGATTCGTATACAGTTTTTCATAAACAATACCAGCATTCGCCCAGCCGTACTTTTCATACTGACTCCCATCTGCCTGCTTTGCAGGCTTACAATTCAGGTCCACCGCCACTCATGAAGATTTTGTAATAGCGGCAAGGAAGCTCCATGCGGATGACGCTGCTGCCTGCCGATCTCCAGTCCGTCACGCACATAATATAGATGGTCTACATTGACAATCCACACCCACGGGCAATTCCCTTTCATACAGGTTCCCGTCTCACCGTCCCACTGCGCAAACCGCCAGTTTTTATATGCCTGCTCGGTCGTGAGCGCCTCCATCGCCGCAGACAGATAATGGTCCGTTTTCTCCGATTGATACCCCTCAGGATTATAAAAATCCTCCTGAAACGCACCGTTGCTGTGATACAGGCAATAACTCTCATAGGGATTTGCCGCACCCCAGCCCATCATGACAGCATCAGAAAACATGCGCTTGCTCAAGTCATCCCAGCTCGTTCCCTCCACAGTGATGCAGATTCCAATTTGTTCCACTTGCTCCGCAGCCGCCAGCGCAACTGCCTGACGAACGGAATCGCCGCTGGGATACAACACTGTAAATGCCGCTGCAATGCCATTTTTCTCCACAATGCCATCATTGTCCGTATCCATCCATCCGGCATCTGCAAGCAGCTTTTTCGCATAATCCACATTGGTCTCAATCACCACTTCAGGATTATTCCACGGCATTCCATCATTTTCTGAATAACAGGGCGTCGCAAATCCATTTAACGCTGCTTTGGCGACAAGTTCACGGTTGATCGCATAGGCAACCGCCTGACGAATTTCCAAATGACAGGTCACATTATTTCCAATCGGATATCCTCCCTCCGTCACCGTTCCCTCATTGGGCAGTACTGGAAGGGTGAAACCGCGGTTGTCCACGGAGGAGATGCGTGCCAAATGATAGCCGTCTATCTCCTTGTCTGCAAGTGTCGCCGCAGTCAGTGCCACATCGACCTGCCCTGCCTGTACTGCCGCAAAGGCAGCATCCTCTGCCATAAATACAATTGTCACCTTTTTTATAGAAGGAACCGTTCCGTAATACTCCTCGTTCGCCTCCAAAATCAACTGTTCCTGTGGATTCCACTGGACAAATTTCCAAGGTCCCGATCCGATTGGATGAATCCCATAATCTGCACCATAAGCATGTGCTGGAATAATGCCCACCGACGCAATCGTATTTAAAAACACAGATGTCGGTCTGGAGAGCAAGAAAGTGACCGTTGTATCATCTACAGCCTCCACCTTCTCCAGAAAAGTCAGGTCAATGGAAGCCCGTGCTGCCTTGGCTGTCTCAAACGTAAACACCACATCCTCTGCCGTGACTGCTTCACCGTCTGTAAATGCCGCATCTTCACGCAGTTCAAACGTCCATGTCCGCCCTGTCCCATCCAGTCTATAATCTACTGCCAAATCATTCTCAAAGTGCATTTCCTGATTGTATTTGATAAGCGTACTCTGAATCAGTGGTGTATTTCCATGTCCCCAGCCCTGACAGGGGTCTAACGAGGACGGTTCTGTGGAAATCGCAATGACTACCTGCTCCTGTCTCTGATCCTCACGCTGCATGGCATGCGTCTGTGGCGAACCATAGTTCGAGGAACAGCCAGAAAGGATACTCATTAACACCACGCTGATCACAGCGCACAAAATTATCTTATTTTGATATAAAATCCGCATGAATTAACTCCTAATCTCATTTTGGTACTCACCCCAATCGCCCGTGTGCAATCGAGCAGGGAAGCGCCGGGCACCCGTCAGCTTCTGCTGACAAACTTCATCTGGGTGCCCGTGTGCATAAAAAATTCAGCACGACACTCCATTCAAGTTTCGTGCTGAAATTCATTATATCCTATCATGATTTGTTTCGTAAGCCGGGGGGAGGGTTATTTTGTCACTAAATTATCAAGCGTTTGAAAGCGATATCCCATCTCCTCCCATCTTGTCAACAGCTCATCCAAAATCTCTGCGTTTGTCTGTGATGTATTGTGCAGCAGCACAATTGCGCCGGGATGAATGCGCGATGTGAGCTTGTCAAAAGCTGCATCATGACTTGGCTGCTTCTCTGTATCCCAATCCACATAAGCAAGACTCCAGAAAATCGTGCGATACCCTAGCTGCTGCGCCATTTTGATATTTTCTGCATTTGCCTTACCCTGAGGCGGACGATAATAGGGCGACAGTTTCGTGTCGGTTATATCATAAAAAGCGTCTGCCACATCATCTAGCTCCTTCTGAAAAGCATCCATGCTGGATATTGATGACATATCAGGGTGATGATAGGTATGGTTTCCAACCATATGTCCTTCCGATACCATGCGCTTCACCAAGTCTGGGGCGGTCTCCAGAAAATGTCCTACCACAAAAAACATTGCTGACGCGTTATGTTTTTTTAGCGCATCCAGAATCGGCTCTGTGTTACCATTCTCATAACCGCAGTCAAACGTAAGATAAATCACCTTCTCACTCTCATCACCCACAAAATAAGCATCATACCAAGCCAAATCCTCCACCGATGCATTTCCTCTAGGCTGCGCCCCCGGCTCTCCGAAAGCAAGCCCCCAGTCCTCAGAATCAAGCGCGAGCGTAAACCCTTCCGGCGGCTGTTTTATGTTTTCAGACAGACCGTCGCCTGCGCTGCTGCTGTTGTCTGTAGGCGGATCCTCTGGCAATAGCAATGTTGATGTTGATTCTGACTCTTGATTTTCGATCTGTGTGTTATCCTGCGTCAAATTTTCGAAATCCAACGTGACAATCGTCTGCGTTTCTGGTTCTGCTTCATCCAGCGACACCCTCTGTGCACCAAACTGACTGCATCCTGTAAGCAGCATCACGGTCATTGCTGCGCAAAGCACGCATACCAGTCTGCTGCTTTTCTGGTTTTTATCCTCTGTACATTTCATGTCAAATACTCCTGTTTCTCAGTGGAATCATACGAAATCCAATGTGCATTTTCTTATTATAAAGCCAGAATGCATCATAAATGCATCATTTTGTATTTGATCGAAGATATTTTTGCAGCGCGTCCTTTAAGTATTCATAGCGAAGACGCTTCTCTTCCTTTGCAAAATGCGTCTCTCGGAACTGCTCTGGATTCCCTTCATAACATAATACCTCATCGCCAAACTGTTCACTGGTCAGATCAAAACAGCAGCCGCCAGCCACATTGTAGCAGTGATAGATTCCATCTGGCCTTTGGATACCGTAGACTTTGCCTCCAAAAATATCCTGTGCCAGAAAGGCGGTGATAGAACACTGCCCCATCGTCTTATTTTCCGGGGTCCAGCTTGAACGCATTCTCGGCGCGCAAGTATCTGCACACCAGATATTTGAAAGGGCATCATATAAATCTACAGGGGTCTGTATGCCTGCATACTCCTCGTTCATTGCGGGCGCATCCGCATGTTCCCAACCATAAAAATTGTATTTCTCCATGATATACCTCACTTTCTCTTTATACTGTTATTTTATATATTATATAAAACAACCGTCTTTACAGCAAGTGTTTTTTTACAACAAGCGTTTTTATAACAAGCGTTTTTATAACAAGCGTTTTTATAATATTGTTTTGTATAACATATGTTGTTTATTATAATTTATTAAATTATCTGCTGACCAACAACAAAACGGCACAGCCAGCGCCATGCCGTTTTGTTATTCTCAAAATCGTTTACCCTTCAATTGGAATATACTTGCTCTCCTCAATGACAGGTTTTGTCTCCTTCTTTGGCACAGACACCTTCAAGATGCCGTCCTCAAATCTGGCTTTGATATCCTCCTGCAAGACATCCTCGCCCACATAGAAGCTTCTGCTGCACGTTCCATAATACCGCTCACGGCGAATGTATTTTCCATTCTCGTCCTTCTGGTCATTATTCTGACTCGTCTCTGCATTGATGGTGAGATAACCGTTCTTGAGTTCTGCCTTGACGTTCTCTTTCTTGCAGCCTGGCAAGTCAATATCCAGCTCGTACCCTGTGTCGCTCTCTTTGACATCCGTTCTCATAATCCCTGTAGTGGTATTGTAGCGGGATGCCGTTCTCATCGGGCGGGCAAAATCCTCAAAGAAATCATCAAATAAACTTTCTCCAAAAAGACTATTCATCACATTTGCGCTTGGTAATAACATAACTCATTCCTCCTAATAATATAAAATATTGTGTAGCAGCTTTGAAAAGCTGTTGCTTTATTTGTTATATATGTGTTATAACACAATTATTAGCACTCGTCAATAGAGAGTGCTAATAATTTTTCTAAACAATTTCTAAACTATCCTGTTAATTTAGTCTATCCCGAAATGCTGTGAAATATACCACTTTGTGGCTGCGATTATCGTGAATAGAAGGGCACTCGTGTGCACTAAAAAAGGTACCCTGTAAATTGAGGGTACCTCTTAGCCTGTTACGACCATATTTTTTTGTACTGCACAGTTCCACTCAGTCAGGTTCAGCGCGGCTTAGCATGTCCAGAATCTATTTTGTCAAGAACAGTCCCAATTGTATAATATCTGACTAAAATCCCGTTTGATCAATGCTTCCTTATTGATAAACAGATTGGCAACGCCGCAGTCTCCCCACAGCACATAGTCCTCGCCATCCTCACCCATATCAGAATCAATCTGAAGCAGGAGTGTGTCATAGCATTGCAGCTCCTCGTCGTCCTCTCTGGGGTCAAACTGTATAAATCCCGGATAGCCAAGCATCTTGTGCCCTAGTCCAGACAATTCCTCCGCCATATAGTCGTCATCGTCTGTCCCTTCCTCAAAATACTGATACCAGTTCTCCTCATCAATCTCCTCGCCTGTCACCGCTTTCACTGCCTGTACAAACACCGCCGGAAACTCTGCCAGACTGGTATCCATATAGTCTGTTCCTACGCGGAACGAGAGTGCCGCCTGACGGAATATCGGCGTGTAATCATCTGTCTCCTCCGCCCGCACAAGCTCCAATGCCTGCACTTGTGCCTCGGTGACATCCGGGTTCACCGTATCATGGAACACCACGCGGAAATTCTTCTGTGAGGTCGGCTCATCAAAGTCCATTCCAAACACATCATCATCCACCGTGATAAAAAACTGTAACATGCCCTCTTTGGGCAGGATGGTATCAAACGCACTCAGGTCTGAAAAATTGATCTGCGCAAGCAGCATCATCTTTCTGCCCTTGCTGTCTGTCGGAAATTCCTTTTGCAGATCCCAGTAGGGCAGCCCGCCGAACTTGCTGTCTGTCAGGGACGGTAGCACCGTATCTGGCTTTCTGTCGATAAAAACAGCCGAAGTCCCCGTCATTTCCTTGATTTTTTCGACAATCTTTACTGCCTTCTCACTCGGTTCATATTCGTCACTCATCACATTTCCTCCTATATCTAATTCTAATCTCGCCTCCATAAGTCGCGCCGTTTTTTAATTCCTCATATACCCAACACTCGCTATTTGCATCATTGCCAGGGACTGGTACAATCTGTACTAGTCCAATTTCAGAATCAGCTCCAAAAGCCGCCGCACACAGATTTCCATATCCGCGCGTGTGAGCACGCCTTTGTCCAGCGCTTCCTGTAAGCGCTCTGGAAATCCTGTCGCCATCTTGAGATCATTTCCTGCCTTGACTTCCTTGTAGTGCTCGCCGTTGGTCCACCAGTCGGTCGTGACCACGCCGTCAAATCCCCACTCACCGCGCAGAATATCCTCCAATAGCTCCCTGTTCTCCGATGCCCGGTACCCGTTTACAATGTTGTAAGAAGACATGATCGCCCACGGTTTTGCCTCCTTGACAATGATCTCAAAGGCTTTTAGATAGATCTCTCTGACAGCGCGCTCTGACGCCCGCGAATCACTGTTTTTGCGGTTTGTCTCTTTATTGTTGAGGGCAAAATGCTTGACGGTGGCGCCGACGCGGTTGCGCTGGATTCCGCGCACCATCGCCGCAGCAAGCTTTCCTGTGAGAAACGGGTCCTCCGAATAATACTCGAAATTGCGTCCGCAGAGCGGGCTGCGGTGAATGTTGACCGCCGGGGTAAGCCACATGGCAATATTGTTCTCCTTGACTTCTGCGCCGCCCGCTTCCCCAACCTGTGCCACCAGCTCCTCATTCCACGAACATGCAAGCTGTGTCGCGCAGGGCCACGCTGTCGTGTACACACTGCACTCTGGCAGAATGCGCAGCCCCGCAGGGCCGTCCGCTGTCATGATATTCGGGATGCCGTAATCCGGCAGATTTCCCCAGCCAAAGGTGTTGGCAACCCCTGTGTTTGGCTGTCCGCCCAAAAGGTGTGCAAGCTCCTCATCGGAGAGCTGCGCCACAAATTCATCCAGAGTAAGGTTTCCCTCTGCCACTTCTTTTAAGAAATGATGCTGCTGGGCGGCAGTGTTTACCCACAGATGATACCGTTTCCCAGCCCGCGCCGCCGGCGTAAATCCATCTGTCTCCTCGACTGTGAGCGGCGTGAGCGCGTTCGCGTCCGTCTCGACAGGCGCTGTGAGCGGCAGCTCCTCGTAGCTTCCATCAGCAAGCATCCGCTTTTTGAGGCTTGTGGGCGCACACTTTCTGGATAATTGCTGTATTACCATATCCTGTTGTACTTCGTATCTGTATGACAACTCTGTGACATCGCGCACCGATCTGCCCACAAAGAAGCGGTATGCACCCTTTTCCAAAATATAGGCGGACGCCTTGATTTTGCCTAAGTCATCATAGGATGCCATATCGTTTACTTTCCATGACAGCAGGACCTTCTGACTCTCCCCTGTCTGTAAAAGCCTCGTCTTCTGAAACGCTGCAAGCTGTTTTGCCGGCTTTCCAAGCACGCCCTGCGGCGCACTAAAATACGCCTGCACCACTTCTTTTCCAGCGCGTTTGCCAGTATTCGTCACGACGACGGGCACAAAGATCATGCCGTTTTCTTCGTAGGCGTCACCTGCCTCGAGCGAAAAGTCCGTGTAGGAGAGGCCAAAGCCAAACGGATAATTGACTTTTTCGCCCGCGCCGGGAATCGTCTCAAAATAGCGGTATCCCACATAGATATCCTCTGTGTAATCCACAAAGCGCTCCGACTCATGAAAATTCGCTGTGGACGGGTAATCCGACAGTGCGCGCGCAAAGGTATCAACCAGCTTTCCGCTTGGGCTGCCCTCTCCCATCAAAAGCTCTGCGGCAGCCAGCCCGCCTTCGATGCCGCCCTGCCATGCCATCAGCACGGACTGAATCTTCGCATCATCATGGAACCAGCAGGAATCCACCATGCCGCCGACATTCATGACGACAATCACTTTCTGAAAATTGGCTGTCACGGCATCGACCATCGCCCGCTCTGCGCGGGTCAGATTAAAATCGCCGTCCTCAAAGATTTCCGCGGACTGTCTTGCCATCGCATCCTCGCTGGTGCAGAGATTTTTGTTCTCGGTCTCCACGATACTCTTCCGGTCCCAGCCCTCGCCGGAAAAACGGCAGATCGCGATAATCGCCGTATCCGTGTAAGCTGCTGCCTTTTTTAAGAGCGCCATAGGCACTTCCGGCTCGATCGTCATACCCGGCACACGCCCCTGCTGGTACTGCGCCTTCACATTGTCGCGATAATACGCCGCAAGCTCCTCATGCACGCTGACCTTATCCTTCAGGCACTGTAAGCCCTCATATAAATTTCTTGCGTAGGAAACGGTCACTTCCCCGCTTCCGCCGCCCCCGCGCACATAGTCAAAACCTGCTTTTCCAAACAGGGCAACCTTACTGCCCTTTGCAAGCGGCAGCAGCTCCCCGTCATTTTTCAAGAGCACAATGCCCTCCTTCGCCGCCTCCTTCGAGAGCGCAATATGCCTTTTACATGCTGTCACTTTCTCGCCATTCTCCCCGAGTGGAAGATTGGGCTGATACATTACGCGTGTCCATTTCTGCATTGATTTTTCCTCCTTTTTCATATTATATCATGTCAACTGGTGCTTTCCAATCATATTTTCTAAAACTATGCCTCTGCCCGGCGCTGTATAAAGCCTTTGGTCCGCCACTTCCCCGACTGCCAGCGCAAAAACATAAACACAGCGCGCACGCACTCGTCGATTGTAAGCCCGATGTAGGCACCTACCGCAAGCAGGTTCAGATGAATGCCAAAAAACCATGTGCCGCCCACCATGCACAGATACATAAACAGCACGCCAATCACCGTCGTATACACGGCATCGCCGCTGGTCTTGAGCGCCTGCCCAAACACCAGATTGGTCACACGCCCCACCTCAAGCAGGATATCAATCGCAAGGAGCGTCTTCACCAGCCGGATCATTTCCAAATCCTGCGTAAAAATACGAATCAGCACATCCGCGCTGAACACAAATAATGCCTCCAGCCCGGCTGCGACTAAGATTCCAATACATGCTGCCTTCTTGGTTCCCTTATCGCAGGCTTCATAATCCCCCTCGCCAATGCGCCATCCTGTCATGATGGCGTTTGCCTGTGCCAGCGCAGCGCCTGCACAGTAGGAAAAATTGGCAATCTGCGCCGCATACGCCCTTGCCGTCACATTGAAACCAGACGCATCCATCTGGTTTAGAAAGCGGATGGTCAGCGTCATTGCGACATTGTACAGGGCTGTTTCCAGCGCAGAGGGCAGTCCAACCTTGATAATCTGGGCAAATACCTCTGTGTTTTTCAACCGTTCCGGGTCCTCTTTTGCCTTGACCAGAAGCTTCGATGCCACAATCACAATCCCCAGATTCAGGATTCTGGAGAGAACGGTCGCCCATGCCACGCCTGCCACACCTGCGTGTAGTCCAAACAGAAAAACCGCATTCAAACCAAAGTTTACTGCATTTGCCACAAGCGTTGCGATCAGCGGCTGCTTCGTATAGCCAAACGCTCTTAAATAACTGGAAAAAATCGGAATGAGCGCATTGAGAAAGCAGCACCCGCCCACAATCTTTAGATATGTCTTGGCATAATCCAGCAGAAGCGGCGCCACGCCCACGATCTCAAGAATTGTCCCCGAGAAAGCAAACAGAAATACAGAGAGAGCAAAGCCAAGCACGGCATTAAACACAGCGCCAAGCTGTCTTGCCTGATAGGCGACACCAACGCGCTTTGCCCCGATATACTGTGTCATCACGGCAATCATTCCAGACGACACCACATGAAACATTATAATAAAAACATTGATGTAGGTATTTGCCGTACCGACTGCGCCGACCGCATTGTCCCCCACGGTGGAGAGCATGATGGTATCCACCATGCCCGCCAGCATATAGCACAGGGTTTCCAGCGCAATTGGTATATAGAGTTTTGAAAACGATTTCATCAGATTTCCCTCCTCCTCTCTATATGAGCACAACTGTCTCATATGCTCCAAGCGTCCCTGTAAACGGCTTTCCGTCCACCAGATTTTGTCTTCCTTCCAGCCCGGGCAGCTTTGCCTCCCCTGTTTTTGTGTGGAAGATCAAGATAATCTGCTGGTCTCCAAGACGCCTTTTGCTGTAAAAGATTCCCTTGTCGTCCTCTGTGTACTGTTCTATGAGCATTCCTTCTGTCAGCACCGGGTATGTATGACGGATGCTTATCAAGGTCTGATAGTATTGCAGCAAAGACAGATTCTGCCTGCCCTCATCCCAGAGCATACCGCGCCTGCAATCCGGGTCCGACCCGCCCTCAAGCCCTACCTCGTCGCCATAATAAATCATTGGCATTCCGGGCAGCAGAAGCTGCAAGGAAGCTGCGAGCATCTGCTTTTTCACATCCTTCTGCGCGCTGTTTAGAAACCGCTCTGTATCATGTGTATCAATAAAATTCCACAGATATCCTTCCAGATTTGTATGCAGATTTCCCTTCATGAAATTCAGATTCCCCACAAAGGCAGAGACAGGCATCTTCTGCGTCACGACCAAATCCATCACAGAGCGGGAGAACTGATAGTTCATCACACTGTCCCACTCGTCTCCTTCCAGAAAATCCCCCGCATAATGCCAGATTTCACCGATGATGAACACCTCTTTTTTGACTGCTTTTATCTCCCGGCGGAAGCGCTTCCAGAAGGTGTGGCTGATTTCGTCCGCCACATCGAGCCGCCAGCCGTCAATATCGCACTCCCGAATCCAGTAGGACGCGACATCTATCACAAAATCCGCCGTCTCTTTATTCTGAAGATTCAGTTTGGGCATCAGCCCCGCATAACTAAACGTCTTATAATTAGGCTTTTTCCCCCACTCCATCACCAGCGGAAAATCCTTGATATAATACCAGTCCAGATAGGCCGACTGCTCCTTCTTCTCCATAATATCACGAAAGGCGAAAAAGTCCACCGCCGTATGGTTAAACACCCCATCCAGAATCACATACATGCCAAGCTGATGCGCTTTGCAGACCAACTCCTTCAAATCCTCCTTATCGCCAAAGGACGGGTCTATCTTATAATAATCATCAATATTATATTTGTGGCTGGAGTTCGAGCTGAAGATCGGCGTCATGTATAAAATGTCCACCCCGAGATTTTTGAGATACGCTAAATGATTGATAATGCCCCGAAGCGATCCTTTCAGATCCGCCCTATGTCCGATTGGTGCCTGATACCACTCTTCCTCGGACACCTGCTTGTCAGTGGCAAACCGCGATGGGAAAATCTGATACAGCACCTTATTTTTCGCCCACGCAGGCAGTTCAAACAGCTCCTCCTCCCGAAGATTCTGTGGGCAGTCATACATCTTCTCGATATCTGTAATCGCTGTGTCATAAAAATCATGATTTCCATAATACGTAATCTGGCCTGCGGTATCCTCGATCTCAAAAAAATAGCGCAGACAGACTAAATCAATCATGACAAAACACTCGAAGTAGTCAAGATAATTATCCGAACAGGCAAGCGCCATCTCCTGCTGCTGCCTCGTATCCATCATTTTCAGCGGCAGATACTTATCCTGCATGTGGAGAACGACCCGCACCACATCCCCCTTCTTCGTCTCAAGCCGAATCAGGAAACGCCCCTTCTCGACCGCATAACAGTATCTCTTGTCCGCAAAGTGTCTGATTGCTGCATACTCCATCTTTATTCCTCCCTGTCTGTCGTTCATCACTTTTTATCCGCTATCCATAGTTGTATTGTACTCTGATTTGTGCTATAATTCTTGCAATATTATCCTTCTTTTTTAACACAATCCTACGATGAGGTACAAAATGAACAACACTCCTTTGCATGAGACGAAAATTCACGGAATCATCCCTTTTCCCTACAGTGTTTACCACGGGCGCATCCCAGAGTGGATTCCTTCCTTTCCGCTGCACTGGCACGAGAATTTTGAGCTGATCTACTGCGCCGGCGGACAGATACAGGTCACCGTCTGGGGCAAATCTTATGTGCTCTGTGCGGGCGATCTGGTGGTGCTCCTCCCCCATGCAGTCCACTCTATCGAGCCGGGCGGTTCAGACAGTGGCGAATACTTTAATATTATGTTTCATCCCTCGCTTTTTCAAGGCTCTGAGGGCGATCTGTGCTATGACAAATATGTCGTGCCATTTCTAAATGGAAAAAAGACACTCGACTGCTATTATCCAGCGGATTCCTGTTTTAACCAGACGGTCACGCCATGCGTCCAGTCTATGCTGCAACACCGCCGGGAAAGCTACACCACCTGCGAGCTGATGATCAAGTCGAACCTTTTTTTCTTACTGCATTCTATGATTGCGCAGAGCACAGACGCTGCAAATGACCACAACACCTTGCAGCTATCCTACAGCCGGCTGAAAAATGCGCTGTATTACGTCCAGAAATCTTATGACCACGATATCACGATTCAGGAAGCTGCCAGCCAGTGCGGCTTTTCGGAAAGTCATTTTATGAAACTCTTTAAAGAATTTACAGGGATGAGCTTCAATGCCTATCTGGTAAATTACCGTTTGGAGCTCTCCGCGAAGCAGCTTGCGGAGACGAATCTGAAAGTCATCGATATCATGGAAAACTGCGGATTTCACAACCAGTCGTACTTCACACGGGCATTTCACAGAAAATATCACATGACACCGCTGAAGTACCGAAAGAAAATGCGTTCATAAAACGTTCATAATTCTTTGAAAAAATATTCAATAAATCAACATGATTTAGACATGAAAGCACACTATACTATAAACATAAGGTGATACAAAACAACACCTTAACAACAAGAGTGGTAACTTTACTTATAATAACTTTTTCATAATATATGCCAAGTAGTCGAAGGATTACTTGGCATCCTCCCTTTTATGGCGTTTGATAGCCATCTTTTAGAATTTTCTTGCATTTTTCCCCTTTTTCCTGTATAAATATAAATAATTGACGGGCATCCGTGTACATATTAAGGAGGGAGTTCCAAATGTTAGATAAAATCGCAGCAATCAACAGCGCTGTCAACGGCGTCGTGTGGGGGATTCCGATGCTCATCCTCATCATCGGCACAGGCATCTACATGACAATCCGCACGAGATTTTTTCAGATCACACATGCCAGCCATGTGTGCAGGAAAACCATCGGCGGCGTGTTCCAGAAGGGAAGCAGCGTCATAAACGCCAAAGAGAAGGCGTCCATCTCCCAGTTTCAAGCGCTGTGCACTGCGCTTGCCGCAACGATTGGGGTCGGCAATATCGCAGGGGTAGCGGCAGCAATCGCCGCAGGCGGTCCCGGCGCAATCTTCTGGATGTGGCTGTCCGCTTTTTTTGGCATGATGACTAACTACTCAGAAAATGTGCTGGGCATCTATTACCGCCGCAAAAACAGTCATGATGAATGGTGCGGGGGCGCAATGTATTATCTAAGAGACGGGCTTGGCGCCAAAAACGGCTGTGAGGTAATCGGCAAAGTACTCGCGGTGCTGTTCTCCATCTTCTGTGTCCTCGCCTCCTTTGGCATCGGCAACATGAGTCAGGTAAATACCATCTCGGGCAACATCACCTCGGTGTTCCGTATCGAGGCGCTCGACCGCACCATCCAGCTTGGGTCCGCAAACATCAATCTCTACGCCCTGATCGTGGGGCTGCTGCTCATGATGTTTGCTGGTCTTGTGATTGTCGGCGGCATCAAGCGCATTGCGCAGTTCACTGAAAAGTTTGTCCCGTTTATGGCATGTGCATACATCCTTGGCGCCCTGATTGTCTTTCTTGTCAATATCGGCAAAATAGGCGAAGTCTTTGGCGCGATCTTCACGTTTGCGTTTGGCTTTCGGGCAGTCGGCGGCGCAGCGGTCGGTCTGGCAGTCAGAAGTGCCGTGACATGGGGATTCAAGCGCGGTGTTTTCTCTAACGAAGCCGGACTGGGCTCCTCGGTGATGGTGCACTCCGCATCGAATGTGGTGGAGCCTGTGCGTCAGGGGATGTGGGGCATTTTTGAAGTGTTTGCCGATACGATTGTCGTGTGTACGCTCACCGCTTTCTCTATCCTCTCGACTGGTCTGATTGACCTTCAAACGGGTGAAATGCTGTCTGCAAACGAACAGACCGCACTGGTGAGTGAAGCGTTTGGCACGGTATTTAACTTTGGCGGGATCAACTTTGGCGGCGCTTTTATCGCCATTGCGATACTGCTCTTTGCCTTCTCCACGGTGCTTGGCTGGAGTTATTACGGCACGAAGGCATGGGAATTTCTATTTGGAACCAAGGCGACCATCCTCTACAAAGTCGTCTTTGTCGTCTTCATCGTCTTTGGCGCCACGATGAACCTGAATCTCGCGTGGGATATCTCCGATACCTTTAATGGATTGATGGCGATTCCAAACCTGATCGGTGTATTGACACTCTCTGGCACGGTCATCAGGATTACCAGAAACTATATTGCGCGGACCTTCAAAGACTCCACCGAAAAACCAATGCTCTCCGCCTTTGAAGATATCCAAAAAGAACAGGAGCTTAAATTATAATATTTATGCATAATAAAAAGCACGCGATACGTGCTTTTTATTATGCATTCTCATTATACTTTAATACCCAGCCGCAAAAGTTCCTCCAAAACCTGCCGAGGAATACTGCTCTCCGAGTACGCTGTGTATTCCCTTCTTGTTGTAGGAATACAGCAGGAAGCCTGAACAGCGGTTTGCATCCAGCCAGTCAAAATCCGTCTCGTCCTCTATTTTGTGATATCTGCTGAGCTGATATTGTGCGCTGGGGTCTTTTGCAAGCGCCTCCTCAAACTTTTTGATATTGATGTGCTCTGCTGCACGGCGCTCTAAATCCGATTTGGCATTTGCAAGCTGACTCTCCTCCGCCGCCGTCACGTACTCCTTCATCTGTCTGGCAAGCTGCTCCTGTGCCTCTGACCCGGCTTCTCCATAACTTCTCGTGTAGGTGTCCTGTCTGCGCAGATCATACACTTGGTCGTCCTTCATCAGATACGTTCCAAGTGCCGCCTCAATGGTGCGTGCATGCGCGGCGCTTCCCTTGTGCTTTGCATTCTGCTGATAATTGTCCACTGCTGTGAGGCCGCCTATGCGGGACACTCTTTGCAGGACAAGCTCTCGCCTTCTATTCATCTATAACGCCACCTCCCTGTGACTTCTTTGTAAAAATCCCTTTTACGCTGGTGAATAGTTCCTCATATTTCTATATATCGGCTTATTTTATAGATTCTTAAGTTATAAACTGAAAAAGTGTGTGGATTCATTTAATGAAACCGCAAGTTGTCTCAGCTCGTGCGCAGACACTGCCAGTGAGCCGATAGTTTCATTTAATTCCTGCATGGTTGAGGTGGTCTCCTCTGACGATGCCGCATTCTCCTGTGAGATTGCAGACAGATTCTGGATAATATTCACCACGCTCTCTCTCGACGCGTCGCACTCTTTCGCCTGATGATTCACCGACACAGTGTCCTCTCTCGTTGCGAGAATCCCGTCCCGCACATGGCCAAACTGCTGTTTCGTAACATCCAGTTTCTCCTGCTGTTCCTGAAGAATCCGTTTCACTTCTGTCATCATTTCCATAGAATTGCGTGAGTCCTCCGCAAGCCCTGTGATAATTGTCGTGATGCGCTGTGCAGAATGATTCGATTCCTCAGAGAGCTTCTGGATTTCTGTCGCCACAACTGCAAATCCTTTGCCCGCCTCCCCGGCTCTGGCTGCCTCTATAGAAGCGTTGAGCGAGAGGAGATTGGTCTGTTCTGCCACGCTCGTAATCATCTCGACAGCCTCCGAGATCTTCTTGACCGAATCATCTGTCGCCTCAACCGTCTTTGCCACAGACTGAACTGCCTCCACGGTCTTGTCATTGCTGTCGCTCAGCTCCCGGATAATCCGGTCTGCCTCCTGTCCGTTCTCCTGCATCCCCGCTGAGATCTCTGTCAAATTCGCAATATTGGATACAATATTCTCAATAATATCACCCATATCACTGATTTTCACCGTTGCTCCCTCGATTTCCTCAGCCTGCGAAACCGCCCCCTGAGAAATCTCATCAACAGCACGTGTTATTTCATTTGCATGTTCACTGGAACGGTTCGCCACTGCCTCTAAGCGGTCCCCTGAAGCCAGCACATTCTGGGAGGAATCCTGTATGCCGCACACGATACCGCGAAGCGAGGCGATGCATTCCTTCACCCTGCGGCCCATATCTCCAATTTCATCCCTGCGCCTTAAAATCACATCATCCACCTCGTACGCCAGATTGCCCTGCGAGAGATTCTCAATCGCCTCCTGTGCCCGGTTCACAGCCCTGACAATGCGCAGCGCTACCACGATCACGATCGCCACTGCAATCAAAAGCACAACGACCACCGCCCCCGTCACCAGCAGAACCTTGGCTGTGATATATTCATCCACGGACGCGCTTGGCTCCCCGGCAAAGACCATGCCCACGATTGTTCCGTCAGGATTTTTTAACGGAATATAGTATGCATAATAATTCTGTTTGTTGACCACAAGGTCTGTCGCAGAATATTCCTGTCCCTTTAACACCGTTCCCGCCACTTCCGCCGACGCCTGTGTCCCGACAATTCTGTTGCCGGTCTGGATGTCCTTTAAGGATGTCGCTCGCCTTACATCTCCATAAAACAGTGTGATGTCGGAGTTCAATCCCTCTGTGAACGCATCGATTCCTCTCTCATTCTGCGTAATGTTATAATCCCCCTTCATCAGCTCCTGATTCTCATTTAAAACATAGTCGCCATCGTTGATATTATCATACGCTGCCTTCGCTGCCACGCAGGTCGCTTTCATCTGCGCCAGCGCTTCTTCCTGAAGTCCGTCCCGAAGGCTGCTGCCAGCCGTCACAATACAAACAATGCCTAAAACAACCAAAGGAATTAGCGCCATTGCCAACAGTTGAAGTATAATGCTTGTGAATAAACTGCTTTTTTTATTCATAGTGATTATCATCCTTTCTCATTGTGCCATTGTTTTCAAAATAATGCTCGTCCTATTTTTGATTGTACCGTATTTTAAACATAATTTATAGCCCTTTCGTCGAATTTTAGCATTTCTGTCAAATATTATTACGGTTTATTGTCACATTTCTTATTTTTTTTGGATATTTTCTATAATTTGCTTCGCAAATGGATTTTTGCTTTTCAAGCTGTACGTTTTTCACGGAATGCGCAGTTCAGCGCATTCCTG
>VSNR01000059.1 GCA_009774345.1 Lachnospiraceae bacterium | reverse complement strand
ACTTTATAAATGTATAACTTTAAATAATTAAAGTGAAGGAGAAATATAAATGGCAAATTATTATCAGCCGGTCATTGAGACAATGCCGGTAGAGCAGATTCAGAAGCTGCAAAGTGAACGCTTGGTAAAACAGGTAAAGTATGTATATGATAACGTAGCATTTTATCGGGATAAAATGGACGCAGCAGGTGTAAAGCCAGAGGATGTAAAGGGGATAGAGGACTTACATAAACTTCCTTTTATCAACAAGGATGACCTGCGCGACCAGTATCCATATGGGCTGCTGGCAGTTCCATTGTCAGATTGTGTGCGCATCCAGTCC
The DNA here is from genome assembly GCA_009774345.1 of Lachnospiraceae bacterium. Taxonomy (GTDB): domain Bacteria; phylum Bacillota; class Clostridia; order Lachnospirales; family Lachnospiraceae; genus COE1. The sequence goes on along the minus strand of VSNR01000059.1, from coordinate 22,576 downwards.
ACCAGCGGTACAACAGGGCGGCGCGTGGTGGCTTTTTACACGCAGGAGGACATTGATGTGTGGGAAGAGTGCTGCGCGAGGGCAATCGTGGCAGCAGGCGGCACGAGGGAGGATGTGTGTCATGTCTGCTATGGCTACGGACTCTTTACAGGCGGTCCGGGATTAAACGGCGGTTCGCATAAGGTAGGCTGCCTGACACTGCCGATGTCCTCTGGAAATACAGAGCGCCAGCTGCAATTTATGGCGGATCTTGGTTCGACGATTCTGTGCTGTACGCCGTCTTACGCTGCGAACCTCGGAGAGGAAATCAATGCGAGAGGGCTTCGGGACCAGATCAAACTCAAGGCGGGCATCTTTGGCGCGGAGCCTTGGACAGAGGAAATGCGCAAAAATATAGAAAATTCGCTTGGAATCAAGGCGTATGATATTTATGGACTGACTGAGATTTCTGGTCCCGGTGTTTCCTTTGAGTGTGAGGAGCAGCAGGGAATGCACATACAAGAGGATCATTTTATTCCTGAAATCATCAATCCTGATACGGGCGAAGTGCTTCCTGAGGGTGAGATTGGCGAGTTGGTATTTACCTGTATCACCAAAAAAGCATTTCCGCTTCTTCGATACCGCACGCGTGATTTGTGCTATCTTACCAGAAAGAAATGCTCCTGTGGACGTACACATATTCGGATGCATAAACCGATGGGGCGCAGCGATGACATGATGGTGGTAAAAGGGGTCAATGTATGGCCGTCACAGATTGAAACAGTGCTGTTAAACAAAGGATATGAGGCAAATTACCAGATCGTGGTAGACCGTATCGGGAATAATGATACCATCGAAGTGCAGGTAGAAAAGACACCTCAGATGGCAGAGGATGCCTCGTTCAATAAGGCAGAACGGGAGCGCTCGATCGTGGCGGGCTTAAAATCCATGCTGGGCATCAAAGTAGATGTGAAGGTGGTCGAGCCTAAGACAATCGCCAGAAGCGAGGGCAAAGCAGTCCGCGTCATTGACAGAAGAGATCTTTATAACAAATAAACATATAGGCGGGAGAGCAGTTACGCGTTCTCCTGCCCTTTCGTTTCCTGCCCTTCCTTATCTTTTTTCGATACAATAAAATAGGACTGGGTAGAGGTGGCAACCATTGTGCCATCCGTCTTATAGACATTGACTTCGTAGACGGCGATGGTGGAGCCGTATTTGATTTCTTTGGCTTCAGCAATCAGTTTTTCAGTGTTGCAGGCGGGCGCCAGATAATGAATATTGCTGTCAACCGTCACAACGCTGTTGCCGTGCGTGAGCGCAGCACTGCCGCCGATGGTGTCAGCGAGTGCGAAGGTGCAGCCGCCATGTACGGTGCCAAGTGGATTTAGAATTTCAGGCCGCAGGGGCATTTCGCCTTTGCAGTATCCTTCTGAGAGTTCTGTGATCCGCATATCAAGCAACTGTATAAAACCCAGTGTTCCATAAAAGTGATTTCTGATTTCATCATAGTTTTTCATAAGAGGACTCCTTCCTTATAATAATTATTTCCCAGTAATTATTTTTAATAAAAAATTTGATATATACAAAAAAAGAAATGCTTGAAATCAAACGTTTTCAAGCATTTTTTGAATGGAGTAGACGGGAGTCGAACCCGTGTCCAAAAAACCATCCCATGTACTTCTACAGGTTTAGCTGATTGTTTCGGGCAAAGCCCCATTCCCTTCTATACAGGCGAATCAACACCCCCATATAGTCAGTAGCTTCATGATACGCCCACATACGCAAAGCTTAATATGTGTCGTTTCCTACAGAATCGATGCCTGGGTCCTAATGTGTAGGTGCACTAGGTCAGACAGCAGCCATTAGGCTGCGAATGCTAAATTATCTTCAGCGTTTAATTTTAATTGTGGATTTAACGCATACCTGCGACCTGCTTCTCCATCTTCAAGTTCCCTGTCGAAACCTTTACTACCCCTTGACTCGTCAAGGTTAATTAATCGTATCAGAAAAAGGGCAAATAGTCAATAACTTTTGTAAAAACTTTTGTAAATATTATAAAATAAAAAAGCGTACAATACATACGCTTTTTTATTTTATTCCGCAGACTTCGGCAGCCGGTGGCGGAACAGTGCATGGCTGAGCTTCTGCCAGCGAAACGGAATGAGCGGATAGAGATAACTCTGGCCCGATACCATTTTGTTCGTGATAATGGCGGCAAAGAACAGGATAATCCCTGCAATATATCCCCATACTTGAAATAATGCCGTCAGGATGAGATTGATGAGTCGGAAAAACTTGATGGCATAGCCAAGTTCGTAGCTGGGGTGCGTGTAGTTTGCGATGGCGACAAACGCCATGTACAGCATGACTTCTGCATTGAACCAGCCGCTCTTGACAGAAAATTCGCCAAGTATCAGCGCCGCCATGACACTCAGGGGCGTGGACAGCATGTTGGGCGTGTTGACTGCCGCAAGCCGCAGGCCGTCGATGGCGAGCTCTAGGATTAGAAACTGCCAGATCAGCGGCACATTGATATCTTCTTTTACCACGATAAACTGAAATGCAGGCGGAATCCAGTCGGGATTCTGCATCATCAGCAAAAATGTTGGGGTGATAAAATAAGTCAGGATCAAAATCAGGAAGCGCGAAAGCCGGAGGTATGAACCTGTAACTGGCGGGAAATAGTAGTCGTCTGCTTCCTGAATCATGTCCAGAATACTGATTGGCAGAATCATGGCAGAGGGTGAGTTATCGACCAAAATGATAATATTTCCCTCCAGAATCTGTGCTGCGGCGGTGTCTGGACGTTCCGTATACTTGAATTTGGGAAAAGGATTGTACCATTTTGAGGTGTAGAGACACTCGGCAAGACTTTCCTGATTCAGCGTCAGCGCATCGACTTTAATCTCATTGATGCGGTCGCGTATTTTTCTCAAAAATTCTTTGTCAACCCGGCTGTCCATGTAGCACAGTACGATATCGGTGTTGGATGCTTTTCCGGCATTGAGCATCTCCATGCGCAGGTCGGTGCTGCGGATGCGGCGGCGGATCAGGGCTGTGTTGAACACGACCGTCTCCACAAAACCATCCTTGGAACCGCGCAGTACTTTGTCCTTCTCCGGCTCGGACACACCGCGGGCAGGATAAGTGCGGGAGTCGATTAAGATACACTCCTCAAAACCGTCTATGATAATGGCAAATACCCCGCAAAGGATGTTTTTGGTGATTTCGTTAAAATCTTTTGTGAGGTCTACCTCGACGTAAGGCATGAGCTGGTTGAGTTCCTTTGCATTTTTAGGGAGGTCGTCAGCTTTTAATCCCATCAGGAACTGTAACAGTTTCTGCATCAGCACATCTTTGCAAAACCCGTCAACAAAGTAAAACACAGCATTTTTGTCACCGATCATCACATCACGGCTCACGATGTCAAAAGATGCTTCTGTGTGAAGCAAATCTGCCATATATTGTTTGTTTTGTTCAAAATCTTGATACATTTAGATAACCATGCCTTTCTAAACTATTTGATATTCAGCATCAGTATGTGTCAAAATCTGTATTTCATACATTCTTTTTCATCTTTCGTTCAATCAAAATTTACTTTTTTGATATTTTTGATATACTGATTATATCTTTTGCAAAAGACAGGCAGCATTGACTGATATGCGTGCCAAAGCACGAAAGGGGTATAATAATGCATCAGATTGCAGTTTGTGATGATGAGCCGGCGGTCTGTGATATGGTGTCAGAGACCGTCAGGCAGTGGAATCCTGAGGTGAAGGTGTATTGCTTTACCTCTGGGGAGGCATTGATTGCGGCATATGATTTTTTTGATGTGGTATTTCTGGATATTGACATGCAGGGAATTGATGGGATTGAGACAGGCAGGCGGATTCGGAAGAAAGATTATGAGACGAAGATTATCTATCTCACCTCCTATCGGGATTATGTGGCGGGTGCTTTTGAGGTGCATGCGTTTCAGTACTTGCTCAAGCCGGTATCGCCGGCACAACTGACACAGATTTTAGAGGAGATTTTCCGTTATCTCAAAGAACCTGATAACAGAATGATTCTGGATTTTCATACAAATGAGGGATTGGTGTGTGTGGATGCCGCAAAGATCTGTTACTTTGAATTTATTGACCGGAAGATTCGGATGGTGACAGTGAACGGTGTTTATACGATGAGAGGGAAAATCAGCAGTGTCTATGACCGCACTTGCTCTCTTGGATTTTCGATGCCGCACAAAAGTTTTGTCGTCAATTTTCTTCATGTTAAAAATGTCAGGAATCTTGATATTTTTCTTGACAACGGCGACAGTATCCCACTGTCGCAGAAGAAACAGAAAGCGTGGAAACAGGAGCTGACAAACTACTTGTCTGAGCGGTTGGAACGGCAGAGGAGGGAGGTGGAATGACGATGCAGATGATGGTGGAGATTTTGTTTTTTCTGCTGGATATTGTCTCACTGACGCTGTGTTCATGGTATCCTGTCTCCTTGATGCCATCAAAGTCATTGAATCAGCCGGGGCTGCGAAATCTTAGGCGGCTGCGTATCCTCAGGGCTGCGGCGTGGCTGGGGTATGCAGCATTGACGGTGCTGATTCCTAATTTGGGACGCAATGACTTGCTTACGATAGCGGTACTGTCCGTTTACTATGTATGGATAGGATATCTGCTGTATCACCGTGACAAGGTGGGGATTCTCTATCAATTTGGCTTTATGTTTCTGATGTATGCGACACAGATGATTTCTATCGTGGCAGGCTCGGAGCTCTATGTGATGTTTGGTTTGGAATATATAACGTACCTTTATGTAAAGATATTGTTAAAGGCAGGATTATTGCTTATTGTCACATTTGTGTTTCGTATCCTGATTCAGAGACGGTTTGTGTCAGCGCAGCCGTGGTTTAAGCTGAGGGGAATGATTCTGGTGCCAATCATCAGTATGATTTTGATTTTCTGGTTTACAGTCAGCTCGGATGTGTTCTTTATCCGATTTGGGTTTGGATGGCTGATTGTGTACTGCGCGCTGGTGCTGGTTATCAATTTGTACTGTCTGTACTTCTGGTATGATGTGTCAAAAGTGCAGGAATTAAAGTATAAATTGGAGCTGACACGACAGCAGAATGAGCTGACTCATCAATTTTATGCAGATTTGGAGGAAAATTATGCCAAGTCACGCAAAATCATACATGATATTCGAAACCATTTGCAGATGCTGGAGCAGTCTCAGAAATATGCCGAGATGCAGGGCTATTTTGAGGATGTTCACCAGATGCTCAATGCGCTTGGGATAACGTACTACACAGATAACCGCATGCTGAATATTATTCTGAATGATAAATTAAAATCCCTGCGTCATGAGCAGGTGACATGCCAGCTTCGGGGTGTTTCGCTTGACTTTTTATCGGAGATGGACACGACGACAATCTTTGCGAATCTCTTGGATAACGCACTGGAAGCAGCGGGAGGGACGAAGGATTTCAAGCTTCAGATTGAGGGCGAACAAATACAGGATTTTTGTGTGATAAAGCTGTCAAATACGACAGGAGGAACCTATGTGCCGGGATTGTCAGAAAAGGCTGGGCATGAGGGAATTGGACTGGAAAATGTGCAGAATGCTGTTGAGAAATATCATGGTACGTTGCAGACCGGACAGAAGGGGCAGATTTTTTCTGTGACATTAATGTTTCCTAAATGAAGTGTTTTCTAAATGAAGTGTTTTCTAAATAAAAGTAATTCAGAATGTATGTAGATTAGAAAGGAATGATTGTATGAAAAAAGGATTTAAGAAAATGATCGTGTTTTGTGTGATGTTGTTTGCACTCACTGCCTGCGGTGCGCAGCCGCTGCCAGAACAGTTTGAGGAGGATACTGTAAGGGAGGCGGCAGAACAGGCAATTTCTTATTTTAATGAACAGGATTACCAGAGCATTATAGAAATGGGGAGTGATGAATTTCAGAAGGCATTGACAGCGGAAGAGTTTACTTCCCAGTGTGACCCGTATCACGAAAAGTGCGGAGCGTTTCAGGAGATTTCCAAGACGATTTTCGCAGGGAATATAGACAAGGAGACACAGGAGGCATATGGCGGCGTTGTGATGGTCGGAACGTATGAAGAAGGGACGATACAGTTTACGATTGCTTTTAATGAAGATATGGAGCTGATACAGTTTATAATCAGATAAATTTTTATTGGAAAGAGGGAAAGCAGATCAAGATGGAAAGAAAAAAATTGAGGATTTATATTGCAGCAGCTTACGGTGTCACTTTCCTGATGGGGCTTCTCATGTGGTATGGCACTGGCAGGCACTTTGACCTGAGTGCATTTCCAAATGCGCAGATGTTTTATCCGGCGGCAGGAGTGATGCTGGGGATATTGTGTACCCAGAAGGAGGATGTGCTGGTTCCTAAAGTGTTCTATTGTTTTTTTGTCTGTGTGACAGGGATCATGGCAGCAGTGGCAGTTCTTTCGATTGTCAATCCTTATGCAATGATATTTTATATGGGAATACCAGTTCCTTTATGGACGCTCATGCAGCAGCTTTTCATCATTGGTGCAAGCATTGCAGGCTGGATAATCCTGCTTGCAACAAAGAAGGAAAAACGCAGAGCATATGGATTGTGCTGGAACAAGGGGGCTTCATCATGGTTTTGCATTGTGCTGTTTGTGGCGGTTTATAGTTTCAGGACGGTGATCACAGCCCTTTGGAGTGGTCAGATGAGCGCGCTTGGCATGATTGTGAAAAATGCAAATACATGGATGATGCTGGCGGTGCTTCCAGTGAATTTCTTTTTGGTATTCACTGCATTTTTCGGTGAAGAATATGGCTGGCGGTATTATCTCCAGCCTTTGATGCAGAAGCGTTTTGGGATGCGGGGCGGCGTGCTTTTGCTTGGCGTCGTGTGGGGCATCTGGCATCTGCCAGTTGATGTATTTTACTATACACAAGACAGTCAGCTGCTGATGGTGCTGGCACAGCAGATTACATGTATCACGCTTGGCATCTTTTTTGCCTATGCATATATGAAAACAGAAAATATCTGGGTTCCGGTGGTGCTGCATTTTTTGAACAATAATTTTGTTCCAATTTTATCGGGGAATGCCGCTGCGAGTGCACTGGAAAACCAGTCACTTACATGGGAAGAATTGTTGACTTCGTTGGTCATAAACGGAGCGGTTTTTAGTGTGTTTTTGTTTGCGAAGCCGTTTCGGAAAAAACTACTTTTCATTTTGCATTGATATCGCATCCGCATTGCAGACGGCACCGTTGCTGAGCTGGGCGCACAGTACATAGAGGCGATTTCTGAGGAGTAACATAGACTCGGCTAAGATAGGAGACACGTTTTAGGACGTGTCTTTATTTTTTAGTAGCATTTATAGCAAGGATATGGTACACTACAAAGTGATGCGTAAAGTTTTAACAGTGATACAATACATGAGGAGGACTGGCGTTGGACAGAAATACCGCAAGGGAGAATATTATAGAATTAAAGCATATCAGCCGTACCTTTGATGACGGTTTTCGCGTGGTGGATGATTTTAACCTGACCGTACAGAGGGGCGAATTTGTCACGTTTCTGGGCCCTTCGGGCTGCGGCAAGACCACGACGCTGCGGATGATCGCGGGCTTTGACAAGCCGACAGAGGGCGAATTGCTGTTAAATGGTGAGGATATAAGGGATCTGCCGCCCAACAAGCGTCCTATCAACACGGTTTTTCAGCGGTATGCACTATTTCCGCATTTAAATGTATTTGAAAATGTTGCCTTCGGGCTGAAATTAAAGAAACTTCCCAAGACAGAGATCGTAAAGAAGGTCAAGAAGGCGCTCGAGATGGTAGACCTTGAGGACTTTGAAAACAGGGGAATCCAGACCCTCTCCGGCGGACAGCAGCAGCGGATTGCCATCGCGAGGGCGATAGTGAACGAGCCGGAAATCCTGCTGTTAGACGAGCCTCTGGGCGCGCTGGACTTAAAGATGCGAAAGGAGATGCAGCTCGAGTTAAAGGGGATGCATGAGAAGCTTGGCATCACATTTATCTATGTGACACACGACCAGGAGGAAGCGCTTACGATGTCAGACAAGATTGTCGTAATGTCTGAGGGAAAGATTCAGCAGATCGGCACGCCGGAGGATATTTACAATGAACCGAAAAATGCCTTTGTTGCCGATTTTATCGGAGATAGCAATATTTTCAGCGGTATTATGACAGGAAAGTGCAAGGTGCGGTTCTGCGGCGCAGAGTTTGCGTGTGTGGACGATGTCGAGCATGGTACGATGATAGATGCGGTCGTCAGACCGGAGGATGTGACGATTACGGCGCCGGAACAAGGCATTATCCGAGGGGTAGTGACTTCAGTGATTTTTAAGGGCGTGCATTATGAGATTACAGTGCAGTCCGGCAAGAATGAAATCGTGGTGCAGTCTACCCGGAAGGCGGAGCAGGGCGCCGCGGTGGGCTTGTATATTGAGCCGGAGGGGATTCATATCATGCTGGCAGAAAATACCATAAACCGCATTGAATCCGGGGTGGACAAGGAGTACAGGCTGAACTTTTTGGGCGGAATGCTGGATTGTGATATTGCATCCCTGATCGCGGGGGCGGCATTTAACACAGACGGGGTGCTGGTCGATGCACACGGCGATGTGATCGAGCCGGACCGCATTAAGGTGGTGGTGTCTGTGAAGCCGGATGACATCACAATGAGTGATGACAAGGAGGCAGGCATTCTCAGGGGGCACATTATCAACTTGATTTATAAAGGTGATCACTATAGTTATGTTGTGCGGACTGAGGAGGACGAGGACTTTATCGTGTCGGATGAGGACCTCTGGAATATGGATGATTATGTGAGTCTGCTGATACCGAAGGAGAAGTTTCATTACGCCTTGAAAAAGTAGGTGTTTCTTATACAAAGTATTTTTTATACGAGGAGGAGGACAGATGAATAAAAATTTTCAAAGGTCACATCTCTGCATACCATATGGTCTTTTTCTGGTGTGCTTTGTGCTGGCGCCTCTGGTGGTGATTATATACTATGCATTTACAAACGGGGAGGGAAAACCCACGCTTGAGAATCTGACAGGATTTTTTTCGAGTCCAAACACGATCGGCACCCTTGCCTACAGCCTTGGCATCGCGGTGTCTACGACCTGCGCCTGCCTGCTGCTGGCATATCCGATCGCGTATATTCTGGCGCGCAGCAAGATGAAACACAAGTCCGTGGTGCTCATGGTCTTTGTGATGCCGATGTGGATTAATTTTACCCTTCGAATCACCGCGCTCAAGGAAATACTGACGGTGATCGAGGGAAATCTTGCATACCATCCCTTTTTGAATACGCTGATTGGCATGACCTATGATTTTTTGCCGTTTATGATTCTGCCGATCTACACGACGCTGTTAAAGCTGGACAACAGCCTGCTGGAAGCAGCGGCAGATCTTGGCGCAGACACGCTCGAGACCTTTATGAAGGTGACGTTTCCGCTGTCAGTTCCGGGGATTATCAGCGGCATTGTGATGGTGTTTCTGCCGTCGATGACAAACTATGTCGTGCTGGATATGCTCTACAACAGCACGTACATTATGGGAAGTCTGATCGGGGCATATTTCAGTGCGTATGACTGGCATAACGGCTCGATGATTGCATTGATTCTGCTGGTGATTATCTTGTTGTTTACGCTGTTTACAAACCGCTATGCGGACGAGGATGCCGGCAGCAGCAGAGGAGGGGTACTAGGCTCATGAAAAAAGTTTTTGGCAGGGCATTTCTGGCACTGATGATTCTTTTGCTGTATCTGCCGATCTTTGTGCTGGCAGTGTACAGCTTTACAGATTCTGCGAATATTGGGGCAATTCATGGTTTTACATTCAAAAATTACGAGACGCTGTTCACAAAGCCTGATTTGCGGGCAATGATTGCAGGCACCCTCCTGCTTGCGGTTGGTTCGGCTTTTGTCTCAACCGTGCTTGGCACGCTCGGCGCCGTGGGCGTCTTTTATTCCGGGCGGTTTGGGAATGCGGTAGTGGGGGCGCTGAATCAGGTGCCCGTCGTCAATGCGGAGGTGGTGACTGCATTTTCGCTGTGTATTCTGCTGATTGGGGTATGCGGCGTCGATAAGGGCAGCTTTATCTCGCTATTGATAGGGCATGTGGTGCTGGAGGCGCCTTTTGTGTATTTGTCTGTGGTGCCCAGGCTAAAGCAGATGGACAACAGCTTATATGAGGCGGCGCTGGATTTGGGGGCGTCGCCTGCGGTAGCGCTGCGGCGTGTAGTGCTGCCACAGATTTTTCCGGGGGTGGTCTCTGGCTTTGCGCTGGCAGTGACGCTCTCCTTGGATGATTATTTTATCACAAGCTATACAAAGCCTGCGACATTTGATACCATCAGCACCTATGTGGTGAATGCGACAAGAGGGTCCCAGACAGAGATCAAGACTGCGCTGTGGGCACTCTCCACGATTATCTTTGTGGTGGTGGTGCTGATGGTGTTTATCATGAATATGACAGGAAACAGGAGTGGCAAAAACGGCAAGAGGGCAGGAGCAGGAAATGAGAAAGAGTAGGAAAATTGCTGGTGTGGGAATGCTTTTATTGTGTGGGCTGTGCGGTGTGTCAGGGCAGACTGTATCTGCTAAGGAGGAGCCGGTCGTACTGCGTGTGTGCAGCTGGGAAGAATACATTGATCTTGGCGAGTGGGACAAAGAGGAAGCGATCGAGCTTGACAATGGCACTGTCATTCTTGGGGAGAAACCATTGTATGAGGATTTCGAGGACTGGTATCAGGAGACTTACGGCAAAACAGTGCGGGTAGAATACTCCTGCTTTGGCACCAACGAGGATTTGTATAATCAATTGAATATGGGAGACTCGTATGATCTGGTGTGCCCGTCGGAGTATATGATTATGAAGCTGATCGCAGAGGACAGGCTGATTCCCTACTCAGACCACTTTTTTGACGTGCAGGATGCCAATAATTATTATATTCGAAATGTGTCTCCTTATATACAAAATACGCTGGAATCCAATGAGATTCAAGGCAAGGCATGGAGCACGTATGCCGCAGGTTATATGTGGGGAATCACGGGCGTACTGTACAATCCGTCGCTTGTGACACAGGAGGAGGCTTCCACATGGGAAATTTTTGGCAATCCCAAATTTAACAGGCAGATCACTTTGAAAGATAATGTGCGCGACTCCTATTTTGCAGCGCTTGGCATTTTGAAGAAGGATGAGCTGACAGACGAGGCGTTTATCCAGTCGCCGGACTATTCAGAGCGGCTTGCAGATGTGATGAATGATGTGCGCCCGGAGACGATCGCACAGGCGCAGGAACTGTTGAATCAACTGATGGACAACGTGTATTCTCTTGAGACAGACAGCGGCAAAGCAGATATGATCACAGGCAAAATTGTGGCGAATTACCAGTGGTCGGGCGACGCCGTATACGCGATGGATGAGGCGGACGAAGATGATTTTGAGCTGCGGTTTGCAGTGCCTAAGGAGAGTACCAATCTGTGGTTTGATGGATGGGTGATGCTCAAAAACGGCATTCGTGAAGATGCAGAACGGCAGCATGCAGCGGAAGCTTTTGTCAATTTTTTGTCTAGGACGGACAATGCGGTCAGAAATATGTACTATATTGGTTATACCTCGTCGATTGCCGGCAATGCGCAGGATGATACCGTCTATGAATATTTGAAATGGTGTTACGGCGCTGATGATGAAGAGGAAGTGATGGCGTACCCCGTAGGATATTTCTTTAGCGGCGAGAACAGCGATGCGCGCTATATCCTGCAATCATCAGCAAGCCAGATGGGCAGGCAGCTGTACAGCCAGTACCCGCCGCAGGATGTCATGGACAGAACCGCAATTATGCGGTATTTTGATGCAGATGCGAACAAGGCGATCAATCAGATGTGGATCAATGTCCGGTGCTTTGACATTGAGGATGTGCCGATGGGTGTCTGGATGGCGCTGCTTGCAGCACTGCTTGTCATCGTATCTGTGGGATTTAGAAAGAGTAGAAGGAGATAGAGAAAATGTCAACGATAGATCAAAGTAAAATCAGAAATTTCTGCATTGTGGCACACATTGATCACGGCAAATCCACGCTTGCAGACAGAATTATAGAAAAGACAGGGCTTTTGACCAGCCGTGAGATGCAGGACCAGATTCTTGACAACATGGATTTGGAGCGCGAGCGGGGCATTACGATCAAGGCGCAGACAGTCCGCACGGTATACAAGGCGCAGGATGGAAACGAGTATATTTTGAATCTGATCGACACGCCGGGGCATGTAGACTTTAATTATGAAGTGAGCCGCGCGCTGGCAGCCTGTGACGGCGCAATTCTCGTCGTGGATGCAGCACAGGGGATTGAGGCGCAGACGCTGGCAAACGTGTATCTCGCACTGGACCACGATCTGGATGTATTTCCAGTCATCAACAAGATTGACCTGCCAAGTGCGCGTCCTGACTGGGTGAAAAATGAGATTGAGGATGTCATCGGCATAGAGGCGCAGGATGCGCCGCTGATCTCTGCGAAGAATGGTGTGGGGATAGAGGATGTTCTGGAAGCAATCATTGCGAAGATTCCAGCGCCCAAGGGCAGCGCGGACAATCCATTGCAGGCACTCATATTTGATTCTGTCTATGACTCTTATAAAGGAGTCATTGTGTTCTGCCGCATCATGGAAGGCAGGGTTTCCAAGGGAACCAAAATCAAAATGATGGCGACCGGCGCGCAGGCGGATGTTGTGGAGGTGGGATATTTTGGCGCAGGACAGTTTATTCCATGCGAGGAGCTCTCCGCCGGGATGGTGGGGTATCTGACCGCTTCTATTAAGAATGTGAAGGACACCGCAGTCGGCGATACGGTTACGGATGCGCAAAATCCCTGCAAAGAGCCGCTGCCGGGCTATAAGAAAGTGCTGTCTATGGTATACTGCGGACTATATCCCGCAGACGGCGCGAAGTATCCTGATCTGAGAGATGCACTCGAAAAATTGCAGTTAAATGACGCCTCCTTGTTCTATGAACCGGAGACTTCAATTGCGCTGGGGTTTGGCTTCCGGTGCGGATTTTTAGGGCTGCTGCACCTTGAGATCATACAGGAACGTCTCGAGCGCGAGTACAATCTTGACCTTGTGACGACGGCGCCGGGCGTTGTCTATAAGGTGTACAAGACAAACGGCGAGATGATTGAGCTGACCAATCCGTCAAACCTGCCAGACCCTTCGGAGATTGACTATATGGAGGAGCCGATTGTCACAGCAGAAATCATGGTCACGACGGAATTTATCGGCTCGATTATGGAGCTTTGCCAAGAGCGGCGCGGGCGGTATCTTGGCATGGAGTATGTGGAGGAAACAAGGGCGCTGCTGCGGTATGAGCTTCCTTTAAATGAGATTATCTATGACTTTTTTGACGCACTCAAGTCACGCTCGAGAGGATATGCATCCTTTGACTATGATATCAAAGGCTATGAGCAGTCTGAGCTTGTCAAGCTCGATATTCTCATCAATAAAGAAGAGGTGGATGCCCTGTCCTTTATTGTACACAAACAGTCTGCTTACGACCGGGGAAGACGCATGTGCGAGAAGCTCAAGGATGAGATACCGCGGCATCTGTTCGAGATTCCGATACAGGCGGCAGTGGGCGGCAAGGTCATTGCGCGGGAGACGGTGAAGGCGATGCGAAAAGATGTTCTGGCAAAGTGCTACGGCGGTGATATCACGCGCAAAAAGAAGCTGTTGGAGAAGCAGAAGGAAGGCAAGAAGCGCATGCGGCAGGTTGGCAATGTCGAGATTCCGCAGAAAGCGTTTATGTCCGTGCTCAAGCTGGATGATTCAAAGTAATTTGCAGAGGTAAGAATACAATGCGTTCAATAGGACTGTACATTCATATTCCTTTCTGTGTGCGGAAATGTGTCTATTGCGATTTCCTCTCTGGGCCAGCGACAAGACAGCGGCAGCAGGAGTATGTGGCGGCGTTGTTAAGGGAGCTTGTCTGGGAATCCGCACAGTATACAGATGCAGTGGTCAAGACCATCTTTTTTGGCGGCGGCACACCCTCTGTTCTGGAGGCGGAGGAAATCACAGCAATCTTAGATTGTCTGAGATTACAGTATCAGATTGATGCAGATGCAGAAATTACATTGGAGATGAATCCGGGAACCGCAGACCAAGATAAGCTTCTGAAATTAAAAAGGGCGGGCATCAACAGGCTGAGCATCGGCCTGCAGTCCGCAGATAATGCCGAGCTGAAAATGCTGGGGCGCATTCATACGTATGAAGATTTTCTGCGCACCTACCATCAGGCAAGAGAAACAGGTTTTTCGAACATCAATATAGATCTGATGTCAGCGCTGCCGGGGCAGCATATGGAGCACTGGGTTCGGACGCTTGAAAAGGTGGCAGCGTTACAGCCGGAGCACGTATCAGCATACAGCCTGATCATAGAAGAAGGGACGCCGTTATATGAGCATCTCGATGCATGGGCGCCTGTGCCTGAGGAGGACGAGGACAGGCAGATGTATGAGGAGACAAAGCGGCTGCTGGCACAACAGGGCTATCACCGCTATGAGATCTCAAACTATGCAAAGCCCGGTTATGCGTGCAGGCATAACAGCATCTACTGGCAGCGGGGTGTCTGGCATACGGCGGATTTTGTTGGATTTGGACTTGGCGCCAGCTCCACGGTGGGAGACAGGCGGTGGGAAAATACAAAAAATATGAAGCGGTATCTCTCGGTGTTTCAGGAACAGAACCGAAAGCGGTATGGCAGCAGTGCCGGCGAGAGCGTGAAGGAGTCTGCGGTCAAACTTTCTGTCATGGAACAGATGGCGGAATTTATGTTTCTGGGACTGCGCATGATGGGCGGCGTCTCGAAGCGGGAGTTTGCTGACAGCTTTGCGGAGGATATGGATGAGATCTATGGGACTGCGCTTCAGAAGTGGACACAGATGGGAATGATGGCACAGGAGGACGATATGGTCATGCTGACAGATGCAGGTATTGATGTCAGCAATACGATATTATCTGATTTTGTATGATTTTTTATAGGATTCACAGGCTTTGGGAATGGGAGATGAAAATGGAAAAAGAACTGACACATGAAAAAATGCACGAATTGGGAATAGAACACGCACACACGCACACACATTCACATCAGCAGACCAAAGCAGTCCTAAACAGAATGTCCAAGATCATAGGTCATATGGAAGCCGTGAAAACAATGGTGGAAAACGGCAGGGATTGCAGCGAGGTACTGATACAGTTAGCGGCAGTCAAGTCTGCGATCGGCGGTGTGAGCCGGGTCATTTTAAAAGACCACATTGACCACTGCATTGTCGATGCAGTGCGGGAGAATGACACAGAAGCGATCGAGGAACTCAAAAAGGCGATCGACAAATTTTTATAAAAATGAAAAAAGAAGGTATGAATATGGAAGAAAAAAAGGGAATGATTTTATATTATGTGCAGGAGGAAAAAAAGAAGATACAGATCGAAGTCATTGGCATGAGCATGTCGATAGAAACGAAACAGTTAAAGCCGTCAGATCTCAATACGCAGGTTGGAAAACTAGCTGGTTTAAAGAACGTCGCACCGCTGGATTTGACACAGATTGAGAAACCGCCCGTGATCTTCTGTATGCCGGAGATTGTGATCTTTTCGGGAGTTCCAAACAAAAGTTTAGATGAGTTTATGCTTTCTTATAAAAATGTAGGGGTTCCGCCAATCAGCCTCAAGGCAGTCACAACACCCAAAAATATCAACTGGACGCTGTATCAGCTCATCAAGGAGCTTTCTTCTGAGAGGACGCAGATGGAGGGAACTGTTAAGAGATTGTCAGAGGCAAAGAAAGTTCGGGAATAATGAGGAGTAGAATATGCACATAGATCAATTTAAACACGAGGACAACTGGCAGGATATCAAGGATGCTGCCATGAATACAATCAACAAGACCACCGGAAAATATCCTGATTCGGTCTGGAAACGGAAGCTGATTCTGTCGGAACATTCGCCCATCAGGCGCATGAAATTTTACTGGCGCTGGAAGGATTTAAAATCTTGGGTAAGTGTACATATGGTGCGGCATAAAATAGGAATAGAGCACTGGGTATCCACACAGCGCAGTGACCGTACAGGTACAAACCGGGATGCGTTGCCGCAGGGCGCTTTGGTTAACCATGCATGTGAGGCGGACGCGCAGGCGCTGATCAATATCAGCCGCAAGCGCCTGTGTAACTGTGCGAGTCCTGAGACGCGGGAGGCGTGGCAGCTCGTCAAAGAGGAAGTGGCAAAGACCGAGCCAGAGCTTGCAAGCTGTATGGTGCGGGAGTGTATTTACAGAGGATTCTGCCCGGAAATGTTCTCCTGCGGTTATGATAAGACGGAAGCTTATCAGAAGGAGTTGACTATTTACCGGCAAATTGAAAAAAACGAAAATTAAATACGGAAATCACGCGGTTCACGCAAAACCCATTGTGCGAAATGAAAATATGCGGTAAGGTATAATTGTCAGGAAGAAAAAGACAGCATAGACTTCTGATATAGACTTTGGATGTAGAAAGGAGGAGTTTTCATGACGAACACAATGGTGTGGCTTGCTGCCATGATCGTACTCATTATCATTGAGATTGTAACAGTGGGACTCACGACCATCTGGTTTGCAATCGGTGCGCTGGTTGCAATCATCGTCTCGATGCTGGGAGGCGGCATCCTGCTTCAAATGACAGTATTTTTGCTGGTATCTCTCGGAATGCTTATATTCACAAGACCCTTGGCGATCAGGTACATAAACAATACGCGCACAAGGACAAATTACGAGGGAATTATTGGAAAAGTAGTGAGAATCACACAGGATGTTGACAACATTGCAGGTCAGGGAAGCGCAGTAGTAAACGGTCAGGAATGGACAGTGCGCGCTGACGGGGACCAGAACAAAATTGCAGCAGGAAGTCTTGCAAAAGTCGTCGATATCAAAGGGGTGCGGCTGATCGTAGAGAAATATGAGGATGGCTGAAACAGGATTGTTTTGTATGAGGAGGAGGTTTTCGTATGATAGAAATTTTATTGGCAATATTATTTATTATGATTTTGCTTCTGGCGGCAAATGTACGCATTGTTCCGCAGGCGTCTGCCTATGTAATAGAGCGGCTTGGCGGATACGATACCACATGGGGCGTAGGGCTGCATTTCAAGATTCCTTTTCTTGACAGAGTTGCCAAGAAAGTGAACCTGAAGGAACAGGTGGTTGATTTCCCGCCGCAGCCTGTGATCACAAAGGACAACGTGACGATGCAGATTGACACGGTCGTATTTTTCCAGATCACAGACCCTAAGATGTATGCGTATGGCGTGGATAACCCGATTATGGCAATCGAGAAGCTGACGGCGACGACACTTCGAAATATTATCGGTGAGATGGAGCTGGACCAGACGCTGACTTCAAGGGAGATTATCAACACCAATATGCGCTCAGCGCTTGACGTGGCTACAGACCCATGGGGAATTAAAGTAAACCGTGTCGAGTTAAAGAATATCATCCCGCCCGAAGCGATTCGGAATGCGATGGAGAAGCAGATGAAGGCAGAGCGTGAGCGCCGTGAAGCGATTCTTCGCGCAGAGGGGGAGAAAAAATCGACAATTCTTGTGGCAGAAGGTCAGAAAGAATCCGCAATTCTTGAGGCAGAGGCAGAGAAGCAGGCAGCAATTTTGCGCGCGGAGGCAGAGAAAGAAAAGAGAATCCGCGAGGCGGAAGGTCAGGCGGAGGCGATCCGCGTGGTACAGATGGCAAATGCAGAGGGTATTAAATATCTGAGAGACGCAGGCGCCGACGAAGCAGTGCTTACGATCAAGAAGCTTGAAGCCTTTGAGAAAGCCGCAAACGGCAGTGCGACCAAGATTATTATTCCTTCGGAGATCCAAGGAGTAGCAGGGCTTGCAAAGTCCGTCGGGGAAATTTTGAAGTAAATTGTAACAGTGTAATAAGTCGGAAGGAGCAACACACATGACAAAGATCTTGGTACTAGAGGACAGTAAGGACTGCTTAAACGCGATTACTGGGATGCTGGAAAAAGTATCTGACAGGGTGTGCGCCGTTCCTGTGAACAGTCTGAATGAGGCAAGGGCTGCGCTTGAGCAAGAAGCGCAGCCCTTTTCGGCTTTTTTGCTGGACATTAATCTTGATCTGAATGACAAAGAGGATATCTCAGGCATCACCTTTGCGCGGGAGGTGCGCATGAGACGGGAGTATGCATTCACGCCGATCGTGATGATTACCTCACTGGCCAATATGGAGCTCACAGCGTACAGGGAACTGCACTGTTACCAGTATCTCATCAAACCATATAATGAGCAGGATATTGAGAAGCTCGCCGGGAAACTGCTGTTTTTATCCCAGCAGGGTGAGACGCGGGATGCTTTTGTGGTGGTCAAAAAGGACAGCATCAACTACAAGATCTTCTGTAAAGATATCGTGTGCGTGAAGGCGGTGCCGCGGGGCGTCCAGCTCATACTCTTAAAAGAAGAGATGAAGGTGCCATATCTCTCCATCAAACAACTGCTTGAAAAACTGCCAAATGAGAAATTTTTGCAGGTGCACCGCATGTGTGTGGTGAATCTGGACTATATTGACTATGTAGATACCGTGAACGGCGTTATCCGCATGAAAAACGGGGAGCAGGTGGAAATCGGCATAACGTACAAGAGCGACATTAGGGAAAAAATGAAAAGGAGTGCGCTGTGATGGCTGAGCTTGGCAGAAAATTTTTATATCGTATCTTTTGCGTCGTCGCGCTGATCATTGCATTGTATCTGCTGGTTGACCTGTATCTGAGCCGCACGCTGGATATCAAGGTGATGGTACTGTTTGGCATTGTCTTTTCGGTGATTATATTCGGCTTTTTTGACTGGGCGCAGAATTATGCGGCGCTGCGGCGGCAGGAGCAGGAGCTCAAGATTTACAAGCTGTACATAAAGCCGATGGAGGAGCTGACAAAGGATATCAGGGCGCGGCAGCACGAGTTTGACAATCATATGAATGCGATTCTGAATATGCATGTGACGATCAAAGACTATGATGAGCTTGTCAGGGCGCAGTCTGCGTACTGCAAGGATATTTACGGGGACAAATCCCGGTGCAATCCAGCGCTGCTGCGCATATCGGACAAAATACTGGCAGGATTTTTGTACAGTAAGATTATCAGCGCGCCAGCCTATATCGACATCGACATACAGGTGCTGAGTCAGGAAATCGTGACACCAGTGTCAGAACACGCGCTCGTCGAAATCATCGGGACGCTGACGGACAATGCATTCGAGGCGGCGACACCGCAGAAGAACAAGGTGGAAATGGTGCTGGATGCCAAAAATGACAAGCTGATTTTTATGATCAAAAATCAAGTGGAAAATCTGACAATGAATGAGATTTCCCACTTTTTTGAAAAAGGATTCACGACCAAAAACAACCGGGAGGACAGAGGACTTGGGCTGTATCAGGCAAACCAAATCGCAAAGCGCCACAAGGGAGAGATTACCGTAGAACTGTTGGAGCGGGCGCAGGGGCAGGAGATTT
Source organism: Lachnospiraceae bacterium (assembly GCA_009774345.1). GTDB lineage: Bacteria > Bacillota > Clostridia > Lachnospirales > Lachnospiraceae > COE1. Next base: position 3,010 of record VSNR01000059.1, on the reverse strand, counting down.
GCTTTGGCGTGAAGATCTAAGAGTTAAATCTGAAAACTTCCTTGCTGTTCTACATTGTTTGAAGTTTGTCAAGCTGTTGAACATCATTTACGCTGAGTCCTGTATCCTCTGCAATTTCTTCGACTGTCTGCTTCCCTCTCTTCAACAGTCGGAGAGCTGTCTCCCTCTGATTCTGACTTATACCTTGATTAATACCCTGACTAATACCCTGATTAATACCCTGATTTAAAATAGTCCTTGCACTTGTTTCAATCAATGCTCCACGCATCATATCACCTACACCTTTCTGCACATTCTCATACTTTTGTGCAATTTCTTTTATCACATCGCCGGAGAGCTCTATGATGGTGCGCTTGTCAAACGCCCCTATCACTCCCCGCTGTTCCAGTTCTTCAAGCCGTTCTAATATTTTTTGGTACTCTGCTTTCAATTCCGCCAGTTTCTGCTCATTGCTATTATATTCCAAAAAGCGATTCTCATGTGAAAAAATGTAAAACGGGATTAACATTAATAGTCGTTTTTCAAAGATATTGTCTAGCGAATATTTCTGTACTTTCATAATCGGTATGTCATACTGCACTGTCCCGCCCGGAGTAACAATCACATATTTCATTTTATCTGGTGTTTTTCGGTATGCTCTAAGATACAGTACCGCCGTATTGGGAAAGGTCACAGTCAGCGTTTCCTCTGTAACCTCGCCTTCGTCCAAGGCTATTTGAGCATCATATTCAAATAGTCTTATCGTAATTCTTCCGTCTGGCAGGCTGCTTTCACACTCAATGTGATACTTTTTTGGTACTTTCCCGAAAACCGTAAAATTCGTGTCTGTAATCCGTTCCTTGTCCGCTTCGTTCTGCTGGTCTATAAAATGTTCGTTGGGGAAAAACTGTATTTCTTCTTCCCCTGTATATGTTTCCCCGAATATTTCATTAATTATGGGAATAATCAGCTTCCGACAGTCATTGAGTATTGTTCGGAATGCACCGTCATATATATTTGCCATGTCTTGTTTCCTTTCTGTTTGTGCCTTAATCATATCATTTTTTTATCTCAAATTCAAGAATTTCAGTGTTTCACGCTGAACTATGCGGCAGGAGATTTGTTTTGGTGTGAAAATCTAAATCTGAAAACTTCCGACGATTGCCCCCTGTTTGTCATAGATGATAGAACGAATGATGCCAGAATCGTATGCGGCGGCTGTCTCCAGTACGATATCTCGCTCTTCCTGTGTGATGGTGCCATGCAGGAGCATATCGTCACATTGTTTTTCTACATCTGCAAGAAGTGTTTCAATGCTGCGAAAGCCAGTGAGTGTCGCATATCCGTCTTTTCGCACCAGAACAAACCCAATCGAATTTTTTGAAATGCCGCCCGTCGGCTGATCGCTCTCGCAGGCGCCATCACAGTAAATATAAAAGATGCCATCTTCTTGCCGCACTGTATAATTGACAAAGCCTGTTGACGATACAGGCGAAGCCGGCGGGGCGGTGTATGCCCCAAGCGCAAACGCCCCGGCGGACAGCAGGATTGCCGCCAGTAGGGAAACTGTTTTCATAAATGTTGTCTGTTTTTTGTAATGCATAATCGCACCTAACCTTTCTTTGAAATGTTTTGCATCTGCGGTCAATGTGACAGAAGCAAAAAAATTGTATGTTACACGGACTTTCAAAAACTTTATTAGGACATCGCCGTAGGCACGTCTTGCGTCTTTGTCCAGATTCATGATAAGGATTTCATCGCAGGATAATTCACATGCGCTGTTTACCGCTTTTTCCAGCATGTACACGACGGGGTTAAACCAGTGAAGGCACAGGATTAGCTGGATAAACCATTTATACAGCAGATCTTTTTGCCTGTAGTGAATCAGTTCATGGGTGAAAATACAGGTTTGTTCCTGTTCCGTAAGCTCTTTTACAGGCAAAATGATACTTGGGTGGAAGCATCCAATCATAAAGGGCGAGGCAGCCAGCGGACTCTGATATAATTCCACACGCTTTTTGACAGAAAGCCGTTCCATACAGTCGGACAATACATTCAGCGTTTTGAGATCTGAGACTTCGGTACTTCCTGCTCTGATAGAGTGGGTGAATGCCTGATACATTGTTATTTTTCGGATGAGAGCTGCAAAGACCCCTGCTGACCATACAATAAATAAAAGAAAAGACAGATCAAAGGGGGTCTGCGCGGCAGCGGGCGCGGCTTGGATGCTGCTGTAAAATGTCTGAACGGTATTCGTGGCAGCAAAGGTATCAGGACTACAGGCAGTAAAAAGACTGCCGATGATCGTCGTGTTCGGGGTAAACGGCAGCACAAACCGCAGGGCGGCGACGAGCCAGATATAATACTGCCAGCGTCTGCTGAACTGGTTCTTGTAAAGCGGCTTAAATCCCCACAGAAGCAAAAACAATACACTTCCAGAGACGGACAGTGACAGGAGTGTTTTGATAAAATCATTCATTTTCGTTTCTCCAATATGCTTCGATTTCCCGTAATTCATCGGGGGAAAGAATTTCCTGCTGCAATAACGTGGATACCAGACTTTTGACATTGCCGCCATAGATTCTGTCGAGAAAGCTGTGTGTCTGCATTGCCTGATAGTCCTGTTCTGTCACGACAGCGATATATTCATTGCGCCTGCCGATTTTTCGAATCTTGAGAAATCCCTTTTCAGACAGACGTGACAGCAAGGTGAGTACCGTGTTGTTTTTCCACGTGTTTTTGTCCTTTTCCAGCTCGTCCATAATGAGGGAATACAGTGCTGCGCCGCCATTTTGCCATATGATTTTCATCAAAACCAGTTCCGATTCAGAAATTTGATTTGCCATAAAAGCCTCCTTTTTTATGCACACAGGCGTCTAAAAAATAGGTGAACTTGATTAACATGTTTTAGTTAACATGTTGTAGGTGATGTTATATTAACACATTGTAGGCGATAATGCAACAGGTTTAGCGAAAATTTTTAGCGGCATGAAGCGTATAACCTTTAAGATTGTCCAAAAGAACATTAAAT
>VSNR01000058.1 GCA_009774345.1 Lachnospiraceae bacterium | reverse complement strand
GAAGAAATGTTTCCACATAATAGAGTAGAATCTTGATTATATAATTTTACATTTTCTTCTACTTTGCTATTATTAAAATTCGCATAACAATATTTACATCCATTAAGGCAAGTATTATATGCCCCTACCTCTACGCTTTCAAAGCAACCGCACTCTTCCCTTTGATTTTTATCCTTTTCAGCAATCAGCTTACAACCTAATAATCTCTCAATTAATTTTTTATCTATACAACTTCCATGCTGAATGCCAACTTCGTGAAGATTTATTTGCTCTGCACAAGTCTCAATTATTAAATTATACTTTGAAGCAATCTGAGCCATTTCCCTTGCCAATTCAATCATTTCTTCATTTGTTATCTGCTTAATATCTAGTTCCTTTGTGTTTCGTTGCGTTTTGGAATACAAATCAACAAAACTGATAACTACCTTCTCAGTATAATCCGCAAGATTACTGGCTATTTCCTCAAAAGCCTTTAAGTGGTAATCTATTGTATATCGCTTACCTATCAAAATAGGATCATATCTCCATATTACTCTTTCTTTTCCTATTTTTTCAGACAATCGTTTAAATGTCGGAATAAGCTCTTCCCTTTTATTTGGAAGGTTTGGTTCCACATCCTTACCATATCCTGTCATAGTAAATTGAAAATAATACATATATTTTTGTAAATCCTCTAACTTTTCAATCATATTTGCAGGATTCTTTGTCCAAAACACAATACAATCTACCACTTCTGGTGATAGGTCTATTTTACTTATTTGATGCGCATTCATAGGATTTCGCACATATAAAAATCCTTCCTTAATTCTAGCAATAAACCAATCTGAATAATAATTAGGGATATCTGTTCTTCTACTTACACTCAAAATCATATCGAATCCTTCCTATCAAAAGATAATACCTGATAACGAATATTTCTCGCTTTTAATACTGGCCATCTATTCAAATTTTTGCAGTCTTCTGTACAGTTTTGCCCATTGCTATTATATGCACTACATTTCATATTCAAAGAAGTTAATAAATCAATCGCCTCATCAGGATATTCAAACTTATAATCAATCTTTTTTATTCCTCTGTCTTCATCTTTATAATGGATATATGTTGTTGTATTATCTTTAGTGATAAACCCATTTTGCTTTATAGCTGATATAATCTTCTCACTTCTTTCCATATCTCTATCCATACTCCCCTGATCGGATCGGAGAGAAATCAATATATGCACTTTATCTTTTTGTATCTGCTTTATGCTAAATCCCTCACAAATATCTTGGAATTCTTCATTTGAGAACTCACTATTTTCCCCGTCAAAATTAGTTGCGGATTCCATAACTTCCTAATTTCTGGCAAATTACACATCTCTTCCAATTTCTCATCATATTCCCACGGAAGTTCTATAAATATCCAATCAAGGCGAAAAGATTCTACTGCATCAAAGTATGCCACCACAGTTAAACATTTATGTGATTTCGTCTTATACATAAATAAATAGGTCATTTTCTCAATATACTCAATAAGTTTGCTGCCGGAATCTGCCGACAAAAATAAAAATGAAGAAAGTTCTTTATTTCCTGGAACAATATAACTATTATCAGAATTTACACTCTTTTTTGCCAGTGAAATAATTTTGCCTAATCTTCGAGAAAAAGCATCTACACCGACCCGGTCTAATTCCAGAAAGACTTCTATAATTTCTCTGTACTGTTTGCGATTACCGTCCTCCAATCTGTCTTTGTAATTATTTAGGAACCAACGAAATATATACAATTCATCTGGATCAAATTTATTTGTTCCATATTTCTCAACAAGAAATCTATCTACCACATCGGCTTCTTCTTCCTTACATATCCTATCCATTTCAACGTATTTCTCACGATATGACATGTACTCCATAATATCTTTTGGTAGAACTAATTTTTCACAGCAATTCTTAAAATCCTTATATGTAAAGCAGTGTACAATCCCCTTCAACCGCCTACAATTTAAAACTCTCTTATATTCCTGTACCCTTTCATTATAAAGAATAATTATCCCTGTATAGATTCCATGCTTTTTTAATTCATATCTGTCTCCCCGACCATTTACAAATGGTGGTGCCACATTATTCTGAAATTGATTGTATGTATCTACAAGCTGATTCTTGGCTCTATCTGTATATTTTTTTACCCATTCATCCTCACTGGTACCATTATCAAAATTCTCTCGCCCCTTGATTTGAAACGCAATAACATTATTTCCATATTCTACAACCACATCCGCCAATTCTTTTCGGTTTCCTTTTGGTAAATTCTCTGGATCATATTTCAACTCATCAAATGAAAATTCTCCCAAGAAAAAATCTTTAACAATCTGTGCAGTATCAATTTCCGATTGTTCTTTCATTATGCCCTCCTAATTTAGTCCAAACACACTTAACAAATAACTCTCCTAATTTTCGTAATCATATGATAATAAATTTTTTACATCATTTTTAATTTCAAAATAGAGTGGAAAATTATCGCCATATTGTGGTACGCAAGCCAGTTGGGAAACCCCACATAAATGAATTCATACTGAGAAATGTCCTCTATGCTTCCCGCAATCGCCGGACGGGCACCGCTTTCCTTTTCCTCTGATGCAATATCCAAAAGCGCATTATAGTCGGAGGTATAGGTTTCCTCTGGAACAATTTCAAATACATCCGCCCCCGTCTGCTCCGCAATGGCATTTGCGACATTTTCCGTATTCCCCGACCATGAGAAATACACAACCAGCGCATTGCTGCCGTCTGCTGCATCGGGTTCCGTCTCTGATCCAGTTGTCGCACTACTTTCCGGCTTTGCCGTATCCTGTTCTGCCATACTGCTCTCCAATTCCGACTGCCCTGATTCATCCGCCTCGTTCTCCGGCGCCGGCAAAGAAGCGTTTTCTTTGGCTCCTGCCGTTTCCTGACTTACCGTATTTTCATTTGCCGCAGCGCTGTCTTTGCCGCTATCCGCATTATTCCCGCCACATCCTGTCAGTGAAAATATCAAGATACCAACCATAATTACCGATAACATTTTTTTCATTTTCATCGCTCCTCGTCTCATTCTGTCTTTACTAAATTTCGACCCTTCTAACTGAATAATCGCTTAACCTTATTTTGGGGTTTTCTGCATTTCATACCGCAGGTAATCCATATGCGCGATCTGTTTTTCCTTAAAGTGAATCTCATCCAAGGTCTTGCCCCTTCTCCTGTTCAGCATCGCTATCCGCTCAGGTTCTGTGTGGTCCCCATATAGATGCCCCTTTCCCGGAACATCTATATTGTAAATCCATTTTTATCTCATGTCTAATACCCATGTTGAATAATGTAAAATGCCTGAAACGCATAGCTAAAAAATTAAATAAAGTCCTGACTGGTTATAGTGAGAGAGATTGCAGATTGATACAACACGCGACTGCGAAGCAGCATACCTTCTTCTGTCAGCAGAATGTTATGCTTTCCCCTGCGGAATAATTTAACGCCGAGTTCTTCCTCCATCTGCATCAGCTGTCGGGACAGGGTTGGCTGTGTGATATGTAGAAATGCTGCCGCTTTTGTGATGTTTTCTTCCCTTGCGGCGGCTAAGAAATATTGTAAAACCCGAAGTTGCAGCAAACTGGCATACAATATCTGCTGGCGAATCTGCAAACTTGGCAGCCATAATATCATCAATGCACAGAAAAATCGGCTGTGAGCGAAATTTTCCGAATTACACTTGGTCAGTTTTACATCATTGTATCATCCCTAAGAACCTCTGCGAGGCTGATTATGCGTACATTCCGCCACGCAAGATAATATGCCAGTGCTACGGATCCCAGGATGGCCAGCATAAACAGAAGGATTGGCATAACCGGCGCCTCTGCCATAAATTCTCCCACTCCCACATAGCTTGCCTTCAGCATATACCCTGTTGCAATAATCACAAGGGGAACACTGATCAGAATCGGTCTTCCGGCGATCACCAGTGCTTCCGTGCAGAACATTTTCTTAAGCTCCCTGGGTGTCAGTCCAATCGACATATATCTTGCAAATTCCCTTCTTCTCTGGTGCGTAAATCCCAGCGTGTTGGAAAACACATTGCCGATGCCGATGATTGCAAGCAGGATACAAAAGCCTCCAAATATCGCCATCATTCCCTGTATCTGTTTATCATTTATTTCAGATTCCCGGATACGGTTTTCAGATTCTATGGTATATTTCCCGCTGAAGATCCGGCCAAGTTCATCTTGCAGCATGTTCAGTTCTTCCATGGACGCATTTTCTTTCCCAAGAACACAGATATAACTGTCTTCTTCCACGCCTCCGATCCGTATCTTGATTTTATTCCATAAAGATACCGGAATAAAATGTACCAGCTCGTAATAATTTAGTGTTGCGTATTCTTCCCTTAAAACAGGAACTTTTTCTGTATAAGCCAGAACCGGTACCGCAGCCGTCAGTTCCTCTCTCCCTGACTGTCTCAAAATACTTGCAGCACTTTCTCCCACACCCGGCTCCTTTATATAAGGCATAAAATCCGGGTGTCTGAAATCTGGATTTGTCACATCCCGGATCTGGTTTAAGATGACTGCCCCATGAAGCTGCGGCGTAATCCCGATCTGTTCACAGTAATCCAGAAAGCTGTTATCATCCAGTATGATGATTGGTGCATCCACCAGCCATCCGCCATCTGTCTGTGTTACATAATTACCGGGCGCATGTGAAAATCCACCGAAGGACTTCATCTCTTCGCTCATTTCTTCCTCTGTAATGATCCGCTTCGCCATTGCCTTCTGATATAGCATGGCGCTTTCCAGTCCGTTTATTTCCTGAATGCGATCCGTTTCTTCCAAGGCATCCACATCCGCATCTTTCACGGTAACCATCACATCCCATACTTCCTGATACCGTTCAAAATAAGTCTCCCTTGTGCTGATCCCGGAAAGGGTAAAAAAACACTGCATGAGCGCAAACGCCAGAAACGCGGATATCAGCGATAAGGATGAAGTCCGTAAAGCCTTTCTCTGCGCCTTTAATGCATTGCCGGCAAGCTCCCCCTCCACTCCCAACAGCAGCGAAAGGAAATGTGAATTTTTCCGGCGCTTTAACTGTAATTCGCCTGTATTTCTGATGGCTTCCAGCGGCGTCAGCTTACTTAATTTTCTGGCAGGCATCCATGCGGAGATCCATATGGTGAGTACACTCACAAACAATGTCAGTACCAGTACCAGCGGATGATAACCGGGAACTGATTCATGCCGTCCCGGAATATCGCTTCCCAACAGAATATTGCTCAACTGTATCAGTCCCATGCTGCCCGCAATACCCAATAAATTCCCTGCCAGTATGGGAAGTACACAGAGACCAGCCGCTTCCTGTAAAAGGCACACCTTAATCTGCTTAGGCGTGGCTCCAATACTTGAAAAAATACCAAACTGATGAATCCGTGCATTCATGGATACCGCAAAGGAATTGTGAATGATCACGATCAGGGAAAACGAGGCCGCAAGCGTGATCAGAATAAACATCGGAAACAGCAGTCTGGGCACTGTATCACTGGAATCCCTGACCAGATACATTGCCAGAAGTTCATAATTGTAAACGATTTTTTCCGGTGCGGCTCCTACCTGCTGCGCAATGCGAGGCGTGTCTGAAAAAACACAATCCATATCACCAAAGTAAATATCCAATACGGTTTCTGCACTGTCAGATGCTTTTTTATTGACTGCGGCATCTTTCACATTTGCAAAATTCTTTACAGTTTCGATCTCCTCTTCCGCAAACTCTCCAAAAATCCGGCTGTGCCAGCCGCCTTCCTCCAGCTGAATCCGTTCCACCTCGTATTTCCATGCATTATAAAACAGACCGCACAACAAGGATAAGAGCAGAGCGGAAATAAATGCGGCGATCCTGACGGACAGGCTGGAGGAACGATTGTTTTTCATATAATCTGACGAATAATCTTTCATCCATTTCACCTCCGCTGCTCATCACTGATAACACAGCCGTCTTTCACTGTTATAATACGTTCTGCTTCCAGAGCGACCTTTTCATCATGGGTGATCAGTAAAATGGTCTGCTCGAGATTGCGGTTGGAAAGTTTCAGCATGTCAATAATTTCTCTGGAATTTTTCTGATCCAGATTCCCGGTAGGTTCGTCTGCCAGAAGCAGAGCCGGACGGTAGATTAGGGAACGCGCGATCGCTGCTCTCTGCTGCTGTCCTCCTGATAACTGGTTTGGCAAAGCGTCAAGCCTCTCTGCAATACCAAGGGAATTTACCACCTTCTCAAAATATTCCTGATTGGGTTTTTTCTTATCCAGTGCAAGAGGCATGAGGATATTCTTCCGCACCGTCAGTGTCGGGATAAGGTTATAAAACTGATATACAAGCCCCACTTTCCTGCGCCGGAAAATTGCCGCCTCTGTCCGGTTCAATTTGGATAGATCGGTTCCGTCTATCATAACCTTTCCCTCTGTGGGCTTATCCACGCTACCAAGAATATGCAGCAGGGTTGATTTTCCAGAACCGGATGCCCCAATGATTGCCACAAATTCCCCTTTGCGAACTGACAGGTCGATCCCGTTAAGGGCTGTCACCTGATTTCCACCGGATCCATATACCTTCTTTACTCCCTCGCATTTCAAAATTTCCATTTTCGGTTTTCTCCTTTCATTTGCTCCATGAGCTTTTACAATAATCAGTATAGCAAATAAAAGTTACAACTCAGTGACTGTAAAAGCGAATTTCAAAAAGAGCGCCGCCGTCCGGTTTATTTTTTGCCTGTATGGTTCCATTCTGGCGTTCAATCATCTCCTTTGACAAAGCCAGCCCGATTCCAATGCCGCCCTCACATGCGTTTTTCCCCCGGTAAAACCGTTCAAACAGATGGGGAATATCCTCTTTTGCAAATCCTTCCCCATCGTCCCAGATCTGGATTTCTGTATAGAGCGGATTCTGTGCATAAGAACAGTGGACCGTTCCGCCATGATTATGCTCCATGCAGTTTTTCATTAAATTCATGACTGCCTCCATGGTCCAGTCCAGATCCACAGTCACCAGCATTTCCCCCTGCTCCGGTATATCAACAGAAGTGCAAAAACTTACAAACAACTCCTGCAGATTGTCCGCTGCAAGGACAAGAAGCGTAAAGACATCTACCTCATTCCTCTGTAAATGTAAGGTTCCGGCATCAATCCTGGAAAGGAGCAATAGCGCATCCTCAAGATGTGTCAACCGTAAAAGCTGCTTCTCTACCTGTTCCAGATGTTTATAATCCATGTTCTGCTTCATCATCTGGGCAGAAAGGGAAATGGCTGTAACCGGCGTTTTGAGCTGGTGGGCAATATTGGACAGATTATCCGCAAAATCATTCTTTGCCTGTAATGCCTTCTCCTTCGTCTGATAAAGAAATGTCACTGTCTTATAGATCTCATCTTCCAGTTTTGAAAATTCATCCTCCCCGGAAGCAGACAAAATGGCAGCCCTGCCAGTATTTGCCTGTTCCAGATACTCCGCCAGGGCCCGAATCCGTATGGTTTCCATTTTATTCCGATACCAAAAGGTAACGATAAACAGCAGGATTCCTGTCAGAACACCTGTTGCAGCAAACAAAATATTCGGCAGGGAAGCACCTCCTGAAAAATCAGAGACGCGGTATCCCAGTGCAGACAGCATATCTTCTTTCGCCACACTGTCAGGATTTCCCCCCGTATATTCCTTTAATGCTGCGGAAATGATATTTTTTGTTTTCGGCTCCTGTTCCACCACCTCGCCGCAGATTACATTCAGCAGTTTAAACTGAAGCAGGCTGTAATGGTAAGAAGCAAGCAGGACAGAAACTGCCGCCGCAACCAAGACAATGGACAGGACAAATCCAAAAGTGACCAGTATATTTTTCCGTCCGCTCATAGGGTATCCTCCATACGGTAGCCTACGCTTCTGACAGTTTTCAGACACTCCGGCTGATGAAGCCTGTCTCTCAGACGTTTCATGGTAACCGTTAATGTATTATTGTTCACATAATTTCCGTTTGCATCCCATACCTGTTCCAGTATTTTTTCCCGGGTAACCGTCTTTCCCTTATTCTGCATCAGACATAAAAGCAGTTGGTATTCTGCTTCGCTTAAAAAGATTTCCTCTAAGTGGTGGAATACAGCATGGCGGTTTAAATCCATCCTGATCCCATCACAGGAAAGATACTGCTTAGCCACGTTGCCGGTCCTGCGGAGTAATGCCAGAATCCGCGAATGCAATATCTCCAGTTCAAACGGCTTCACGATATAATCGTCCGCACCGTTCCCCAAACCCGAAACAATATCCGCGCAGTCTCCCCGCACCGTAAGAAAAATAATGGGCAGCTCTTTCCAGTTTCTGCGAATCCACTGGCACAAACCGTCCCCATGCCCATCCGGCATGTTCCAGTCCAGCAGAACAAGGGTTGGGACATGCTCCTTTAATGCCTGTCCCGCCTGTGCAAGTGTTTCACAGATTGTTACCTTAAAGTTCTTCTGTTCCAGATATTCTTTTACAATCAATGCAATGCCCGGATCATCTTCAATATAATACAGCTCAACCATAGCCATTCTCCAGTCCTTTCCGTCATTATGTTCCCTTCCATTGAGGGAATCGCATAGTCCCCGCCATAGTCATATCCGCTCTGCCTCTTTCGTCATAATAGCTTGCTGCAAATATCACGCAACATGAGGCGTGCGGGAATGATTTTTCAAACACGTTCTAGATCTCTACTTCATTTATCGGCAAAATTTGTGTACTTTTTTTGCGAAATGTAGCGAAAGATTTTTTGTCGAACCATTATCACTGATTGTTCAACTGCGGATTTGGGTGCAAGCACAAATGTCTTTTCCATTAGGAATGGTTGAAACAAGCTTCATGCAATGCTATAATATCCCTGAATTTGAAATTTATTGACAAGTTGTATTAGAACGTGTTTGAACGACAGAAAAAGGCGGTGGCAAAAATGAATGATCGAGAGAAAACATATCTACGGAAATTTTGGAATGATATCCAACAGGCGGGCGATATCCTTAGAAACCAGGAACCACCTGAACTGACAGAGGATGCATTCTTTTTATTCGAAAAGACCGGCAATCGTCTGGTGTATGAAAATGCCTATTTTACGCGGAGAAAATATCTGACAGTATTTGGTATTTTATCTGAATTTGGTAAAAAGGAATCTGATATTAAAGCGCTGAATCAAATTATCCTTTCTATATGCGGGGAACGCTTCTGGGCACTTCCCGCGCATGTGGATTTCTCGCATCTGGATGAAAAAACGATTGACCTGTTTGCAGCGGAAACAGCGCAGTCCCTTGCTGAAATCCTTTTGATTATGGGAAATAGGCTGCCTTATGAAACTGTGGCGCTTGCACAGACTGAAATTATGGACAGGGTACTTACCCCCTTCTGCACTTCCACATTTCCCTACAGCTGGTGGGAGACAGACCGCTGTAACTGGTCTGCTGTCTGCGCCGGCTCTATCGGTATCGCAGCAATCGCTATGGACCGGATGGGAAAACTGCCGGCCGCATGGAAAGAGCCCTGCATCAAACGGGTGTGCAATGCACTCGCCTGTTATCTGGATGGTATGGAACAAGACGGAACCTGTACAGAGGGGCTTGGATATTTTTCTTATGGCATGAGCTATTTCACGGCATTTTCAGAGCTTTTATATCAGGAGACCAACGGCGCTGTCAATTTAATGGCACAGCCAGTCTGCGAAAAGCTTGCTGCCTTTCAGGAAAAATGTTATTTTGGACAGGGCATATCGCTGAGTTTTTCCGATTCAGACTGTCATGAACATTTTCTTCCCGGACTGACTGCGTACCTTGTCCACTGCTTTCCTGAGATCGGGACACCTGATTATGCATCAGCAGGAACGTTTGAGGACGATTCCTGTTACCGGTGGCTTACCAATGAAAGGACAATCCGGTGGCTGATGACATATGGCGGTCAGGAAAAATCTGACATGGAATGCCCCTCTCCTACCTATGCCTTACTGCCCTGCGCCCAGTGGATGATCTGCAAGGACCAAAACGGCAACGGCTTTGCCGCAAAGGGCGGACATAATGACGAAAACCACAACCACAATGATATTGGGCATTTTTTATGTGTATGGCAGGGCGAACTGCTGCTGACAGATTTGGGCGCTAAAACCTCATTACACCATTTCTGCCGGAAGTCATCCAGCGCACCGATAAGATACAAGTCATAATAAAGGGAAAAAATGGCACTTGCACGATAACCTGCAATGCATTGTGGCACTGCACAAAACAGATACAGATTCTCCCCAAAGAACACTTTTTGCATGATGGTACGAAGACAACCGTATATTTGATACAGTGGGAGCTTCCTGCCAAACCACATCCAAAAACGCAATGCCATATCCAGTTAACTTTTGTATAAATTCAAACACAATGCATATTTGACCAGAATTGCAAAGTACGCCATTATCCTATTGTTGTCAAAAGCCAGATTGAAGCAGAATAGAACTGCTGCCTCAATCCGGCTTTCTCCTGTCAGCCTTTCTATAAACTTAGTTCTTAGTCCAGCTGCCCTCGTGCCTATTCCCCCAGATAAATAATTCCTTACCCATCAGTTTCCAAATTGCCTCAATAAAATAGTAATCCCCATAAATAATGGAAAACTCATGTTCCATATCATGGTATGCCGCCGTACATTTTTCCAGCAGGTTGTCCGTATCCCCGTCCCAGTTACAACGTTTGTCCGCAAGCGCCTTCAACATTTCCAATGCCGCGGTTTCATACGGATCTCTTTCACTTTCAGGCACACATTTCGCCAGCTCAAGCAGTCCGCACGCTGCAATCGCCGCCGCTGTTGAGTCCTCATATGCCGGACTTTCAGGCTGTCTAAAATCAACCGGTATCAGTTTTGACGCCGGAATGTTCGCAATGAAGTAATCCGCAACTTTTCGGGAAGTGGCAAGATAGCGCTCCTCCCCCGTGTGAAGGTAACTGAGCACAAAGCCATAGATTGCCCATGCCTGCCCCCTCGTCCATGAAGAACCGTGTCCATAACCCTGTCCGCCTACAGAATGCAGATATTCCCCAGTCCCGGCATCAAATTCAACAATGTGTTTCGCAGAGCCGTCATCACGTATGAAATATCTGGCAGCAGTGTCCGCGTGCATCTTTGCTATATGGTAGAATTTCGGATCATGCACCTCGTCCCCGGCCCAGTACAAGAGCGGCAGGTTCATCATACAGTCAATAATGGCGCGCCCTGCAAAAGAGCCATCCTCATTTCCGTCCCAGTTGTTCCATGCGCGGATAAATCTTCCAATCGGATTAAACCGCCCAGCAAGGTTGTCTGCCGCCAGAAGCGCCCTGTTCCTCGATGCCATGTCCCCTGTCATGTGATAATGTGCAACTGAAGTCGGCAGCCACTTAAAGCCGCTGTCATGGTCCATGCCCTGACGGTTCATCAGGTTTGCATCCAGTTTGATCTCCGTCGCCAGCGCATTTTCCAGATAGACCGGCTCCTTTGTCGCATAATACAGCTGCCACATCATGCCGCCCCAGAAACCGTTTGTCCACCAGCTCCATATCCTGCTTACTCGATTTCTGCTTCCCTGCCATATACCTCGATCTGTGTCAGGGCCGGAAATGGCGAGGGTTCTTCTGATTTTACCATACTGTGCATTTCCAGCCACATTATCTGCTTTGCAGGAAATGTGATTTCATGTGGGAGCACACTCTTTTCCATCCTCATATCAAGTTCACTCTCATCCGAAAAAGTAAACTGCACACTTCTCCACCAGTTATCATGTGGGAAATCCGCTCTTGTATACAAGATGATTCTGTCCACCTCTACCATTCTGCCAAACTCAATCTTAATCCGGGCATCGTCCCTTCTGTCAATTCCCCACGACTGATAAGGCCATTCTCCATGACTGTCATTGACGACAACACCGTCAATTGCATTCTGCCTGCTTCATTCACTTTTCCTCCTGAATTCATATTTGAAAATAAAATTCCCTGCAATAAACCGTAGGGAAATTATCTTCCTCTAATTAATTTTTACTGTATCAATAACCATATGGCTACTGCATCATACATGACATCATGCACCCGCCCTGTCCGTCACAGTCATAATCATGCACATCTTCCCTACCTGGCAAGTCCGGCTGGATATCTTCTTCGGGCTGTGCTGGTTTTATCATGGACAGCATATGGCTTTCCCTGTCATAACGGTATATTTCATTAGATAGCTGCATCTCTGGTTTTACCGTTGTTTCATTCACCTCCCTGACCATACCTTTCATGAAGTCCATATCCATCCCTTCCGTCTCCCGCATGATTATGACTTCATCAACAGAAGACGGGAGTATGACCAGACTGGCATCCAGTTTCGCCGCAATCTTTTCCATGAGCCTTTCGTCAAACATGTAGGCTGCACCCTGTACATCCCCGTCATTACCGAGTACAAAAATGTTCTCCAGTAAAAAACACTTTAGTCCGTACCTTCAGATTTACCATAACTGGCCCCCTTACTATTGACTATCTCCTTCCCAATATTGACGAATTACGGACGTACACCGTAGAACACACGCCCACCATACGCACTAATTAAGGAGTTGAGAATGCAAACTCTCAACTTCATAGAAAACGCTCCATAGTGAGTACTACTGTATAGAAAGCCGCTCCGAGATAATCGTATATCTTTTCATGCAGATAATCATACAGGATTGACAGATATCTTTCTGCACACAGGATGGTCCAGTGCGCCATTTCTGCCCTTGTAATGTTAAGACCCAGCCGCTTCAATTCCTGTTCCTGACGGTACAGTGGTATTGCATTCACATACTTGGCATTCAGGATGGCAGCTTCTAAGGAAGGTGATACCAGACTAGATATCCGGGATGTTTTGCTTTCTTGAAATGGTTATCCTTTTTGGATTTATAAACGCCCACATGGTGCGCTTCGATTTCCACTTTCATGGGGGTAAACCGATATCGGTTATAGACTTCGTCTTCCAACTGGTACCAGCCGTCCTCTCCAAACTCAGCGATGAGTTCTTCCTCAGTCATCATGTGGTTTACGGGAATGACAGGAAGATTGCTGATATCGGCAAGACGTTCCCCCTTTGTCTTTTTGGAAGGAGCTTTTTGAGGAGCCTCTTCATCATACTCTGTAAGAGAATCTACCGCTTCTGCTTCGTTAAAGAAGATGATATCGCCATCTACTTCCATGAAACAAATCTGATTGTCAACATCAAGCTTTTCACTGGACTTACCAAACCGGTGATTATTCAGCACAGCAACCTGTTCCAGTAACAGCTGTAGTTTGGTATCGATATCCTTTAACTGTGCCTGTTGTACGAGGAACAGCTGGACAAGTGTGGCCTTGTCGAAGTTATTCAGTTGTTCTTCTGTATACGCTATCGCCATAAAGAACCTTTCCTTTCATGGTTCCATTATAGCAGATATGAGTAGAAAATACGAATGTCATGCATTACGGGATTCGTCATAATGCCTATGATTATAAGCGCATATAATGTGGTTCTTTGGGGCGCTCTTTCAGCCTTTTTGAAATGATTCAAATATATTTGTGCGGCGCTGAGGTGAAAATACATGGTTACAATGCCTTCCGGTGAGTGTGATAATAATGACAACGGATAGATTTCCGTGTCTCACAGAGAGCACAAAAACTCTCCTTTTTGCACAAATATCATGCCACATATTCCGGTGTTTCAACCGGACGGACAGCTTTTTTAGGAATAGTAGTAAGACCTTCCATCAGCTAGCAGAACTGTTGGGGCGTCAGGGCCTGTACTTCCGGTTCGTTCCTTGGCCAGACAAACTTTCCCTGCTCCAGGCGTTTGTATAAAAGGAGAAAACCGTCTTTTTCCCAGACGAGCCCTTTAATACGGTCTATTTTGCGTCCGCAGAATAAATACAGGGTGTCCGGAACATAAGGAGAATTTCTGGTCTTTGCATCTATGACGGCTGTAAGCTTGTCAATCCCTGACCGCAGATCTGTGTATCCACAGACGATATAGACTTGTTTGAAGCAGGTGGCGTCATTTACATGGGCAATCACTCCCAGAACCTTTGCAAGAAGCTCTGTTGATGTCCGGTCTGTAACACGAATTGTAATTCCATTGAATTCAAGCGCCAAAAAGGAGCTTTCTGATAGCTTTGCGGAGACATCGGATTCATCAATGGTCATCAGGTTCATGGGAACCGGGACAATTTAAGTTAGGTCTATTGTCTCAGAAATATAAACATGGTTCTATATACCGACTATGGAGCGTTTACTCTAATACGCCCAAATTGCGCCTTTTTGCGACTATTTTCAGTTGATAATACAAAATGAATATGGTAACATTATTATAAAGTAGCGAATTTTTAAAAAAATAACCTAAATAGATTAAAAACAAAGACTTTGACTATTTACTTTATTTCCCCTAAAATGACAATTCAGAAATGGAGGCATTAAAATGGCTAATATTTCATTAGTTTTTCCAAGAATCGATATGGAAGCCGAGGCAATCGCTTTTAAACAAGAATTTTTCGATAATGGGCAGCAAACAATCAACGGAAGTTATAAATTAGATGTTGATAAATATTCGTATAGCGCATGGTTAAAGATAATTACCGATAATCTACATAAAGAAGATGCAAATCCAAAGTATGGCACCTCACATACTTTCTTCGCTATTAACGAAGAAAAAAAGATAGTAGGTGTAATTAATTTTCGGCACACTCTTACAGAATTTTACAAAGATTCCGGACATATTGGGTATAGTGTTCGGCCATCAGAACGAAATAAAGGATATGCAACAGAAATGCTAAAGCAGCTGCTTACTATTGCCAAAGCTCACGGTCTCAGTAATATACTGCTAGTATGCAAGACTGACAACATCGCATCTATAAAAGTCATCACAAAAAATGGAGGTGAGATTACTCGAACCTTTTCTAAGAATAATATAAACTATACAGAGTATCTCATTAACCTTTAACCCAGACCTTACCGATTTCTATAATCAAGTTTATATAATAGTTTAAGGGCCTTCCATGAACAATCTCATACAAGACCCTTAAATTATTCCTATTATCAATTATACACTGACCAAAGTTCGTCTGTTCCTCCTTTTTATCGCAATGCTTGAATCAATGTGATAGTAAGCGCAAAATATTCCTACGCTAATCAAAAAAGTCTCGCATCTCTGGCATAAAAGCTAGAAATGCAAGTGTTTTACTCTATTATCACTTGCTAGATGCAAGCATTTTACTTTACATGGCACCCGAACAGGTTGTTTGAACCGTTTCATTCCAAGGTACAAGCTTTGCCAGTTCTTCGTCTGCCATAGCAGTTCCTGGAAGCCGTTCCAACAGGTAGTTTAAATATTTATAAATGTTTAGGTTGTGTGCTTTGGCCATCTCAACCATAGTATAAAACATAGCACTGGCATCTGCACCTTTGGGACTATCACTGAACAGCCAGTTTCTGCGTCCTACCGTGAAGGGGCGAATTGCAGGATTTCATCTGCCAGGGTTTCCCCAGTTTCGGTCTCTTCCGGTTCAAGCGCAATGCCGCCACGCATCCCGCATATAACATCATACATCGGGCGCAGGACTGCCGGATACTCCCTCTCCATGTTCTCTCATGCGTCCTTTTTCAGCTGCTCTTTGCTGATTCCCCACGCCTCCATCTGGCTGTTATGGATTGCAATGATGCCGTTTTTGCTTACCATTGGCGGCACCCTGACGCCATAATACAGCGCCAGATCCTCCCACTGCTCATGCGGCATGTCTGACAGCTGATCACGGTTTGCCTCCGCATTACAGAAAGCAACAGTCAGGCTGTCTGTTTCATATACGTCAGTAAAATAATCTTTATATTCCTCTAACACCATACCCGTCACCTCACATTCCCATACTCATTCCCGGCATCTCCTCCGGCTCTGCCACGCTCTGGGCTGCCTCATTCTCCTGTGCCACGGTTTCACTTTCTGCCCTGGGCGCCTCCTGTCTGGAAGCGTTCTGCCTCGTGCCCTGTCTGGCATTTCTCCTGCCTGTCTCCCTTGATTCTCCGGGCTGCCGCTGCGCCCTGGGCGCCCGAACTGGCGCTTCCTCCTGCGCTGCAGCGATCTGGCTGTCCACGAACTTCCTGACCTGCTGGGGCACGTATTTTTCATAGGTCTTGTCCAGATGCGTTGTCAGCACCTCCTCAATCTTTTCATTCTGCTCCCCGAGAAAAAAGACAAGCGCCTCCATCTTCTTCTCCGGGAATGTAATCTTAATCTCTCTGTCTGCCATTCTTATCCTCCCTTTTATCTAAAAATCTATGAAGATATTTCATTCAATGACTGTAACCCTGCTTCTGACAGCAGCAGATGACAGTCCGCTAAAATCAAATAGGGAAGTGCTATCTTCCCCTACCCGCCGCGCGGGGCACGTGCAGCGAAGCTGCTAATTTCCTTACGTGCCACTGTGCACAAAAAAACCGGACACATTTCTGCATCCGGCATACCGCCATTTCCCTGTTTCTTTCTTCTGTTTGTCATCATACTATAGTGCCGGGGACTGCCCCATCTCCTGTTCCTCTTTTGGGAAAGGTATCTGGAACAGGCGCAGGATCTCTTTCTGCGATTCAAGCTCCCGCTCTGCGATAAACGCCACAAAGTCCCTGTCATCCCGGTGCGCCCGCTCCAGCAGGGACACATAATCCAGACGCAGCACAGGCGGGACAATCACTGGAAGGTATCCGTCCTGGATCAGCGCAAGGTTCATAAGGAGCCTTGCCACCCTGCCATTCCCGTCTTTGAAAGGGTGTATAAACACAAAATGTTTATGGAGCTGGGCCGCAAATTCCACAGGATGATATCCGTCCCGCTCCTTCTGTACCCACTCAAACAGCCGCCCCATCTCCTCTTCTATTTTCTCCGGCGCAGTCACCGGGTAGCGTGAACCTGTAATAATCATCCGCATATCTCGGTAGCGTCCCGCATATTCCGGTTCTATATTCTGATAGAACAGCTCATGCATCCTGAGCACCATGTACTCATCAATGCGGTGGTTCTGAAACACAGAAAACATAAAATCATAGGCTCTGGCATGGTCTACTGCTTCGAATATATCCCTGAGCGGCTTTCCGCCCACTGTCAGCCCGTCCTCCAGAAGCACTTTTGTCTCGCTCTCCGTCAGGGAGTTTCCCTCCAGGGCATTCGATGTCCAGGTTAGTCCCACCCGGTAATAATCCTTTATCTGTTCCAGCATTTCGCCCTCCAGCGGGCGCAGTGTATTGATCTCCTTTTGGAAAAGGTCGGTTTTTCCCAGTATATTCACCCTGTCACCATCCTTTCATATATACTGATATCATACCACAGGACACTTCAAAAAAGTAGCACAAAATGCAGCCTGTGTCTCTTTTCCTTATCTGCTCTTTTCCCCTGATACGTCACAAATGCCCCGTCTTAAAGTATCTGCTGGCTGTATCCTTTAGTCTGCGCGTTCTCCCTGTGCCCGTATTTTTCACACTTTTCCTGGACAATCAGGCCGGAAACAGACGGGACAAATGCAGAATACCGCGCATAGGAAGAACCTTCACTCTGCACAAGCACGCCCTCCCCTGTATTCTCCCCTGTCACCAACAGGCAGTGCCATGCGCCGTCCCATTCACCCATCAGCTCCCTGTTTTCGTCTATAAAGTCATAATCACATAGCAGATGCTTTGTAAAATAATCATACTCCACATCCGAAAGTACAATTAATTTGAATTCTTAATTACCATTGCAAAATCATTTTAGCAAAACTCTATAACTTTATTCTGTTTCCATTAATCTCTATAAACACACCACTTTCTAATTAGAAAAACCTATTCAGCAACCACTTTCCAAATAAAAGAAACCTCTCAAACTTCTTTTATTTGAAAGATTTCTTTAATATTTGTCCTGTAATTATACTGTTGCTAATTCCTTCCCTCTAATAATTATCTCGATATCTTTTATATCTTTATCTGTAGCTGCTGCTATCTGCTCTGCTGTAAAACCATTATTATACATACTAATAATAATTCTCGCTTCCCCAATTGCAATTCCATCTTCCTTAATTCCCTGACTCAAGTTACACATGACACCCACATCCTTTCTAAAATTTTCCTCAACAGGAATATCGTACTCATTTCCAATTATGTTTAGTTTCTCATCTACAGTAAGTTCCTTTGATAGCAACGCCCCTAACAGACGATGCAGTTCATATTGATCATCACGTTTTGGAAGCTGTTTAGACAGACCGATCATAATAATATTTATTAAATCCATCTTCCCCTTCCATACATAGGAGCCCACCAAATTATCATTTGTAAGATGAATATGATTCATACTGTTTGCATCCATGTTCATACATATCCATATTGAGTATACACGCTTTATGTCATTATAATTCGTATTCTCAAAATCCCTTTCCTTTTGAGACGAAATAAGACGGCTGACATAAAAGACTGCCCTGTTCAGCAACTCATATCCTACTGGTTCGTTCTTCTGGGCTTCAACATTCAGAATAATCTGAGAAAGACCATCTTTCATACGAACATAAAAAACAATATCAAACCTCACCAGTCCTTCATTAATTTCTGCATTTTCTGTATTAAAGCCAACTATTTTCTGTCCGCCCTTCTCGCTTCTCTTATTGGTAAGTCCCGGTTCCACTGGTATGGTGCTGATATAAGGTTTTCCCTCAATAAAAGGTACAACTGTTTTTGGGTCCATACCCTTAAATTCATCGACTGTTTTTACAAGTATATGTGCCAGTATTATTTTTTGTCCTAACAGACGCTTGGCACTTTCATCGTATTGCGCATCCCTATCTGTTGCTTTTATTGTATTTTTTACTTCTGTATTCATAGGCCTCCTCCTCTTTGCCCGCAAAATAGTCATTTACAAAAAGGTATATGACCATATTTATATTATATAGTGTCCACAGCCTTAAAACAACCCGAACTTACTTTATTTTACTTTTTTATACAATATCATCGACCGGCAGCTTTTTCCTCAGTTTTCCACTTGTTAGCCATAATTTTATAACTTTAACATGTTCCATCGTTATTCTATAATGCCATTGACAGACATCACTACAAGACAGGGTATCTGTCCGCATACCTTCCAGATCGTGAAAGATATTCATCACATAAAACATCTTATCCTCTGGCATTCGCTGAATCATTTCGACTGCCCTTTCCTTGAGCTGTGTCATCCAACCACTCCCTTCTTGATGTTTTTATCATACTGTAATTCTTTACGCATTTCAATAAATTATTTGGACTTTTCCAGTCTGTAATTTTCTATCTCTATTTTTGTTTATTCTCCTCACCCATATTACCTTTGTGCCAGTTGTTGTCTATTATGTTTTGTCCATAACATGTTTCTATACAGAATCCTGATTCCAGTCTATCAATACCTCTTCCAACAGCACAGATTAGTTCTTTTCTCACCCACTTCATTCTGTTTGGGCAATATTCTGTATTCAGCTATTCCAGACATTCTTTATCAAATAAACAGTTCATAAACATTCCCATCAGAAACAGCATGGCAGTCAAAAGTACATACTTTAGTACCAGCATTATCAAAAAATTCATAATCTCATTCCTCCCTCATTATGCATAACAAAATCTCTTCATATACGTCATATTGATACGAATCAGCATGACCGTAATACCATCTGCATCCCGCTGCTCTGCTCTTCCTGTGACTCCTCCAGCTCCTCCTTTTGACTGCGGCCCTGAATAATCCCATCTTCAATCAACATTTGCTCACACTCCTTTAACAGTGCAAGCCAGTCCTCTTTAATATTCTTTGGATAATGATATAAATACGAGTAGTCCTTATTGGGTATGTCCCATTCAAAATTATATTTAACATTCTGTGGCGTAATCCGGTAGCTGTCTCCCTTTTGTTTCCTGATCTCTTTTTCGAGCTCCAGACGCATCTGATAGTGTTCCTCATCCCTTGGTTTTGCCCTTTCGATATTCTGGGCAAGTCTATATCTTTTGCTAAGGAACTGTTCAGAAATTACTTGTGACAAGGACGCCGTATAAATGTTCATCTGCAAAGAAGACAATCGCAGGCGTAGCGGGCTACGTCAAGATTGTCTGATGCCGCAGATGGGCATTTAGACAAGTCATTGTCATGAGTAATTTATTAACAGTTCCTAAATTCACAGTCCCTGTCAACTACTCGCAATCAGCCTTCTTACAAGGTCGTTGTCAAACTCTGGTATCTGGCAGGTGCTTGCGCTGATGAAGGCATCCATGTCCTTCACACGCTGTTCGTAATTTTCTGCAAGCTTTTTCTTTCTTGCCACTTCTGCCTGTTCTTCTTTGAGGGCGCTGATTTCCTCCGCGATTTTACGGTACTGTTCATCAAATTCCTGTGTGTAGTCTCCCACTTTCGCGTTCTCTGCGATAAGCGCGACCATTTCTTTCTGCTTTGCCTTTATCTGGTCGCTGTATTCGTCAGACTGCTGTTCCCTGCCGTAGCTGCCGATTACCCGGATGACATTCTGGCGGAAGGCTCCGACAAAATCCCCTTCGTTTCTGGTGATGCGGTGGATGGCTTCCATGACAGCTCTGTTTAATGCACCTTCTTCTAGGGTTTCGGAATCGCTGCATTGTTCTACCCCGTTTGTCAGGCGGTTTGAGCATCTCCACACAATCTTCTTTTTCCCGTTTCTTGCCCATGTCACCCTGCGGTATTCCTGTCCGCATTTGCCGCACAGCAGGAAATTTTTTAATTTTTTTAAGTGACGCCTCCACGCTCTCCCTGACTGACATGTCACTGATGCCTGTTTTTTCTGCAATCTGACGGAAAGTCATACCTTCAAAAAAATAAAGGTGCAGCTGCTCCTTTTGTACTTGCGTGAGTGACTGCACTGCTTTTTGCAGGGTTTCCAGATCCATCTGGTGAATAATCATATCCTCCAGTGATTTTGTCTCACCTGCCATCTGTTCTTACGTCTCACCTTCTATGTAACCACCTGCTGTGAGGTGGCGCAGGTCCCGCATTTCCTCTGCATGTTCCTCCCTGCGGAATAAATCTGTCAGCGCCTCATACACTTCATGGGAAACATAGGTATACTCTGTCTCTCCGACAGTATCTTTATAAAAATCCTTTATTCTGATTCTGATCCATTCTGACATCTCTGGGCATGGCACCAAGACGCAGTACCTTTCCCATCTTAATCCAGCAGAACACCTCTACCAAAATAGCCCTGAACAGCTCCATTGCAAACACTGTAATATAATATACCGCCCTCTCGTCTGTCAGCAGCTGTATCACAGATGCCCTGTATATGATATATCCTACTGGTTCTGCAACTACGACCAGTCCCATATACATCATTACTGCGACCACTTTTGTTGATATTTTTTCCTCATACTGGCATATAAAAATTCCCAATATTACTGCTAAGGTGATAAGGTTCATCCAGTTTATCTCTTTTAAGTTGATGATGCTCCCAACTGCCTCACATACCAAAATCAGCATAATAGAAATTTCCGCAGAAGTTCTTCTCTTTCCGATGAAGATCTCAAGAAAACGCCAGAAGATACACAGGTCAAATATATTGATCACCAGCTGTATTCCATACTGTGCCATGTCACATTCCTCCCTGCACAAATGCCATATGCTTTTCTGCAAGGCTCTTCCTGCATCCCCTTGTCACTGCCAATTCTTGTCCATTCGACATATGGGCTACTCCTCCCGAAACTGTTTTTACGTGCTTCAGGTTCACGATAAACGAACCATGTATCGCTGCAAACATCCTCTCGTCAAGGCATTCCCATATTTCTTTTGTTGTCATGTTGGTCTTATATATGGTATCTGCTGTATGGATTAGCGCCTGACGCCCCTTTTTCTCAAAATAAAGGATTTCATCAAACCTGAGACTGTACCGGCTTTTGCCGTAACCAAAAGAAAAATTCTGATTTGTCATTCCAAGATAGTTTTCTGCTTTTTCCAGAAGGATACGAAGCCTGTCTATTGTAATTGGCTTTTTTATAAAATCGAACGTAACTACCGCAAACACATCTGGCATATATTTCGTATAGCTGGTCAGGAACACAATTAATGCTTTGGAATTTCGTTTTCGGATCTCCTGCGCCACAGCGATGCCATCCATTCCCGGCATTTCAATATCAAGAATATACAAATCTGGTTCCTGTTCCTGTTGACTATATGATGTAAGCATTTCCTCTGGATCTTAAAAAAATTCATACGCGAATGCATATTCAATAATTGCTGCAGCATATCTGCTAAATATTTCCATCGCGTTCGGATCATCATCACAAACTGCTATCTTCATTTATCTACCTCCGTAAATTCGGAAATGAACAGAAAAATGCCTTCTACCTTCCTGTCATTAACTTTCTCATATATGACAATGTCTGCTCAATAAAATCGTTTCGCTCTTCTCTGCTGCAATTGGCGAGGAATACTCCCATATTAAAATGGCTATTCTTTTCCCCACTAATCAGGTAAGTTGGTTCAATTCTATAACGTTCGTACAAAACCAGCATCTTCTCTGGCTGTAATCCATACGCACCACTTTCCAACTTCCGGTAATGCTCCACACCTACACCCAGCGCTTCCGCAAAATCCTCCTGAGTATATCCATTGTTCTCTCTGGCGGTCTGCAACCGCTTTCCAATCTGTACATTAATTTCCTTTTTTTCTGCCCTCATGATTTGCTCCTTACTTTTACGCTAATCATAACAATTCAAAGTTCATATAAACAGATTGCAATACACCCTATTTATTGACGTAATGCATCTTAACTATGCAACTAATTTGAAAAGAATAAAAGAAAAATCATACAATTAAAAATACCAACCAACAAACCACGCTTACAAATATGCCTGCCATTAAGAAACACTTAAAAAGAAACGCCAGTAACCCGAAAACACAACTTTCAATTTGTCATCGCTTTTTCTAAATCTTATTATTGAATGAAACAAAAAAAGCATCCCTTAAAACAAAGGATACTTTTTCTGTGAACTCTCATTATTTAATTCCAAAATAAGACACTTTTATTGCACCATTAAATAAACTAATCCCTTATCAAACAAACTACTATCCGAATATATAGGAT
>VSNR01000057.1:11516-23367 GCA_009774345.1 Lachnospiraceae bacterium | reverse complement strand
ATCAGGCAGAGATTATAGCTGATTTTAATATTTTTATAGAAACAATTATCTATGAAGTAAGTTATAAGATTATTTTGCAGAGAAGTGGAGATGGTGCAAACATTGTTCGGGAAACATTGAGCTGCGCTATCAATAAAAACGATTCCAGAAGTAATAAAACGGTGTTTATAGATTACCGGCGTTCGCAGTCGGAAAATGTGTTTGCTCCAAAAAAAAGATTCGATGAAGTTGTAGAAGCAAATGCAGAAAATAAAACAGATCTGATTGTCGCCAGAAAGATTGCCGAGAAGAGTAACTGCTCTTACATCTTTGGAGAGGGGAGCAGGGAAATTTTTTGCCAAGATTATGAAAATCATTTCAGGCATTATTCAGAAGTGATCAAGGCATTATTTCAATTTGCATTAAAGGATTTATTTGTAATTCGCAATACACATTCTGGTGTGATTTCTGCAAACTTTTTACTTCCTATGGCATTTAAAATTGAACAGAAAGAAATCGGAATGAAAGGAGATTTTGCTGTTCCACTGACTGAACCTGTCGTTTTAAATGAGGAAAGAAAAAAAATCCTGGATATGATTGTAGAACAAATTAATATGGTTCTGTTTACGATTATTCCGGGGATGAAAATAGATGTTTATCATTATGGAATGCAGTTGACGGATTCTGGAGAAAACGGTTATCGGGTAGAGCTTGTTTCCGTCCGAGAAAATATGCCGCCTATTCCCATCCGAATGGAATCAGAAGGAATTATTAAAATTATCTCTATTTTGAATGCTTTGATTCAAGCGTTTGGAAATCCTTCCATCTGCCTTGCGGTTGATGAATTGGATGCGGGTATTTTTGAGTATATGCTTGGGGAATTGCTTGATATTTTTAATAAAAGTGCAAAAGGGCAGTTAATATTCACATCACATAATCTGCGCGCTTTGGAAATGCTTGATAAAGACAATATTATGTTTTCTACTGTGAACCCGGAAAGAAGATATATCCGAATGAAAAATGTAAAAGCGTCAAATAATTTAAGGGATACGTATATCAGAGGGCTCACCCTTGGCGGACAGGATGAAGTAATTTATGAGGAAACAGACAGTTTGAGGATTGCGCGGGCATTTAGAAAGGCAGGTAGAACGATACAGCATGAGTGAAAAGAAAGTTGTTGTATTCATAGTAGAGGGACCAAGTGATGAAGCAGCACTTGGAACGATTATGAAAGAGTACTTTTCCAGTAATGAAGTGCAGTTTATTGTTGTACAGGGTGATATTACATTGAAAGATTATGTTTCAAGTGACAATATATTGAAAAAAATAAATGAACAGATTGAAGGCGTTAAGAGCAGGTATCGATATAATCAGGATGATTTTATAAAGATTATTCATATTGTTGATATGGATGGTGTATACATTCCAGATACGGATATTATAGAAGCGAATGTGGAGGAAATTCAGTATTTTGAAGATCATATTGATTCTAAATGTGCAAACATAATCGTAGAACGAAATAGAAGAAAAGGTGACATTCGTATTTGATGAGGATTGCGAAGAACTTTCACCAGCTATGATGAAGGCGTTTAAGAGTGCTGTGATACAGAGGAATCGTAAGAAAAAGGCATAAGTGTGTCAATAATTGTATCACTACCTTGACTTTCACCATACGGTCTGTTATGATGTAAGCATGTACTTGCATGAGAAAAGATACAGAAAAAGGGGGAGTCAGGCTTTGGATGAAACAAGCCAGAAAATTATAGACGCAGCCATGATATTAGTACGGGATAAGGGGTATGTCGCAACCACCACAAAAGAGATTGCGAGACTGGCGGGCGTAAATGAGTGTACGCTGTTTCGTAAGTTTGAGAGCAAGAAGGATATTGTGATACAGGGGGCAAACCAGTCAGGCTGGCGGGCGAATGTCGTGCCGGAGATTTTTGAAAATGTAGTGTGGGAACTAGAAGCGGATCTAGAGATGTTTATGCGGGCATACATGGACAGAATGACGCCGGATTTTGTCAATCTGTCCATCGGTTTGAGAGCACCGCAGCTCTATGAGGACACGAAACAGCTGATTATGAAAGTCCCGCAGGCTTTTCTGGAATCATTTACAGATTATTTGACCCAAATGTGTGAGAAGGGGAAAATACCAAAGAGGGATTTTGGCGCACTTGCGATGACGGTATTTTCAGCAACGTTTGGCTATACCTTTCTGAACGCATCTTTTGGAAAAGAGCTGACAGAGGTAGATAAAGAGGCGTACATAAAGGAAAGTGTGCAGGCATTTGTCAAAGGAATCAAACAGTAATATGGGCGCTGTCAAAAGGCAGTGCCTAAAAAACAGACTTGATGCATGCAAGCACATGCACTATCAAAAAAGGAGGAAGTTATGAAGGAGATTACGGGTGCGGATTTATTTGTAAAAGCATTAAAAAATGAAAAGGTGGATGTGCTGTTTGCCTATCCGGGCGGGCAGGCGATAGACCTTTTTGATGCCTTGTATGGGGATAAAGAGATCGAGGTGATTCTGCCCCGCCATGAGCAGGGCCTGATTCATGCGGCAGATGGTTATGCCCGCTCCACGGGGAAGGTTGGCGTCTGCCTTGTGACCAGCGGACCGGGGGCGGCAAACCTTGTGACCGGAATTGCAACAGCGAATTATGACAGTGTTCCGCTGGTATGTTTTACAGGACAGGTGCCTACGAACCTGATTGGAAAGAATGCCTTTCAGGAAGTCGATATTGTCAGGATTACACAAAGCATCTGCAAATATGCAGTGATGGTACAAAGAAGAGAGGCGCTGGCGGAAACAATCAAAAAGGCGTTTATCCTTGCAAGGACGGGCAGGCCGGGGGTCGTGGTGGTCGATCTGCCCAAAGACATTCAGCAAGCTTACGGCAGTGACGCCTACCCCAAAGAGCTGGGAATCGGGGACTGCACGGTGTATATGGGGCAGATCAACCAAGCGGCGGAGCTTTTGAACCATGCACAAAAGCCCGTGTTTTTGATTGGCGGCGGCGTGAATATTGCCCATGCAAATAAAGAAATGACACGGCTTGCAGAGCTGACAGGCGTGCCTGTGGTTACGACTATTATGGGAAAAGGGGCAATCCCCACAACGCACAGCCTGTACGTCGGCAATTTAGGGATTCATGGAAGTTACGCTGCCAACTGGGCAGTCAGCAACTGTGATCTCCTGTTTTCCATCGGGACACGGTTCAATGACCGCATAACGGGAAAAACCGAGGAGTTTGCGGCAGGGGCGAAGATTGTCCACATTGATATTGATGCCGCAAATATCTCACGGAATATTCCAGCAGATGTCCCTGTCGTGGCAGATGCAAGGATGGCGCTTTGTTCCTTGCTTGAAAAGGCGCATCCGCTTTCTGTTTCCAAATGGGTAGATGAAATTAACCGCTGGAAAAAGGAATATAAGATTGATATGGGAAAATCTGGCCTGACGCCGCAGAGGGTGATTGAGGCTGTGAATGAAACATTTACGGACGCTGTGATTGCGACGGATGTGGGACAGAACCAGTTGTGGGCAGCACAGTTTCTTGCGCTGGATGAGAACAGGCAGATGCTGACATCGGGCGGATTGGGGACAATGGGGTATGGACTGCCTGCGGCAATTGGGGCAAAGCTTGGCAATCCGCACAAAGATGTGGTTGTGATTTCCGGTGACGGCGGTATGCAGATGAATCTTCAGGAGATGGCAACCGCTGTCGTTTACGAGCTGCCAATCGTGATTTGCATATTGAATAACGGGTATCTGGGGAACGTGCGGCAGTGGCAGGAAATGTTTTACAACAGGAGATATTCCAGTACCTGTATGCGTTACCGCAGAAGCTGCGAAACCGGCTGCAACAGGCCAGACCGGGACTGTCCGCAATACACGCCGGATTTTATCAGGCTTGCGGAGAGTTACGGGGCGAAGGGAATCCGTGTCACAAAGGCGGAGGATATAAAAGCAGCTTTTGAGAGCGCACGGAAAAACACAAAAGCGCCGACAGTCATTGAATTTATCATAGACAGGGAAGCCAACGTCATGCCGATTGTCCCGCCGGGCAATCCCCTCACAGATATGATTCTGGACAGCGGTAAGGAAATGCCACGCAAAGTAGCAGAAAAAACCATCATGTAATCTCTGTTTGCTTGTATTGATAAATATATTTTCCTATACTTGATATATCAAAAGAAGGAGGCAGATTTATATGACATTTGCAGAAAAATTAAAAACAATCCGCAAGCAGGCAGGGATGTCACAGGAGCGGCTGGCAGAAAAACTTGGGGTATCACGTCAGGCAGTGACCAAATGGGAGACGGATACAGGTATTCCCGACATCGAAAATATGATGGCAATTTCCGCCCTGTTTGACATTTCCGTTGACGAGCTGCTCTCTAATGAAAAGGGAGCGAAAAAGCCAGCGGATTATCTTTATGAGAGTATCACGGAGTACGACATTGATGAACCCAAACGCTACGATATGAAATTCGGCGGGGCAAAACAAATCACGCTGTCAGGATATGAGGGAGAGAAAATCCGTGTCCGCCTCGTATCCAATACCATACCCACGCTTCAAAATGATTTTAAGGTCAGGATTGATGATATCAGAAAACGGATTGATGTAGACGTAAACCGTAAAAACGGGGTAACAGAGAAAGTGGCAAAAGAAGCAGTCCGCATCTTTGTCCAGATCCCAGCGCCGTATATCGGCAAAATTGAATGTGCAGTCAATGCAGAAACAGTGGAAATCCGTTCTTTAGTATGTGACAGCATAGAACTTGATATCAAAACACCACGTGTTTTGCTTGAGGATGTCATCGGAACCGTAGAGATTAACTGTAACCTTGATATGGAAGTGGTCTGCCGTACCATAAACGGAGAGGTAGCGATCAATCAAGTATCAGCAACTTCAAAAATTTATGTTCCAGAGAGCGCAGCTTTTACGGCCATTGCGAAAGGGATTGGCACAAGCATATCTTATGAGCGAGATGGAAAGCAGACAGAGCCTTTCAGTGTGTCGGATGCGGAGAATATGATTGAACTAAATGGAATAAAGAGTGAGCTTGTTATCAGTACAGACAGAACTTTGCAAAAAATGTAAAAAGGAGGGATACGATGAAATTAAATTATTTGAAAAAATACATTACTGGCATACGCTGTTGTGGGCAGTGGATTCAGCGTATACCGATTGGCGGGCAATTCCATATATCATTTCCAATATTGTTGTTATTACCTGCATGACCATTTGGATGAACATTTTTCTGGAACGGCATAACAATCTGGTTTATTCGGTCCTGATGCACTTTGGATTTAATATTATCTATGTGTTTTTGGAGGCGGATATTGGCTTTTTTATCATTTTAACTATTTTGTATCTGATCATCACACCAATTGCATTACGAATAAGGAAGGCTCTCTTTTTTGTGCATGAATAGAGAGGAAAAATAGAAGAATAAGCCTTATAATGATAAAGACACACGCACACTATATACGAGGAGGTATCTTATGGAATGGGTTGAAAGACTAAACCAGAGCATGAATTATATTGAGGAACATCTGACAGACGAGATCGACTATGAACAGCTTGGGCGGATTGCCTGCTGTTCTGCCTATCACTACCAGAGGATGTTTACCTATATGGCGGGCGTCTCTCTGGCAGAGTATATCCGAAGAAGAAAAATGTCTTTGGCGGCGGTAGATTTGCAGGGGGGAGAGGAACGGATTATTGATATTGCACAGAAGTACGGCTACCGTTCTCCGACCGCGTTTAACAGGGCATTCCAGTCTTTTCACGGAATAGCCCCCTCTGCTGTGAAAGACAAGGGGGTATCCGTGAAATCTTTTTCCCCCATTGTGTTTAGAATTGCTGTAAAAGGAGCGACAGAAATGAATTACCGGATCGAAACAAAAGAAGCATTCCGCATCGTAGGCATATCCGCACCGCTTGATCAGGAGATTGAAAAAAATTTTATGGTGGTGCCTAAGATGTGGCAGGAGGCGTCTGCCAATGGAACAATCGGGAAACTGGCAGCAATGATGGATGCGCCGCCAATGGGGCTCTTGGGAGTGAGTGCCTGCAATGACAAGGAAGAATGGAAATATTTTATTGCCGTTTCGAGTACAAAAACAAGCGGCGGGTTTGAAGAATATACTGTGCCTGCATCTACTTGGGCAATCTTTTCTGGAACTGGTACGAACCAGTCCATACAGGAATTGGAACAGCGGATCATATCAGAGTGGCTTCCGGCCTCTGGATATGAATATGCCAATGCCCCTGATATTGAAGTTTACCTGAATCCAGACCCGCAGAACGCACAGTACGAGGTATGGATTCCGGTAACCAACAAACACTGCCACGCGCCGCAGGCCAGTTTATGATTGGGAAAAGGCAGAACGGAGGGATTTATGGATGAGAAATTTAGTATGTTTATGGAAACCGTTGATGAGCGGTTTTGCAGCTTTGTGAGTCAGATCAACGAGTATTTGACAGGAAACGGCTGTAAATGCGACATCAAATCACAAAAAAGCGGCTATGTTGTCTCCTATGTGTTGAATGACAGCAAGAGAACGCTGGCAACATTCGTATCCCGGAAAACAGGGATGAAGCTTCGCATTTATCCCGAACACCTACAGGAATACCAGCATTTTCTGGACACACTGCCCGAAAAGTTTAAAAAGGAAATCAAGAAAGCGTCTGTCTGCAAACGGCTGGTCAATCCTGATGACTGTAACCCGAAATGCATCATGGGATATACCTTTGTGCTGGACGGCGAGCAGTATCAGAAATGCCGTTATATGGCATTCCAGCCGACATTGAGTGAGGAGAACAACCCCTATATCAAGCAGTTTCTGGAAATGGAACTGCGAATCCATTAGTTTATTACTATCTTTACAGCTCTCCTTTCACAGATTCTCGTTCAGCATTTCCAAAGAGGGCAAACTTGCAATAAAGTTACAAATTTGTAAGACTACTGTAACCCACAGTGATACCACACCATCTCCATTTCTGATATGATAGACTTATAGTAAATAGATTTATCCAATGTATAATGCTATTCGAGATGGAGGATTTAGATGAAAGATTATATCAATGTATGCGATGTAGAGAAATATTACGGCAGTGCGGCGGGCATGACAAAGGCAGTTGACCGCGTGAGCTTTCAGGTAGAAGAGGGGGAATTTGTGGGGGTGATGGGCGCTTCGGGCTCAGGCAAGACGACGTTGCTCAATATGCTTGCCACCATTGACAGTGTGACAGCAGGACACATTTACTATCAGCAGACGGATATCACAGAATTAAAGCCTGACCGGCTTGCAAAGTTCCGCAAGGAAAATCTGGGCTTTGTGTTTCAGGACTACAATCTGCTGGATACGCTGACCATCGGAGAGAACATTGTGCTCGCAATGACGCTTCAGAAAAAGAGTAAAAACGTCATCAAACAGGAGAGTGAGGAAATGATGCGCCTGCTTGGCATCTGGGAAATCCGCAACCAGTTTCCGTATCAGGTATCAGGCGGGCAGAAGCAGCGCTGTGCCTGCGCGCGGGCACTCATCAATCATCCCAAACTTCTGCTCGCGGATGAACCGACAGGGGCGCTTGACTCCAAAGCGGCAGAAACGCTTTTGGAGACGTTTCAAAGCCTGAACGAATCAAAAAGGGCGACAATCTTTATGGTGACGCACGATGCTTTCTCAGCAAGCTATTGCAGCCGCATCTTATTTCTAAAGGACGGCAGGATTTTTCATGAGCTGATTCGCGGGCAGAAGGGCAGGCGTGAATTTCTAAATGCGATACTGGATGTATTGTCTGTGACAGGAGGTGAGAGGGATGCTCGCTAAACTGGCACTGCGCAATGTGCGCCGTTCGGCAAAGGATTATGTAGTCTATTTTTTCACAATGACGGTCGTGGTGGCGCTGATGTTTGCCTTCAACAGCCTGATCTTTTCAAAGGATATCCGCGCTATGTTTGAGGAGGTGGGCATCTTGGAGGTCATGCTGGGACTTGCGACGTTTTTTATCGTGCTGATTATCGCATGGCTGATTAACTATATGATACGGTTTATTCTGGAAAAGAGAAGCAGGGAGTTTGGCATTTATTTGCTGCTTGGCATGGAGAAACGCCAGATTGCAAAGCTGTATATGCGCGAGAGCGCGCTGCTTGGCGCAGGGGCATTTCTGGCAGGGATTGTCTTTGGTGTGCTGGTACAGCAGATTTTGATGTCCATTCTCTACAGCATGGTATTCTCCGATTATAGAATCAATATTGAATTTGACCGCGGTTGTCTCATAATGACCGCATCCTGCTATGCGGGCTGTTATTTGCTGGCACTGCTTCGATGCAGAAGAAAACTGAAAAAAATGAATATTCACAGTCTGATGAATGCAGCGCGTCAGAACGAGGAGATCAAAGAATCTCATGAGGGGCTCAAACAATGGCTGTTTCCAATTTCTATTCTCTTTTTGGTGCTGTTTGGGATATGGCTCTTTTATGGAAAAGGGTGGGGCGGCCATACGATACTGCTCTTTTTGATTGGGCTGGTGCTTGTAATTTATTTGTTTTATATAGGACTGTCTGCATGGATTATCACCTATGTGCGCCGCGGGGGAAATGCAGTTTACACAGCGCAGAATCTGTTTTTGCTCAGACAGTTTGCATCGAAAATCAAGACCATGCAGTTTACAATGGGGACATTGACAGCGCTGTTTGTGCTGGCATTTCTAGGATGTTCTGTCGCGATGATGTTCAATTTTTATGAGAATGGAATGCTGCCTGACAAAATGCCGTTTGACGTCCATATACACAGTGCCTATGTAGAAGATGATTTTGCGGCTGAGCTTTCGGTGATCAGGCAGCATGTGCCAGTCAAGGAAGCCTATGTGTATCATATTTATGAAAATGGAACGAACCAGATGAATGTCTGGCTGTATACGCATTTAAAGGTATTTGGCGATATGTATCAAAAAGCGGATGGAACGCCGGATTTGGAGGCAATACGTGACAAACAGAATTTTACGTACTGTAGTTTTGACACCTATATGTCTCTGTCTGATTATAATCATCTGCGGAAGATGCTTGGCATGGACGCCATTGTGCTAAACGGTGATGAGTACCTGATTCATATCAAGGACAGAGTGTTTCGCGAGACGGGGGATTTTTCCAAACAGCTTGTCATAGAGGGAAGTGACGGGAGACTTCGCTTTGCAGGATACCACACGGAACCATTTTCACAGGACGGTCATAACGGCGGGGATTATGTGATTGTTGTGCCGGATGACGAGGCAGCAAAGATGCGTCCGTTTTATTCAGAGCTTGCGGTGCAGCTTGAGCAGACAGCGCCAAAGGATTTAAAGAAGTCATTGGATGAGCTCGCAAAGGAGCTGGATTATAAATCATTTGATGCCATTGCAAATATGGATGAAGACACAGTATTTAATGGAACAGAGTGCGCAGGTTCGGATTCCATCCTTGTGTGGGGAGCGGATAATCTGGTTCGGGATAATATTGTGGTGGAAATGAAATGTATGCTGTCAACGGTCATTTTTCCATTGACTTATATGGGGCTGGTCTTTTTGTGTGTTGCGCTGACGGTATTGTCTGTCCAGCAGCTCAGCGACGCCTCAAAGTATAAATTCCGCTATAAAGTGCTGCGCCAGATTGGCATGGACACAAAGGAAGTCTCCGGTCTGGTCTTGAAACAATTGTTTTTATTTTATCTGTGCCCGGCGCTTTTTGCAGCTGTCATCAGCGGTATTATCATCGGATTTGTGGGCGGAAAATTTAATTTCTATGCAGGGACAAGAACGCCGTCAGCAGTGTATTTTGGGATTTCACTGGTGCTGTTTCTGGGCGTTTACAGTGTCTATTTCGTGGTGACTTATGTCGGATTCCTGCGTAATATTGAGTCTGAGAGATAATATGAACCGAAGCGTCGATACACCGTTTGTGCCATATTTTAACCATTCGTGCCATCCTTATAGAAAAAAATGTAAAAATCTGTATAATGTAATTAGTGTCTATATATAAGGGCATTTTTAGAATTGGAGGATTGGTGCATTATGGAAAAGAATAGAATCCTGTTGGCGGCGGTATTGATATTTACAGTGATATGGAATAAGATACCTTTTGAAATCGCTGTTGTATCAGCGTCTGAGTCCTACACTGTTCTATGTGAAATACCCCAAAATGAAACAACGGAGGCTGCAACTGAGACGTCTGAATCGGAAACTGGGGATGAGATAAAAGAAACATCTCAGACAACAGAACCGGAAATAGAGAATGAAACAAAGGAAATGAACAGCACTCAGACAGAAACGGAAGAAGAAATTGAAACACAAAAAACGAAAACCGTGGATAGGGCAGCAGAACAGGACAACTTGGATCTCAGTACTGTTGCGTCTGCTGGCGATTTGGATACAGATGGCTACCATTGGGAAGGGGCTTCTGGAAGCTATAAGCTTACTTTGAAAAATATCACCATCCGCGGCGTAGTTACACTGCCGGATGACACGGTAACGATCGTAACAGAGGGCAGCTGCTCTATTCATGAGCTGAAAATATGCAAAGATCCTGATAAGACAAAACTGTCTTTCTCAGGTGCGGGTGAGCTGTCAGTTGATGAGCACATCGCCATCAACGGCGGCAACGGCAATGCCATTGTGGTAGAGACGGGCGCTCGGGTTTGTGCGAATAAAGGTATCAGCATCGGCGCAAGCGGCGGCGTGGACGCCGCTGTGACTATAGACGGAACCCTGACTGTAGAGGGAGGAGAGTACAACGCGATCTCTGCCGGTCAGGTGATCGTGGGCAGTGGCGGTACACTGAATGTATCCGGGGCAAAAGGCGTGGTACTCAATGGCAGGAGCTCCGGTAATTTTGAAGATGTGTTTATCGTGAGGAAGAGTGGTTGTCTTGTTGCTGACTGTATGGAATTTAATCTCAAAGTGTTTGCCGGAAGTGAAACTTTTGATGAAGCAGCCAACGCGGATAGGGCGATCAATGTCCCTGATAGCTATATGCCTGAGGATTGTGAGGTAAAGCAGGGTGCAGGAGTCATTGATCTTGTGCGTAAATCCACAGGTGAAGTGTACACAGGGCCGCTTACCATCCACGAAAAACATGAATGGTCTGACAGGAAAGACAGTACGAGTCACTGGAAGGTATGCACTGTCGCAGGCTGTGGCAGAAAAAGTGATGTCGAGAAGCATAGCTTTGACAACAATACACGACTATGTCAGTGCGGCGCTAAGCTAAATGTCGTCCTGAAGGGCACGCAGGGGCTGATTTACAACGGACAGGCGCAGACACCTGACATTACGGTCACTGTGGACAGTCAACCGTTGGACGCGAAGAACTATAATATTGAATACAGCAATCATATTAACGCCGGGGAGGCGTCTGTTACCGTTATGGGAACAGAAGTGATTTTTAATCAGACAGAGACATTTCAAATTGGCAGGGCTACGCCTGTGATTGCATGGGGCGATGCCGTGCAGGAGCTGGACTATACTGGTAGTACGGCAGTGATTACTGCGCCCGCTGTGACGCTGGTGAACGATGAAGCTTACAGCGGCACAATCCAATATTCCTATACTGCGCAGAGCAGTAACGAATGGATGGACGGTCTGCCCTCTGGCATCGGTGTTTATACCGTGAAGGCAATGATCGCGGAACAGGACAATTACACCGCCGCTGAGAGTGAAGAGATGACGCTGGCTATTCAATGCAGTCATATCCATACAGAGCTGCGCAATCAGAAAAAAGCGACCTGTACACAGGAAGGATATAGTGGTGACACTTACTGTAAAGAATGTGGGACACTGGTAAAAAGCGGAGCGAAAACAGAGATGGAGGCGCACAT
>VSNR01000057.1:0-11416 GCA_009774345.1 Lachnospiraceae bacterium | reverse complement strand
TACGCGGACAGAAAAAAGCGACCTGTACAGTGAAAGGAAATACGGGCGATACTTATTGCAAAGACTGTAATAAAAAAATCAGTTCTGGTAAGGCGATTTTGGCGCTTGGGCATGACTGGCATCTTACCAGTGAGAATGAGAAACGCATCTATACTTGCTCAAGGTGTGCTGCGACCCGTGAAGAGACAATACAAAAGCAGGAGCATTCAAAAGAAACACATTCGCACAGCTACAAAAAGAGCGTATTGGAGAATGCGACCTGCACAAAATCGGGAAAAATGACATATATCTG
Organism: Lachnospiraceae bacterium; assembly: GCA_009774345.1. Taxonomy (GTDB): domain Bacteria; phylum Bacillota; class Clostridia; order Lachnospirales; family Lachnospiraceae; genus COE1. The sequence goes on along the minus strand of VSNR01000057.1, from coordinate 11,124 downwards.
CGGCTGTGGGGCATCCTACACAGAAATTATTCTGGCGCTTGGGCATGAGTACACACAAATGGTGACTATGGAACCGACTATTTTTGCAGAAGGAGCGATGACTTATACATGCAGTCGTTGCGGGCATTGTTATACAAAGAGCATTTCTAAGCTGGATCAGCATGAGCATGTTTATACGGCGAAAGTGTTGAAGGAAGCGACCTGTACAGAGGAGGGGATCAGGATGTATGCCTGTGTTTGCGGGGACACTTATACAGAGCGTATTCCGATGTTAGTACACAGTTACGATGCCAAACTAACGCAGGAACCGACTGCTTTTGCAGAAGGAGTGATGACATATATCTGCAGTCGTTGCGATGATACTTTTACAAAGTCGATTGACAAGATAGAAGATACTGTATCAATGACGGACAGCCAGCAGGAAACCGAGAATCCGTCCATCACGGAGGACATGTCCTCTGTGACGGACATGGAAATTGAGAGCAGTGCGTGTGTGGTCAGGGAAGAAACAGATCCTGCACAAGAGCACAGGACGGATGCCGCCAAGACCCTTTCGCAGACCGAAAAGCAGTTTCCATGGTGGATTATACTGATTCTTGTGTTGATTATAATCATTGTATTGTATATGACAGCAAAGAAAAAGAATAAGACAGAATAAGTAAGAGAAAGGCTGGTGGAAAATGGAGAAGGACAGCTATTATTATTACTGCATGGGAGAGGAGCACAGAGAAGAAAATGAGATAGAAACTGCAATCCAATATTATTTAAAATCCGCGCTCATGGAGGAACATTTTAAGACGTATGCGCGTCTCTATGAATGCTATTTTGCACTGCATCAACTTGATTTGGCCAATTACTTTCTGACTTTATCGTATCATAAAAACCCTGCCAATGAAAAGGTTGCATTTCAATATGCGATGCATTTGATGCAGGAAAATGAGACTGTGCAGGCAAAGAAAATCCTAGCAGGAATCCTAAAACAAAACCCAGCTTACAACCATGCAAAACTCGAATTTCATAAACTTAATATACAGCAAAAATACCAGAAACTGATTCAGTTTTTGGAGGAAATCCGGGCAGATTACAGATCCTGTCTTGGCGCCAGATCACTTGATTTATTAGCCTGTTATCTGTTTGGTTTCCAAATGGAGCTTATGCAGATCAAACCCTCTGCTGAAGATTTAGAACCGGTGGAGGAAACGCAGATTTTAGAGCTTTGTGATCTCAAAATATGGGATTTTTTAGCAGGATTTCAGCGCTGGATTGAGTTAAAATATGCCTGCAAATTAACACAGTCGTGGAGTCATATACTGTGTTTTCATACAGATAGTGAGGAGGAAGCGTTTGATTTGTTTTATCAGGAACTGCACTATTTTTACCAAAACGGAATCTTTATAGAGCATGAAAAAACGGACGTTACAGCCAGCCTTAAGACCTGTTACCGCGCAGAAGAGGTGCACATTTACGGACAGGATATCGCGCTTGTTACATTTCAAAATCCGCAGTATCATCATGAATTTTACCAGCAGTTATGGAAAATTCTGACAATGATAAAAAAGCGTCCTCTGATCACGCTGGGAGAAAAATCCCTGACACGGACCCATCTTTTTCTGCGCGGTTTTACCGACGCATACAACAAAAGTCATAAGGAAGCGCCCGCGTATACATTTTTCCCGGGATTCGAAAAGTGGGTCAATCAGAAGAAAAAATTAAAGGGAAAGCGTCCATGGTACAAAATCTACCTGTTTATCACGGCAACTGAGGAGGATGCCTTTGATTTATTTTTTGCTGATCTGGAAGAATACCTGTTTCCCACACTCTACGGAGCGTAGAATCCGCATAAAATCACCATTTTCTACGCTCCGTGGGTGTAAATCCAGTCAGATTTCTGCAATAATAATTCCAGAAAGGAGGACCGGTATGGACCAAATAATAATTGGAAAGTTTATTGCTTCTGAGAGAAAACGCAAAGGCTATACACAAAGGCAGCTTGCGGATTTATTGCAAATAAGCGATAAGACCATCTCGAAATGGGAACGGGGAAACGGCTTCCCAGAGGTGTCGCTGCTTTTGCCACTATGCAGAGAACTGGATATTACCGTCAACGAATTATTGTCTGGTGAACGCGTCTCAGAAGAAGATTATCAAAAAGATTATCAACAGAAAGCGGAGGAAAATATGGTGAAAATGATTCAAGAACGGGAACAAAACAAAAAGAAAGCAATCCTGACAATTATTTCAGGGACGACATCCACGGCAGCATTTATCACGCTCATATTGGTGGTTGGCGTATACACCGAAGCGATCGCACTGCCAGTCAAAATCTTGTTGGTATGTATCGCATGTGCCATTTTTATATCAGGACTGATCGTTGCCATGGAGGGGGAGCGCACAGTGGGATATTATCAATGTAAAGCATGCGGAGAATATTTTATTCCTGCTTTTGGCGCGTATGTTTTTGGCTTGCACGTGCTGTCAACAAGACATTTGCAATGTCCAAAGTGTGGGAAAAAGACATGGTGTAAAAAGGTTTTATCTAAGAGTGGGGCTTAATGTATCAGCCCCATATATCTTTTTGTCTGCTCTGTGGTATCCATGTGCGGGATTTGTTTCAAAAAGGACGCATACTGTCCATTGCTGTAATACGCCCGCACTGCCGCCCGGAGCATCTCTAAGGAGAGCACTTCGCGCGCTGGAATTTGGGACGCATCAAACATCGTGTGGACTGTAATCTTCTCCATCATCTGTTTTCTTTCGTCATTTATAATGGAATATGTGCGAAAATCTCCATCGGGTAGATTGACGCGCGTCTCCGCCACAAACTTGTCATTCATGCCGAAAAACTGTAAAAATCCATCCTCAGAGCTCAGAATCATGTACTGCTCCTCTCCATTGACCACCGCCAGCAAAAGCAGCTCAATATCTTCATACAATACATCTTTCTCATGATACTCGGATTCAACCAGTTCCACGTCCACCTTCCGCTCTGCGTGAAAGGGTGTCTGGTCCGCCGTCCAGACTGCCATCTGGTAAAATGTGCCAATATCGAAGGCGCATCCAAACTGGATTCGGCTGCACGCCTTGTTTATGGGATACAGTCTGTCCTCACCCCGCTGCAATACGGGAATCTCTCCATGCAGTGCCCATACAAATCCTTTCTCTGCCAAGTGCACGCGCAGCAGTGTCTCTCCGATGTAACCGCCAAAGCACACTGCCCATTCTGATAAGAGCGCAACGCCTTCTTCATCGCTGCACTGTTCATATTTCTCGTGAAAAGTCTCCATGATTTCATCGAGCACGTCAATACTCTGCGCTGTGTAATCCAGCGTGGCATGATGCGTTTTGGCATAGTCTGAAATCTTTTGTTCCATTTCTTCAAAATTCATTTGAAACCTCCTTGCAGTACACAGATGTATCGGCATTTATTGTAATCAATGCCTTTGTACTTTGACCATTTCCCTTCCCCCTCCAATACACGATATGCTCATAATCTATCATATCAAAAAAATACCCGTTCGTAAACGGATAGATTTTGATGCACAGCAAGAACCTCCCCGCAAACTATATCACACTGTTAAAATATATTCGGGCCCCCACAAAAACAAGTACGCTGACAATGAGAACCGCAAAAAGGCAGAATGCAGAAACCACATTCAAATAGCCTGTAAAAATTAATAGAATAATCCCTGTAAACAAAAGCAGCGTCTGCACGCCAAATCCGATCATCCCTGACTTTGCCTCGATGGTTTTGGCACGCTCGTCATGCACCTCGGTCAATGCGCTGTGATCCTGTGTCACGAGGTACACGCTGGCCGCTCCAATCACATAAATGACACCGGCAATGGCAAATCCTACTGGCGCGAGATCGGGCCGTGGAAACCCGGCAAAACGCCCCTTCGTCAGAAAAAATACGATGGCTGCTGCGATCAGCAGTCCTCCTCCACAAGCCAGAAGCAGCGCCATTTTCCGCAACATTTTTTTCGTTTTATTCATCTTCATCCTCCTCCTCAAAGATAAAAATATCTTCGATACGCACGCCGAAATAGCGTGCAATTTTAAATGCCAGTATGATTGACGGATTATACCGCCCATTTTCAAGAGAACCGATTGTCTGCCTTGAAACCGCAAGCGCATTTGCCAAATCCTCCTGCTTGATGCCGCGCTGCTTTCGAAGTTTGTCAAGCTTACTTTCCATAAAATATGAAAGACAAACTGTCAGCGCTTGCATCCCGCGATATTCTGTGTTACGATAAAATCCATAAAAATACAAACTCGTATAAGGAGAAACACGCTTATGTTTTGGAACGCCAGAAGCGGTGTGGTGCGCTTGCCAGATGCTGCGATGGACTATGTGGTATTTGGGACAGGAACGCAGCCGCTTGTTATGATTCCCGGGCTTGGAGACGGACTGACGACTGTAAAAGGCATGGCTGCCGCAATGGCATATTCCTACAGAATGTATGCAAAAGATTACCAAGTCTATATTTTCAGCCGCAAAAATAATCTGGAAACATATTATGATTTAAATCAGCAATACACGACAAGAGAGATGGCAGAAGACCTTGCCTCTGCGCTCAAAACGCTTGGGATTGCACAGGCAAAGGTTCTGGGTGTCTCACAGGGCGGCATGATCGCACAGTATCTGGCAATTGACCACCCGTCATTTGTTGACAGGCTTGTGCTGGCTGTCACACTGTCACGGCAGAATCCGACAGTGCAGAATGCGGTTGCCGGCTGGCTTGAATTTGCCAGACAGGGGGATTACAAATCGCTGATGATTGATATTGCAGAAAAATCATATTCTGAGACATATCTCAGAAAATACCGCCGCCTATATCCTGTTCTCTGTAAAATAGGCAGGCCAAAGGATTTCCGGCGCTTTATCATACAGGCGGACGCGTGCGCAGGCCATAACGCGTATGCACTGCTAAACCGCATCTCCTGCAAGACGCTTGTCATTGGCGGCAGCTGCGACAAAATCGTCAGTGCCGCCGCCTCGGTGGAACTTGCCGGCCAGATCAAAGACAGCGAACTGTATCTCTATGAAGGGCTTGGCCATGCCGCCTATGAGGAGGCACCCGATTTTAACAGCCGCGTGATGCAGTTTATGAGGTATACTAAGCCTTGAAAAGACTGACGCTTAGTACAATATTATGCACACAGTCGCACAAAGGAAAATTGCCGCTTTGCGGCGTGCGGCTGGCGCAACTAAACGGCAAGCGGAAATGTTATAAACGTAGCGCACATTATAAATGTCTGTGCGTCTGTGCCCTGCTGGTTTTCTGCGCAGCATTATTTTTCAGCACGGTGCCATAAGGCAGTATCAAATTCCCTCCACCCCCTGAAAAGCGATAATTGGCAATATTTCCGTCCTCGTCAAGTGCAATGCTGAACGAATCAATCGTACTGGGTTTGGTATCCTGCTGCATCAACAGCGTAGAGATTCTGCCAAGGATATTTTGTGCCAGCGCTGTGTTGCCTTCTAATTTTTCTTCAAGTTGTGCTGGAAGAATCACAGCATATTTTCCGCGCGCAGCATTTAAGCGCGCCTGCACCTTGCCGTCTGTCATGGAAGGTTCCTTTGCAGATGGTTTCCAGTCCAGAATGGAGGTGTCTGCCTGCTCTTCGAAGAATTTTTCAAACGGATAATCATTGCGCTGCCACAGGGAGGCGTCGATTTTTGAGGTGTCCATCACCTGACACTTTACGCCCGGGTACTGTGTCTCTAATAATTCTGCAAAGTTCTGTCCCTTGATGCTTGCTGCCAGAACATGCTGGAAACTCGGATGAAATGCTGCTTGTGTGCTGCGTTGTGTTCTGAGCCTGTCAGAGCGGTCTGTCCGCTCACTGCTGTGTTTTTCTGTCTTGTCAGACGGGGCTGTCTGCGGGTTTAGATATACACCATTGCGGTCATACACGACACCATTTTGTGCATAATATGAACTCAAGTAATTGAGATTCATGCCGCCAAGTCCTCCATAGACAGCCCTGTCATAATTTATAAATTCTGGATTTGCAATACCAGAATTTCCAGAAATCAGACTTGCAATACCAAGATTTCCAGAAATCAGACTGCCATAGCCAGACCCTCCATAAATGCCATATAGTCCTCCCAAACCATAAATATTCATTGTTCTATCACTCCTTTTCTTCATCCTGCTTTCAATTCAATGTAAGCTGCTTACGTTAAGTCGCAGGCGACCATGACCGACAATGTAAACCGTTCGTTTTCCACGATACAGTCTACATCGCCGCCATATTTTGCCGCACAGTTTCTGATATTTTTTAACCCAATTCCATGCACCTCCTTGTCCTCTTTGGTTGTTATGGGAAAACCGCTGTCGTCACGCAGCAGTATTACACCATCGAAGCTGTTTTCGATCTCGATAAATAGCATATTTTTGGCGCGAAAAGACCGGATTGTAATATACGTTTGGGCATCTGGATTTTGTCTGTGCAGGCGCATGCACGCCTCAATCGCGTTGTCCAGCCCATTATTTAAAATAATCCCAATATCGTATGGTTTGAGCATCGCAGCATCAGGCAGTGCAAATCCCTCTGCGTCGAGACGGATTGAGGGAATTTCTTTGCAGGCATAGCCGAATTTCGTATTGATGATCGCATCACTCACGGCATTTCCCGTATGGATTGGACAGTCTAGCAGCTCGGCAGACTGGCACAGATCTTCAAAATACCGCCAAATTTCTTCATGAATTTCGGCTGCGTTTTGCAGCAGCAGTCCGCGCAAAACCATCAGGTGGTTTTTGATGTCATGTCTGACAGAACGGAGGGTGTCATACATCTGCTGGGACTCTTTTATGGAGGTTTTAAGCTGTATTATTTGATTTTCAAGCACGATTCTCTCCGCCCGCTCCTGATGAAACACTGCCATTTCCTGACAGCTTTGGAAGCTGAATACAATTGCCAGCATCAACACAATTGCAATCACGGGAATCACCAGATAAAAGACAGGATATCTCGTGTACAATAGTATCAGCCTGCCATCTTCAACTGTGCCTACGATCAAACGCAGCAGCAGATCAATCAGCAGTCCCGTGACTGCTGGAAGGAGATAAAAGGCGGCCGTTTTGTCTGCGTGCTCTGGCTCCCAGCCATGATAATTTTTCACGATCTTTCTGATAAAAAACAGCAGGACCAAACACTGGACCAGCCACACAAAGGCGGTGCTTCCCAGTTCCAAAAGTTCGATGTTTTTTATAAATTTTGCAGTTTCTATCTGGCCGTTTAGAAATGAATTTGACAACTGTTGTAATTTTCTCTGCCCCAGTAAATTCAGACTATATCCTGCCCAGATTGACAGCTGGCGCAGTGACAGAAACTGGATGGCAAGAAATAGTTTTGACAGCCATTTTCCCTGATACCAGCACAGACAAAACACATATAACACCATAAAGCATAGCAGCGTTTTTCCTATTTTGAGTGCGCCGGTCTGGGCAACGTCATCTATGGCTGGATAGGGTTTTTGATGGATCTGGGCGATCAAAGCGTCCAATCCTGTTTCTGTCACAATCCATACCGCTCCAGCCAGCCATTTATGGATTCTTAGACAGGAAGCTGACGAAAAATCACGCTTGGGCAGTAGAAATCCTCCACACAGCTGCTGTACACAATATCCCTGTGCCGCATAAAAGAGACCCTGCAACAATTTCATGATGACATCATACACTGCCGTGCACCCCGTTTCTGAGATATCGCATATAGGTCTTTACAAATGTATTGTATTTCTCCCTTGTCAGATAGATTTTGTCGCCGTTTGCCACGGTGATGCTGTCCTTGTTATAGGCGGCGATATAGGCCATATTGACCAGATATCCTCTGTGGCAGCGGTAAAAGTCTTCACTGAGCTCTTGCTCTAGACTGCGCAGCGCGGCATAAATTTCAATCACTCTTTTGTCCGTGTGAATTTCAAGTTTTTTCCCCTTGCTCTCAATATAGTAAATACGGCTCTGCTGTAGGGTGATGCTGTTTTTGCCTGATTTCACCACAAGGATTTCATTTGACGTATTTTGATGTCTCTGCACTTCCCTCACCGCCTGCAAAAAGACTGAAGTAAACTTTTGTTGGTTTATGGGCTTGAGCAGATAGTGAAATGCGGATACATCAAATGCTTCAAAGACGTATTGTTTTATTGCTGTTATAAATATCAGGACAGTTTCTTCATCGTCTGCACGAATAGCCTTCGCCGTCTCGATTCCGTTGATGCCTGCCATCTGGATATCAAGGAAAATGATATCAAAATGTCTGGCTGGAATGTACTTGGAACCTTTTATGGCAGACAGAAGAGCTTCTCCTGTGTAAAAAGTGGTCACAGCGAAGTCTTCTGTATTCGAGGGTTTGGCATTTTTTATCATATGCTGAATCATTTTCAAGATGATTTTGTCATCATCACAGACTGCAATGTTCATTTTATTTCTCCATTTCACATTTTTCAGGTGCGAACCTATTACTTTTTATATCGGCAGATCTTCTCCATTTACTTGCCGAAATGGAATGAAACCCGTTCTTTTAGGAACGAAAACAAAATCTTTGTATCATAATTGTAACCAATCCCCCCGCTGTATTGTATACTTAGTGAAAGGTCTTTCGAAATCAATACAAAAGGAGCGCTCATGAGACAATCTGTACAGGAGCTGGCAGCGTCCTATCAGGGCAGCCTCTTTGCGGCGGCATTTAATGTATGCAAGAATGCGCAGGATGCAGAGGATGTTGTTCAGGATACGTTTGTCCAGTATTACACAACAAAAAAGGAATTTGAGAGCGAGCAGCACATTCGTGCATGGCTGATGCGGGTGGCAGTCAACAAGGCGAAAAATGTCAACCGTACTTTCTGGCGGCGCAATAAGATTTCCATTGAAGATTATATGGAAACGCTGGTCTTTGAGACGCCGGCGGCGGAGACACTGTTTGAGACGGTGATGCAGCTTCCCGAGAAATACCGCATCGTCATCCACTTATATTATTATGAGGAGTATGCGGTACGGGAAATCGCACAGATCTTAAAATTAAGTGAAAGCAATGTAAAAATCAGGCTGTCGCGCGGACGTGCAATGCTCAAAGAAACATTGAAGGAGGATTGGGATGATGACAAATAAAGAACGGTACCAACAGGCATTTTCGGCACTTCCGTCCTCCCGGCAATTGCATTTGGAGGTAGAAGAAATGGCACAGATTCAGAAAAAGCACAAAAAAAATATAGCAGTCGCAGCGGCAGTCGCATGCGCGGCGCTGATTGGGGCCAGCGGGACGGCTTACGCCGCAGATCTTGGCGGCATACAGACAAAGGTCAACATATGGCTCAACGGCAGGCAGGTGGAGGCGGTCGAAACCCCCAATGAGAACGGACGTAGCTTTACATTTACGTATGAAGGCGAGGATGGCACAGAGAGTTTGGGCTTTGGCGGCGTCAGCATAGACGAGGATGGTAATGAGACATGGCTGAACGGCGACGAGCTTGTCGCGCACATCAATGAGTCCGCCAGCGTTGAAAAAGACGGGGACGGCAGAGTCTGGGCGTATTATTATGACCAGAAAACGGAGATTACGGACCTGTTTGACGAAAATGGTGTCTGCACGATCACAATGACCCATGAAGACAAAACCATTCAATTGGAAATCACCGATAATGGAGACGGCGGCTATGCCTTTACGCAGACAGATGTATCTGAGGGGGCGAAGACACTTTCCACCGAAACCAAATTCACAACGAAAAGTGGGGTATACACTACAGATGACTGAGCTGCCAGTGATATTCATTTTTGTGCACATGGGCATCCAAAGGAAAAGTGTCAGCATGCTGACGGATGCCCAGTGCGTGAGTGGGGAAGATGGCTCTTCCCTGCTCAGTTACATGAATATTTTTAACTTGCCAGCATGACTGCCTTTGAATACAGCATTTGAATTATTTTTAGCACGCGCTCTGATGACAAAATCTCTTTAATCGCAGTTTCAAAATCTTCTTTGTCATGACAAGTATATTGTGGCGAAAACTGTTCGCAATCCTCCGCATAACTACTGCCTAAGGTGATAGATACTGGATATTCTGTCTCAGGATTTGAATACATGATTAATAACGTTTTCTCATAATTATCTAATGCCTGTACTACAACATTAAATATCGTAGCCACTTTATATTCAATTAATGGTGATTTTACTTGGATAAAGACAGGTTTTCCGTAGATCGTAAAATTTGTCTTTTTTCCTAAAAGTGCAATCTGTTCTTTTAAGATCATGTCTGGCATATCTTTGGTGCTTTTCTCAAGTTCTCGAACATCCTTAAATCCCCATAAATCCCGTTCCATAGTAATGCCTCCCTTTATATGATTTCAAATTTTAATGGTAAATGATCTGAATAATTTGTTTTATTTATTATTTCATTTGAAATAAACTTATATGATTCTGTTTTCTCGATGATACCGAAATAATCCCAGTTAAACCGCTCTATAAAGTAAGGTCTGATCAAGACTTCATCAAACGAATACCAGAATATAGATTTATCTTGTTGATCACTGCAATGATAATAGGTTCCTTGTGCGTTTGTATGGTCGCCCATTAATTTCCATGTTGGATTGAAGTAGAAAAGTTTAGGTTCACCATCTACTTTTCGAAAAATTTTCTTTGCTTTTGGGATAGACATAGTTGCATTAAAACCATGTACACTGGCTAACCCCATAGAATATGGTTGTAGATTAAAATCACCAACTATAATACTTTTGTATTCAGAATCTGCAAAAATATCTTCTTCAATTTTTTTTAATTCTTGGCTTATATGAATAGCGCGCTGGTCACGTGCACATTCTTCTAACTGGATAGGACTTGATAAATGTACCACATGCAGTAAGAAAATTTGGTTCTCCTTTGTGATCTTATAGGATGAAAAATGTTTATCTTCTCTGTGTACAGAGATGTGCACGTTTGCTTTCGCCAGAACCTTTATATCTGTCTCTGGCAGGAGTTCTAAAAGCATCCAATCTTGAGACTGTAGTTTCAAGCTGTTTAGCAAAGCTGCTACATCGAGTGTTTCTGTTTCAACCAAGGCTGCTATATCAATATTATTTTCAAGAATGACTTGTAAAAGTGGACCTATTAAGTTTCTTTTATAAATAT
>VSNR01000056.1 GCA_009774345.1 Lachnospiraceae bacterium | reverse complement strand
GAATATTACAGATTTGACTAACCCTACAAAAACAAAAAATATTCATTTGATTCTCATGCATATTTTTCCTTTTTTTGGACTATACTGTCATATAGAAATAAATAAAAGACGTGTCTGATCAACGATCTCAAACACGCTCCAGGAAAGGACATCCATATGAAAACATATTTCAGTCTGAAAGGTATACTTAATCCTGTCGAAAACACAGAACCACAACCACGCACGCCGCGTGACATGCTGCTGGACGATATTCGTAAGACTCAGTGTGCGCTCGAAATCGCATACTCTGGATTTGATAACGTAACAGACCCAGACCTGATAGACTGTTATATTTACGAAGTCAACTCAGCGCTGAAACGCTATCGCTTTTTATTACAGCAGGCAGAACAAATGCAGCTTTATGAAGAGTATCATATGGATTCTCCCGAATGCTACGACAGCAAATCACTTGTGGAACAGCCCATAACCTAAAAACAGGGGCTCTGACAGCCCCTGTATGATTTCTATATACAGTATCCTCTCGCCGCACCGCTGTACAGACTCTCATTGACATCTGTCCTGCCATAGGTAAAGCCCGCATAGACATTCTGTGCATTCTGCATCAACGGCTGTGAGTGATCCTCCTTACTGATGGTATGATAGGCATCGCGCAGCTTCTGGAACATGCCCGCGATCTGGGAAAGATCTTCGGTTTTCATACTATGCATATCACTCGCAAGCTCCCTGTCAGCAAATGCATAGATTGCAAACAGATTTCTTGAGAGATCATAGTTAAAATCAAGACTGTTTCTCAGCTCAGATATACAGTTTCTGGCACACTGCATATCTTTTTTATATTCCGGTACACAGCCGATCTCCTGTGCTGTGATGGCATCCTTTATATATTCTAATATCATATCATACAGAATCACCACCAACTGTGTACGGTTTGCCTGTGTAATTCGTCTTGTAAAAATCTGTTTCATTTCCCTCGTCATATCAATACCTGACCTTTCATTTCAATTATTGAACTATTGAATCAATTGCAATACCTGCTGCGGTCTCTCGTTTGCCTGTGCCAACATTGAGGTGGATGCCTGCACCAATACCTGTACTGTCGAGTACTCTGTCATTTCTGTTGCCATATCCACGTCCATGATACGAGAGTAGGAAGCAGTAATATTTTCTTCTGTAGTGTCCAGATTTGTGATCGTGTGCTCCAGACGGTTTGAATATGCACCAATCTTTGCGCGGACAGCGGACAATTCATTGATGGCATTCCCGATGTCATCAATGGACAACCTCGCAGACTCCATCGTAGTAAGGTCAACCTTATCCACGCCAAGGTTCACTGCATTGAGTGCTGGAATATCCAGGATCATATACTGACCTTCATTTGCACCCACCTGAACCTCCATAGGTCCCATGCCTGTCACATCAATCTTGAGACAGTCTTCTGGATCATTATTTCCTATCACATACTCTGTGCGGGTAATCTGTTTTTCCGAGTACAGATAATTCTCCAGTTTCTTCTGCGTCGCCATCACATCGCCATAGTCATTTGTATCTTCATACAATGTGAATTGCTCTGTATAGGGTGTCTTAGCACCTGTTCTGGAATCTGTCGCCGTATAGGAAATCTCAAAAGTGCCAGAAGTATCATCCCATGCGACAGAATCAATGTCTATCACACATTGAGGATTCTTTTCCTTAAAGAACTCTGCAAAATCATCTTTGAGTCCCCTGCCGTTGTCTCCTCTGAAATCTGTATAAATTTCCTGATTTGAGATCGCGTTACTCTTTGAATCTGTATTGTTAAAGAAATTCAGTTCACCGATATTATAGCGCTTTCCATTCGATCCCTTCACTGCAATATTGTGATAGGTCTTTACTGTACTATATGAAGTTGTTGTGACAACGGTTCCGCCTGCAACAGCCTTATTATCATACTCTTTCGTGATACTATTTACACCTGTAGCGCCGGAAATGGTAGTTGTTGTCACATCGCCAAGAGGCGTCCTGTCATTGACCGAAATCTTAATCTCAAAATTCCCCTGTGCCGTGATGACAATTTTATCATCCTTGACAGATACCTTAGAGCCTTCTGGGAATGGTTTTGCCTGTGTGATATTCGTTGTATACTGTCCCAGTGACGAGCTTGTTACGAGTGACTCATTCAGTATATTATCATCATTATTTACCTCAATATGTTCTGATTCCGTCACTTTTACTTGCGAAGAGGCATAAGTCACATTGACGACCTTTCCGTCTGTATCTTTGATCTTTGTCTCCTCCGTCTTATACCGGGTTGTCAGTTCATCATAGTGATAATATTTCAACTGTCCGATAATATACGTTCCTGTTGACACACCCTCTGTGTAAGACATTACCTTGGTATTGTCAATGCTGGTGTACGCCTTATATGCAAAACTGCCGTCAAGCAGATTCTGTGCATTAAACTGTGTCGTGTTCGCGATTCTGTCCAGCTCATTGACAAGCTGGTCAATCTCATTTTGAATCATGGTTCTGTCCGAATCAGCGTTGGTGCCGTTTGCCGACTGGATTGCCAGCTCATTCATGCGCTGTAAGATGTCATGCATCTCCGACATGGCGCCGTCCGCTGTATTCAATGCAGACAGACCGTCATTTGCACTTCTGTTTGCTTCCTTCAAACTCTTGATCTGAGAGTTCATGCGCCTTGCGATCGCAAGACCTGCCGCATCGTCCGCCGCGGAATTGATCTTGTATCCGCTTGACAGTCTCTGTGTGGAAGCAGCCACTCTCTTGTCATTATTATTCAAAGCATTTCTTGCTATAATTGATGAAACGTTGTAATTAATTCTCATGCATTTTCCTCTTTCCTATTGTCAAAACCGCTGTCCTGTCATAAATCCCTGAGCGCTGTCAAAAATGCTTTTGCAGTATGATACAATTCACTTGTCGATACTTTTGTATTCTCTGCTGTCATGTTTTGATCTCTGTCCTGCCCAAATTTATTGAGATCAACCGACCTCGTATGCACCAGACTGATTGCCGCCTGCTTCTCTCCTGCGGTGCCAAACTCCTGTCTCACAGCCTGCTCCACCTGTGCAAGTGCTGCCTGTTCTGCCTGATTCTCATAGACTATCATTCCTGAGATGCGGTCCTTTGTGACATCAAATTCAGCTGCTACTTTTCCGAGGCTTTCTGTGTCAAGTGTGATGGCAACTTTTCCAGTCTGTGATGCATTGTGATATATTTTCAGATTGACAGAGGTAATCTCACCTCTGATATTCATTGGCACTTCATAATTTTCTTCCCGCGCAAGATTTCCAGCAAGGGAGAGTCCTTTGTACAATGCCTTTGCCGCCTTCACGTCAATCTGCGCAGAACCGTTTGTATAGATGATCTGCTCTACCGCCTTGTTTGCCTCCTGAATCATTTCCTGATAAGAGATCCCCGCCTGTTTTGTATCAGTCAGATGCTCCACAAAATGATCCGCCTTTTGCAGCACTTCGTGTTCTGCTGTGCTGCTGTCTTCGTATGTATCATCGGCATCATCGGTATTTTCTGCATTTTCAGCGCCTGCTGTGAGGATCTGTCTAAATAAAGACCCTCGGTCAAAGATCAGATTGGACGCCGCCTGAATATTATCTACGCTGATGCTCTGCCCGTACTCGATCAAGGACTCAATGATCTGGTCATCAATCTGTTCCACACTGCGCATATCATCCCTGAAATTCTTTAGATCCGCAGCTTTTTCTTCGGCGCGCCGCGCACTGTTTTCTGACATACGTGTCATTTTTACGGTGTCCGCAAATGCCTCGATCGTCGTCTCTGCTGTGATCTTTGAGGCATCTAACTGTGCCAAATCTGTCTTTTCGGCAAGCTCTTCATTGATTTCACCAGAGAGTCTTGCATAGTATTTTTGCTGCTCCTGCGTCTGTGCATCACTCTCTTGCTGTTGTCTGGCATCCTTCTGGAATCCAGTGTTGATCTGGGTATCAATTGCCTTGCCCTTTGAGATCAGCTCCTCGAGTCCGCCAAAACCATCATCCACGCGGACATCCATATTTTTTCCGGCGTTCGTGCGCACCGCAGAGAGCATGTTTTTAAAATTCATCTGCGCGCCAGTCGCCACGATATTGCCGATCACTGCGCCGTCTGATTTCTCGATCTGGCGGAACATTCTATAAATGCCGATATATGCCTCGCGCTCATCGGCATCAATGCCGCCGCTCCTGTCAAGACGCTGCAAGAACTTGGAAAACCGCTCTGCATCCGCCTCTGGCTCCATGCCTTTCTCATTCAGATACGCATCCAGCTCCTCCATAGTCATCTCAAGCGGGTTTTTCTGATCGCGTATCATTTGAAGGGTTGTCGCCGGCGTCATTCTGCTGATGACCCCTGTCACCTGCGCATCTGCTTCCTTCACCGCCTGAATGTTGTCCCCGTTGATCTCCATGCGGTTGTAACCAAGGATTCTGACAGCGCGCCGGTTCGCCTCGCTCGTCTCAAACCCCAAATCTGTAAGGATATCATCTACATTGCGAAATGCCTTGCTGATCCGATCGCCAAGATCCTTGCGCGGCTCTGTCATCAGCGTTTCATACGCAGAGGATGCCTTCTCCTGCTGGTTCGGATTCTGTTTTGCGTCCTGCTGTAATTCCTTCCCTGCCTCATGGATGCGAAGCAGTGTGCTGTGAGGAATCTTGGACAGGATCTTGCCTATCACCGCAGCCGGCATATCAGCAAGTTCTTTGGTCTTTGTCAGTGTCTCTTCATATATCAATGCACGCGCTGCATTTTCCTCTGTGCTCTCTCCCTGAAAAAGAATGGCGCGCATACGCTCTTCTGCTGTTTTGAGCGCATCCACCAACTTTGACAGCTCTGTCGTATCAATGGAGATACCTGCTTTCAACAGCTGCCTGTTTGCCTGTTCTGTCATGATCAGGCGGATTTCTTCAAGCTGACGTTTTGCCTGTAATTCCTTGAAGGCAGCCTCATCTGCCGCTGCCTCTTGGGCACTCTTTTCTATCACGCGTTCTTCAATCGGTGTCTTCTCAGCGCTATCTGTCTGCCGTTCATCAATCTGCTGCTGTGCCTCTGCCAGATTCTTGAGGTTCATTTCTTTCCCGGATACAGCGGTCTCATGGACAGCCTCGTCAGAGATATGCTGCACTTCCTCCATGATTTCCTGTGCCTTTTCGGCAATGGGACGCTCTCCCCGCATGTCTGCCTCGGCAGGGGACTTTCCGTTTTCCATCGCAGTAACGCACAGACTAACGATCTGATCCTGATTCATCGGAAGCGGCAGATTTTTAAGTTCGGTGACTTTTGCCAGATTTGCCGCATTGAGCTCGATCCCTGATGCGATCAGCCATTTGGCGTTGCCAGCTGCCTGTGCCTTTGTGTCCGCGTTGGTGTCAAGTCCTGCCTCCTTGATCACGGCGTCAATCCGTCCCTCAAGATTCTCCCAATGGATGCTGTCTGCCTTTTTTGCATAATATTTTCCATAGCTGCCCTGTCCCTCGCTGTAATAGCCCTGAGACTGGCGGATATTCTCTGCGCTGGAATACTGCGCCTTATAGATGTTCTCAATGGTGGGTGTCTTTTGGTTGACCAGCAAATATTTGATGGCATCCTCAGAGAGTTCTCCGATGCCGGAAGCCTCCATGGCTGCGCCCACAAGCTCTTCAATATTCTCATTTGTGACAGGCATGTCACTTTGTTCAAGCGCTCCTGCCAGTTGGTTTACCAGTGCTCCCGCGTCTGTTCTGCTTCCCACGATCTCCTCGACTGTCTCCAGATCAAGATCGTCATTGTATCCTGTAACTTCGACTCCTGCCTGTGCCAGCTTCACCTTGATCTGGTCTACAATCGTTACATAAGTCTCCACATCAACGCTTCCCGGGTTGAAGCCTTCCTCCTGCATCTTCTGAAGATCTTCCCCTGAAACGCAACTAGACATCACTATCATAAAGTCTTTTTTGGATTGAGCATTCGAATTAGCTGCCTGCTGCATAATCTCATCAGCGGTCATTCCATGACCTCCGTATGCTTCGTTCTCCATAACTTTATCAGCGATGTCCAGTGTGTAGCCGCTCCTTGATACCTTGCCGGTATGCTGGGCGGATGGCTTATATGTAGTTGTAGTTGATTCGGTATTGACTGGTACAGAGGCAGAGTACTGCGTATCTACGGTAATCTTCATACACATTCCCTACTCTTTCTGTCCATATTCTTGCAGTCCTGCAACTGCGGCTATCTGCCTCAAATTGCTCTGCTTGTTTGCATAAAATAATTTGTTATAGTATATGTCGGAATAATTCAGAAAAAACTTAACAGTTTAAATGGAATCACTTGGAACTTTTTATTTTATTTGCCACGATGCTAAATGTAGCTGTCTTGGTTCCAATATACTGACTCTGTCCTTCTTTTCCTGTAATAATTACTTTTGCTTTCCCTTTATTGACATTGTTCGTAAATACCACATCGTATTTGCCAGGGTCAAGCGTAATCGTTCCTCCTTTTGTCTTATAGGTAACTATTACCTTGAGATCCGTAATCGGGTATCCTGTATAGCCTACCTTCTTGATCGTGACACCGTCTTTGTCCTGGAATGTCACTCTCGCTTTAGATAAATCAATGCTGTCTGCCGCTTTGCTGCGCACCATATAGCTTCCAACGACATAATTATCACTGCTCGCTGCAAAGTTTCCTTTATTTTTGCCAGTTACTTTCACCCATACTCTCGTGTCCCCACTGGTCACTTTATTTCTCTTATCCATCACACGTGCATTCGCATTTGTTCTGGGATCATCGAGATAATACGTCGTCTTATATTCTGATGCCTTGAGCGTCACACCGTTCATGCTCACATAAGGAGCCGATTTATACACTCCTGGTTTCTTGAAAATTTTATCACCGACAACGATATCAATTGTATTCTGATCCATCATTGCCTGCTTGATTGTAAAAGTTCCTTTATAGCTGCTTCCCTTGTAGCTGTTGACACCAGTGACTGTAAACTTCGCAGTACCTACTTTTTTATTATTGCTGTATGTAACGATATAATCTGTGCCCTCTGTCAGCATTCTATTGCGTTCTTTAACGACCAGATCATACATTGTCGTCCCTGTACTCACATAAGGATATCCGCCCTGGTCATACTCCACCATGAAATTAGCCTTCCTCGGTGAGATCGTGTAGGTTTTTGTAACAGAACCCACACATCTGTCACTGATACCAATGACCGTATACTTTTTGACACCTGCACTGATGATGTCTTCTGGGAGAGAGATCACATAATCCTGATTCTCTACAAGACCTGTCGGTGTCGCGTTCGTAGTGATATAGATAAAGCTTCTGATATCCCTTGGAGAACCATTATAGACAAGGTTTGCCAGATCATTGTTAAAGTTTACAATAATATTGCACTGACTCTCCTGCTCCTTGGGTATTACCTTTACTGAAATTACACGGCTTCCCGTAAAATTGCCCTGTCCGGTAACGGTAAACTGCGCCCCGTTATCCGACATCTGCCATTTATAATTTTTGTATCTGTCATCTGTAAACTGAAAATCTTTGTTTGTGAGGATCGCACCGCCATACATGAGCATCGGGGATGCCTTGGAACCTTCCAGTACTGTAATCTGCCCGCCTTCTACTTTCAGCGGATTCTTCTCATCAATATCGCTGTTATCCAGCATCTTTGGCTGTATCGAATAGGTCATTGTCCAGCTGCCAGCCAAGTTTCCTTTTCCAGTGACAGTCACCTTTGCAGCATCCGTGACATTAGTATTGTTTGTATATTTTAAAGTATAGTCAACGCCTTCTTTTAAGAGCATACCATTGTTGGTTGCGACAACCTTGGGTGTCACTTCGCTTCCTGTATAGAGATAAACTCTGCCCGGCTCTGCCAGCTCGATTTTCAGTCCTTCATTATTCTCTAAAACTGTATATTCAAACGTGGACACATCACTGTTTGTAAAACCATTTTTGACAGCGATCGCCTTGATCGTCATACTTCTGTCAACAATGATGGGGCTTGTGTAACGCCTGCTGGTGGTGCTGGGATCCGTACCGTCTGTGGTATAATAAATCTGTGCTTCCTGCGTAGTGGTAGACAAAATCACTTTGGTGCCTCGCAGAATTGTCCCCGATGCCGGGTCTGCTGTGGGCGCACTCGCTTTTGTCTTGTCGTCTGGCTCGGATTTCTCTTTTACGATCAATTCAATCGTTGTTGTCAGACGATTGTAAGTGATCACCAGCTCTTTCGTGCCCGGTGTCTTCATATCAATCTCATCGACATTGGTCGTATAGTCTGTGACACGCTCACTCTTCCCATCCGCATCATAATAGGTTACAGTCAGCTCAGAAAGATCCAGCTTGTCGTCAACTTCGTATTCTGTCTTGGTCATGCTCGCCTGAATATAAGGATCTTTCTTTATCGCTGTCTTCTCTGTCACCTCCAGATAAATGCTCGTGGTCAGATTATTGTAGGTGATAATAAGCTGTTTTCTGCCAACAGTACTCATATCAATCTCTGTAGCATTGGTTGTGTATCTGGTGCTGGATACCGTTTCGTTGTTCCCTCTTCCATTATAATAAGTAACAGTCAGGTCAGAAAGATAGAGCCTGTCGCCCTGTTCATACTTTGTCTTAATCTTTCTTGCCTGAATAGAAGGATCCTCATAGATCATCAGTTCTACTGTCGTGGTCAGATCCAGGTATGTGATGATCAGATCTTTCTTGCCAATCGTCGATGTATTGATCCGGTCGGCATTGGTGGTATAACCCTTAGAACCGCCCTCACTTGGTGATATGTACTCCCAGCCGGTTGCTTTCTCATCGTCTTTGTCATACTCATAATACTTTTCACTGTAATATTTTACTTTCAGATCATCAGGATTCTCAGGATCTGAAAGATCAATCTTAGAATTTTTTTTGTATTCAGTCTGTTTCTTCTCGGCTTTGATAAAAGGCTCTCTGCCCTCAACCTTGATTTTGACAGTGGTCTCCATATCCTTGTAGGTAACGATCAGCTCCTGGTCTGCACCAATCACGGAGTCGCTTCCTGTGTCTGTCGTCTTGATCTCTGTGGCGTTGGTGGTGTAGCCGTCATCGCTGCCATCTTTGGAAGCATAGATCCGTGTACGGTTGTCAAACTTATCACGATAGTATACAGTCAGGTCGTCTGCTTTGAACTCCGCACCATATTTGTAGGTGGAAACTTCTTTCTCGGCGGTGATATAAGGCGTCTGTACCACCTCTATTAATATAGATGTCGTCAATTCATTGTATGTGATTGTCAAAGGTCTTTCGCCCAGCTGCGATGTAGAGAAGTCAGATACTACATATCCGCTATCCCCGCTTCCATTTTCGGGGGATAACTCCACCTCTTTCCCTTCTTCATCAATGTAGTATACATGCAGATCAGACAAATCAATCTTTTCGTTGCGCTTGTATACAGTCTTTCCTATTTCGGCTCTAATATATGGCTTTTTCCCTTCCTCCTCAATCTTGATTATTTCTCTCAGCGGAGCTGTTTTTTCTGCCAAAGATGATTCTTGTGTCTCTGACGCTAGTTCCTCTGTCTCCCCGCTCTCTACTGCCGTTTCCTTAGACAGCTCCTGTGCCTGAAGCGTCCTCTCTGGAAACTGTAGCGATGAACCTAACATCGCTATTGTTAGTACGACGGAAAGAAATCGTTTTCTTAGTTTCATAACGCATTACCTCCATTTAATTAATTATTTCACTAAATTGTCCAAATTCCAACAATCAGGAACTGCGAAGCCCCTACTATCATATATATCGAACAAACAAACTGCAATATGATACAAACTGCCAAACGTTCTATCCGATACTGCGCTATTTTTATTATAACGCAATCATAATACGAATACAAATCATTTTTCCAAATTATAGTACTGTAAAAATTTCACAAAAAAACCTCGCAAATTTCTACGAGGTTTTTCTATCAATAAATAATTCCCATTGGAATCCTTGCCTGCATTGTTCTAACAAATTCAGCAATTTTTTATCTCCGCTCCACCCGCACGCGCAGTTTCCACTTTGGCTCCCGCAGACTCCCAAAACGCTCTGCGGCAAAGACCTTCTCATAGCGGTGCACGCTCAGAAGCAGCCCGATCAGCACCGCATAGACAAGCGCTGTGCTGGCTCCGCGCGTGAGAAAAGGAAGTGTTGTCGTCGTGAGGGGCAGCATCGCGAAGCTGACGAGAATCCCCTCCGCACAATTCAGGAAAATCACCAGAGAACACGACATAGATACCAGAAAGCCAAGCTGGTTCTTCTGGGCATGTACGATCAGAAAGGCGCGCAAGAGGAACAGCACCACCAGTCCGGTCATCAGGATTCCAGCGATCACCCCATAGAGATAGACAATGACGAGCGGCATCATCTCACTTGCCATCCCGGAATCAATCGGATACTGTTCTAAAAATTCCATGCTTCCGCCGCCCACAAATTTTGTGTGGTTTAGAATCTCATGAATCACTTTATAGAGATACCCCTCTTCATTCTGATACTGAGACCAGTTCAAAAATGCCATGATTCTATGCATCCGAAAGGAATTTACATTAGAACACGCAGCAACAAGCACATAGACAAGCGGCAGGATACCGACCGCCGCAGTCAACGCCGTCATGCCTTTTTTCTGTCTGCCAAACATTCCCTTCGCTGCGGCAGCGCCTGTCATGACGATCATGATCAGAAACATATTCAAAACTGTAGTCATCGTACTCGAGAAATATAAAGCCAGAAACATGGTGATGCCGATCACTGCGATTGCCATCAATACGGACCGATACCCCCTCATGCGAAGCTGGTACAGGATTCCTGCAAACACGGGCACATACAGATAAACCAGTACCGCCATTGCCGGCACACGCCCATTGATCGTCGGAAAATAAAAATGCCTGCTGGTCCACAAAAATACGGTCAGCACCAAATACGCAGCCACCCCCACGCGCCCAAGTATACTGTAGTCAATAAAATAAACTGCCATAACCACTACAAAAGCTGCAAGCAGAATCAAAAGCTGCTTGGGTACGATCTCGGAACCATAAACGGGGATCATGCAGAACATCCCCGCAATGCTGAGCATAAACGTGAGGAGCATCATTTTCCAATCCGCCTGCGGCTTGTGGATTCTGTCCATCGAGACGCCGATTTCCACAGGGTCTCCCATCTCATGAACCGCCCTCTCCAAAGCATCCTCATATTTCATGCCAGCGTGTTCATACGCTTCCGCCTGATCGGTGATATGGTCAGCCAGCTCTCGCGCCACACCGCTTCTCGCCTTGACACAGCGCATTTGTTCCGTCAATGTCTTTATAAATTCTTCCATCTGAAAGTTCCTCCTATGCCATGTTCAGCACGCTCAAAACGGCTGTCTGATATTCCTGCCACTCTTCTTTTTTACTTTTTAGATACTTTTTTCCGCCCTTTGTGATGCTGTAGTACTTGCGTATCTTTCCATTCACCTCACTCTCATAGGAGACAAGGAACTTTTTCTCTTCCAGGAAATGCAGCAGCGGGTAAAGCGTTCCCGCCTTCAAAGTAAATACGTTGTTCGACTTTGCCTCCAGCGTCTCGATCATCTCATACCCATACATGTCCTTCTCCTCCAGCAGACGCAGAACCAGCATCGAGGTACTTCCTGAAATCAGTGATTTGTCAATTGCCATTATCGTTTACTCCTTTCGTTTTATATATAGATTATCTATATATCACGCCTTTATTATATATCGATAATCTATATATGTCAAGAGCCTATATATCATGTTACTGTCACAGGCGCATATGCATATTGATATTGTATTGAAATGATAAAATGTATCTGTTATACTATCTTAGAAAACAAATATAGATTCTGAAAGGAGAGTTCCCATGACAAAAAAAGCGCTTAAAATCCTCCCGATCCTGCTCCTTCCCCTCTTTCTGCTGTCCTTCAGGCACACGGACTTTGAACGCACAGCCTGCCCCTATCCGCTCAAACAGCTTTCACTGTACAGCGGCAAGACTGGATGGGGGCTCTCACTTGACAATGAGATTCTATATACCACACAGGGCTTGGAAGCATTGGAGCCGGTCAAGACACTGGATGGACTCAATCCTGCCTCGGATGGATTTGCAAATGCAGTCTTTCTGGATGAACAGACTGCCTACATCACCTGCTTTTCATCAGACAATGAACATCTGGTGATTGAATTTACAAATGACTGCGGCATCACTTGGAATCAGACGCTGATCCCCTATGACAACAAAACCTGTGACGCTGGCAGCGCTTTTCTATGCTTTGAGGACAGCACACACGGCTACCTTCTGCACTGCTCTACCCCGGCAATGGGACAGATGAAAAAATTGCTGTACACTACAGAGGATGCTGGAGAAACCTTTACATTTTTAAAGGATTTGACAGACACCATCGCAGGATACCCACAGGGCATCACTGCGATAAAGGACAATGCGATACAGATCGCCGTCACTTATCACGGTACAGACAGCTATCTGTACCAGTCCCCAGACAGCGCAAAGACTTGGAAGCCTGTTGAAATTCTTCCGCGGACAGCAGATATAGGCTATATCGATGCATTTGCACCTGTCTACAGTAGAAATAATCCTCAAAACGGAATCATACTGCTCAAAGCCGTAAATGAAAAAACTGCTGCCTACCGCTTATATACCACCAAAGATGGCGGAACAAGCTGGCAGTATGACAGTGAAATTCCCTGTGACGCTGTGCGCAGCTTTTGCCTGAGTGACGATCACAAGGTCTATGTCGTTGATAGCGAAGGGAATGTATATCGGCCGGGCACCCGTCAGCGCTAGCTGACAATCTACCTTCGGGTGCCCGTGTGCATAAAAAAGAGTGCCTAACCATACTGGCACTCTTTTCCATTTACTCATTTGCAAGCGGCGGTTTCTGATAAAGCTTCCGCTCGATCTGTTTACGCTTCTTTGCTATTGCCTTTAGCGTTTCTTCCGCTTTTTCTTTCTCTGCGATCTCTTCGAGATCTTCTAAAATCGACAATTGATCAAACAGATGACAATTTAGTTCTTTCTCATTTGAAGGCATACTATTTCACCTCCCCTCTTATAAATTTTGTTCTGCCATACCCTAATTCACCACCAGCAAATAAATCATCGTCAGTCCCAGTCCCACACAGAACATAAACAAACCAAACGACAGACTGCGCTCTATAATGCGGAAGTTCTCAAAGACATCAATCTCCTTGATTGCAAGCTTATGCGCATAATTTTTTGGCGTGTACTCTTTTCGCATCACCGCACAATAGACCAGCCGCACGCGCTCCATCGTCACGCCGATACGATGCGTCACACGGTTCCCCTCCGGCAGTTCATAGGGCAGCTCCCGGTCACTGTAGACCGTCTTTCTCAGAATGACGACCAAGATATCCACAATACTGTCCAAAATTCTCGAAATTATCCCCAATACAAACGGAACCGCTGTGTACAACACTGCCCTGTACACATACTTCTCCATATTGAGCCATGATGGGAAAATATCGCGGTATCCCTTATAACCAGCAGAAAGCCCGCGCAGCATCATAAACCGCACAACGACTGCATAAACCACTGCGCCCACAAGAATCGAAACCAGCGCACCCGACAGATTCTTCAGCGCAAAGAAGTGTACATGCTCCTGCTGGTGGCGCAGAAGCTCACTGAGCCCAAAGCGCACCAGCCCATAAGCCGCAACCGGCTCTGCCACAAGATTTGGCAGCAGTCCGACCAGCGGAATAGGCAGTGCACAGACCCCGATGGCAGCCTTTGTCAGCACAGACGCATATTCCCGCTTGGCATCATATGCCTCCTGCACCTTCTTGTCGCTGTTTTTTTCCACAAACAATACCACAAAGAGTTTTGTCATATAGGCAATTGTCAGACCGCCCGAGAACAGGAACAACGCCTCCACCGCCTTCATCATCACAGGTGTGGCAGACAATGCCAGACTGCTGCCGGACTGTGCTAAAAGTTCACGGTACCCGGCAATGCTCTCATGCAGCAGTGTCTTACTCACATAGCCGTTCAGCAGTGGAATGCCGCCCACACCTGCCGCCGCCAGTACAAACGTGATCAGCAGAAATGGCTTTCTGCGGCCAAAACCGCGCACCTGATTCAGGTCATAACTGCCCACCTGCATAAAGACCACCCCCGCCGCCATGAAAAGGACGAGCTTCACCAGCGAGTGATTCAGCATATGCAGGCATGTGCCGTTGATTGCCAAGCCAAACACCTCAATGATGGCTGATGCCGCCTCACCTTCGACCCCGGCAGCGTCGGCAGCCATCAGATATTCCGCAAGGAGCGACTGCATCCCCACGCCCGTCAGGATAAACCCAATCTGAGACATGGACGAGTACGCAAGCGTTATTTTTAGATTCCCGCTCATCACGCCCCTGATGCCGCCCGCCACCATTGTGACCACACCAACAATCAGGATAAAAGCCCCCCAGCTTCCCTGCATCGGAAGCATGTCGAGCGTTATGAGCAGAATGCCAAAAATTCCTGTCTTGCTGAGCACCGCAGACAAGAGCGCCGTCGCGGGTGCAGGTGCCTCTGTGTAGGAATCCGGGAGCCAGACATGCACTGGGAAAGCGCTCGCTTTCGCGCCAAAACCCACAAACATACACCCCGCCGCCACAAAGAGCCAAGTGATGTCCTCACCGCTCATCATCAGCTCTGCCGCACGCCCATACATCGCGTCAAAAGCGAGCGTGCCAAGCCTGTCATACACAATAAATACGCCCATCAAAATTGCCATACCGCCTGCGACAGCGATGCCCAGATACGTCCCAGCCGCATACAGTGCCTCCCTCGTCTGCCTGTGCGCCACCCACATAAACGATGTAAAGGACATCATCTCAAAGAAAAAGAACAGCGTGAACAAATCTGCCGCATAGAAAATCCCCATCGTCGCCCCGAGTGTCAGCAGATTATACAGATCATATCTTATGACATTCGTGTCATTTTTCATATACTCATAGGAAAACAGTGCTGTCACAAACCATGCAAATGCAGTCAGCACCCCAAAGATTCCGCGAAAACCTGTGTATAGAAAATGCAGTCCAAGTCCGCCCACACCGGGAACCTCAAACACGCCGATCCCGATTCCCCGCAGATCACAGCTCAACAGATACAGCGCCAGCACAAGCTCCCATGCCCCCGCCAGAATCATAATCAGCGCAAACGTCTTTTTTTCCTTGGATTTTACTTTGGACATCAGCCCCACGATCATACACATCACAAAGGGAAACAGCACTGCCGTAAAGGTCTCTCTCATTTCCATCCTCCCCCCTTTCCTAGATCAATCCACGCGCCACGCCCGCAAAGAATTCCACAAACGGCGCACTGTAGACACCAAACACCACCATCGCTGCCACAAACAGGAAAAAAGGCAGCATCATACGCCAGTCAGGGTCATGGATATCCTCATGCAGCGTTTTATAATCAAATGCATTTCCCGGAAAATATGCCCTGATGACTATGCCCAGCATATAGATTGCCGTGAGCAGCGCTGAGACCAGCAAAACGCCCACACCCACATATGCCAGCAGATTGCCGCTTGCAAAAGCAGCCTTCGCAAGATGCCATTTTGACACAAATCCGCACAGCCCCGGCACTCCCATCAGCGCCAGCGAAGAGACTGTAAAGACGGCAAACACCTTTGGCATCCGCTTTGCCATTCCATTTAATTCATGCACAAAATTGACATGCGCCTGCGTGATAAAAGCGCCTGCGCAGAAGAACGAGCAGATTTTCATCACACCGTGAAAAACCATATGGCACAAGGCGCCAGCCAGTCCAAGCGGCGTCATGATCAAAACGCCAAACAGAATATACGACAGATTGGAGATTGTCGAGTAGGCGAGCCTGCGCTTGATGTGCGTCTCCTTCACCGCCATGCTTGAGCCATAAAAGATTGTAAAAATAACAATGGCAAGCAATAGATACTGCGCCCATGTTCCCCGCAGGAAATTTATACCAAAACTATAGTAGGTCAGCCGCATGATTGCAAAAGCACCTGATTTTACCACCGCCACTGCATGTAACAGCGCTGTGACAGGCGTCGGTGCCACACCTGCCTGCGGAAGCCATGAGTTAAACGGACAGACCGCCGCCTTCACACCAAAGCCCATAAACGCCAGCACATAGATCAGCAGGAGCAAGTCCTTCTTGTTCTGCACCTGTGACAGATTCAGCACACCTCCGTAGGTAAATGCCAGACTGTCCCCATAGACCAGCAGAAAGATCAAACCGATAAACGCAAACGCCGCACCGCCAAGCGAGTAATAAAAATACTTGCGGCTCGCATGGACTGCCTCGCGCGTGAGCGTGTGCATCACAAGCGGCACTGTCACCAGCGTAAGCAGCTCATAAAAACAGTACATCGTCAGCATATTGCCAGACATCGCTATTCCAAGCGTCACGCCATACGTCGCCGTATAAAACATATAAAAAATGTTCTCATGGACACGCCCGTTGTGCTCATGCTCCATATATGGAAATGAATAGAGCGTCGCTAACGGCCACAGCGTTGCCACAAGCCCTGCAAACACCATGCTCATGCCGTCTATCTTAAACGAAAAATCCAGCTTCTCACCCGCAAAGTTAATCACGCGGATCAGATTCGTCGTCCCCTGAGACAGCAGCACATAGGTGAGCAGCGTATTGAGCAGCACATACGAAAAAATATAGAACTGCTTATATTTCTTTTCCTTAAACTTCAAGACTTGTAGCAGCATACCACCCGCAAAAGGAAGCAGTATCACTGTCAAAATCAACCCAAAAATCATGATAATCTACCTCCTCCTAAAATAATCCGGCAGCAATGACGCTCTGTATCAGCTGAATCAGCGGCGTCGGATACAGTCCAAGCACCAGCGTGACCACCGCAAGAATCACAACCGGCGCTAACATCAAGGGTCTTGGCTCCTTGTAGTCATTGCGCATCGCCTCATAGTCCGTCTCTTTCAGAAATGCGCGGACACTGATCGGCAGCAGATACCCCGCCGTCAGCAGCGCAGAGATTAGCAGCGCCGCAGGACCAATCCATGAAAGCCCTGTAAGGCCGCTCTCGAGACAGCCCACCGCCAGATACCACTTGCTGACCACACCGCTCGTAGGCGGAATGCCGATCAATCCCAAGGAGACGATCGTATAGCACCAGAATAACACCGGCATCCTTTTGCCAAGTCCCATAAAGTCATTGACCTTCGTGTTTCCAGTGATAAAGATCAACGCCCCCGCAGAGAGAAACAGCGCACTCTTAATGACCGCATGAAATACCACATGCAGAATGCTTCCTGTAAACGCTGTCTCATTGAGCATCGAAAGTCCCAGTAAAATATAAGAAAGATTGGATACCGTCGAGTAGGCAAGACGTTTTTTGAATATCTTCTCCTTAAAGGCAAGTGAGGAACCCATCAAAATCGTCACAATGGCAAAAACCGCCCACACCGTCTGGACCCATGTCCCGCGCAAAAACGCTGCACCCGCCACATAATATACCGTTCTGATAATGGCGAGCACGCCCGCTTTCACGATAATGCCCGACAGAAACGCCGAGGCCGGCGCCGGCGCGACTGGATGCGCCGTAGGAAGCCACGCATGGAGCGGGAAACACCCTGCCTTCACGCCAAAGCCCACAATCATCAGAAATACAGCGGTCAGGCAAAGCCCTGTACTGCCTGACTCGGCAACCGCCTTGAGATCAAGCGAACCGCCCGCCACAAAGCCAAGCATATGCCCTGATGTCTCATAACCGCCGTTAAAAGCAATCGCATACTTGTACAGAAAATAAATGCCAAACAACGCCATATACGCTCCGCAGAATGAATAAAACAGGTATTTCAGCCCCGCCATAACCGCCTCCTTTGAACCAGAATGCAGCACAAGCGGCACTGACACGAGTGTCATAAACTCATAAAACAGATACAGTGTCACCAGATTTCCCGAAAAGCATAGTCCCATCAGCACGCCAAACGTAATCAGATAAAAGCCATAATAGCGCTTCTCATGATGCTCATGAGACATATAGACAAACGAGAAAAATCCAGCCATCAAAAATACAAAAATGACGATGCCCGCAAAGATCTTTCCGATTGTATCCACTGCAAAAAACACCGGAATCTCATCTACCAGAGAAAAGAGCAAAAGCGTATTTCCAGCACTGCGGCAGATCACCAGCACAGGAAACAGCGCGCACACGACAAATGACACTGCTGTCATATTGATCAGCATCTGCCGGCTCTTAAAAATTCTGTCCGGCGCAATCAACAAAAGAATTCCCGCAAGAATGGGCAGGACGATTGAAACGAATATCATGTAAATGCACCCCCCATTTTAACCAAACATTGATAGACCGCTTGTAATCCAGTCCACAATCGGCTGTGAACAGCATCCAAGAATCACATTCAAGATCACCATACACAGCAGAGCCAGATTGTAGAGCGGCTGCTCTCTTATGCTGACCACCGCCGCCTCGCCAGCCTGCGTCTTGCGGACTTTTTTGCTAGCAGGCGTATAGAGACGAATCACCGTTTTCATAAAATAAATCGCATTGAGCACGGTACTGATCGCCAGACAGATCATCGTCGGAAGCATCTTTGCCGGACTGTTCTGCACTGCTGCCTCGGCAAACTGCATCTTGCTGATAAAACCGGAGAAAAGCGGGATGCCAACCATAGAACAGGCACCGATCGTAAAGGCAATCCCCGCCGCCGGATGACGGAAACCGCTCCCCGTCAGATCTTCAAACTTCTTGCTGCCGCCTGAGGCGTCTGTCAGGCCCGCGCCCGCAATAAACAACAGGGACTTTGTAGAGGCGTGCGACAGTATATGAAAAATGCTCGCCACAATGCCCATCGTCGTCCCAAGCCCCAGACCCATATAGATATATCCGATCTGCGCAACGGAAGAAAAGGCAATCATGCGGCGGATATCATGCTCTAAGATCGCATTCACAGAGCCCATAATCATTCCAAACAGCCCAAAGACAAACAAAATATTGACAATCTTGGAATCCACAATAATCTCAAAACCGACCACGCGGAAAAATATCTTAATCAGTAAAAAGATATACCCCTTAGAAACCAGACTTGACAGAATCGCCGCGCTCGAGACTGTCGAGTACCCATATGCGTCCGGCAGCCAAGTATGAAAAGGATAGAGTGCGCTCTTGATGGCAAGCCCGACCACCACCATTCCGATCGAAGCAATTAGCGGGATATTGTACGTCCCCTGCGCATAGATATACTGGATGCTCTCCTTGATATTGCTCATCAGAAGATGCCCCGTAATATCATACAGGATACAGAGTCCCAGAAGCAGCAGACCAGAGCCGAGCGATGCCATAATCATATAGCGCGTCGCAGCCTCAATGGTGCGCCCGCTCTGCGTAATCATAATCAGGCCGCAGGCGCTGATCGTGTTAATTTCCACAAAGACATACGCCGTAAACAAATCATTCGTGTAGATCAGTGCGAGCAGGGAACTGAGCAGCAAATTAATCATAATATAATAGAGATTGACTTTCGTCTCCTCAATCTCCGCATCAATGTGCTGCTGCCCGCCCTTTAATGAAAACAGCATAATCAGGCAGAAAAAGAGCGCCATCCCGGCTTCAAGCACACCCGCGCGGATCTCATTGCCCCAAGGCGCCGGAAAATGCCCCATCATAAATGTATAAGATTCTCCCACGCCGAGCATGTACACAAACAATACTGCTGACATCACAGTGATTGCCACGAGAATAAACGTATTCCACAGACGCGCAGTTTTCTTGTTCATAATGGATGTGAGCACACCCGATCCAAGAGACAGCAGGATACTGAAGAAGGGAAAATTCCGTATAAACTCCATCTATTCGTCCTCCTTTTTCAGCATCGTCGAGATCTCATCCATGTCCAGTGTGTGATACTTCCTGTAGAGCCGTATGGTCAGCGACAACATCAATGCTGTCACCGACACCGATACCACAATACCTGTGAGCACAAGCCCGCTGGGCACTGGATTGATATATGCCTCCACGCTGGTCACATTGTCCACCACAATCGGCGCAATCCGCCCTGCGATGTACCCTTTCTCTGCGAGAAACAGATACGTCGCCGTGTCCATGATATTCAGACCGATAATTTTCTTGATCAAATTCTTCTGTAAAAGCAGGTTTGAAAATCCAATGCCAAACAAAATCATCGCAACTGCTTCCCCGTAGTTTGCAAGCAAATTTCCCCCCATATGGATTAAAAACCTCCTTTTCTGAACATCGCATAAAACGCATACATCGTACAGGCAACCACCATGCCGACACAGATATTCAGCGGCAGTATCAAACCAGAGCTTAAAATATCGCCCGGCGTTCCCAGCGGAATCCCCGTCTCAAGATGATGTGCGCCGCAGTAAAATGAGTACGTCTTGGCAAGACAATAAAACAGCAGCGCCACAAAACAAATCCACTTGTATGTTTTCTGAGTAAAGAACCGCTCAATCTTCTTAAAGCCAAATGCATTGACATACAAAATCAGTCCAGAACCGATGATCGCTCCGCCCGAGAATCCACCGCCCGGCGATAAATGTCCATTTAAAATGACATAAATACCAAAAATTATAATCATCGGAACAAGGAAAAATGCAACCTTTTGTAAGATAATGTCATTTTTTGGCTCATAGAGACGGTCATTTTCCTCCTCCTCCTTCTTCTTGGAGCGGTTGTCAACGCGCAGCAGGATCAATACCGTACAGGTCGCAATAAAGAGCACATTGGATTCACCGAGTGTATCAAACGCGCGGTAATCCAATATCATGCCCGTCACAATGTTCACCGCGCCGGTATCCTTCATGGCGTCCTCTATATACTTGGATGCGACCTCATTGTTGTCAGGATTTGCCGCATTGCCCACAGGCGGCAAGTAGGACACCACATAGAGCAGAATCGCAATCAGCGTAAAGACAAAGACGACAGAAACCACTTTATAAAACTTAGAAAAAATCTGTAGTTTCCTGTTATGCTCGATATCATAAATACTGCGGCGCAAAAGTGCCTCGTCATGAATGCGCTGCTTCTGCGTCTTGATGTCCTCCGCAAAAGGCTTCTGGGGCTTCATCTCAACCTTGCCGATATATGGGTCCTTCTCTCCGCGGTACCAGCGCCTGATCTTAAACGCTTTGGTCTTGCGGTATTCCTCCTCCGATAACAGACGGCTCATTTTGCATCCCCCTTCCTGCTGGCATGTTTGTCCTCCTTGTCCTCATTGATTGCAACGATCGCATGAATCTTCTTCAAAGTGACAAAGAACAAAATACTTGTGATGCCGGCGCCGACAGCCGCCTCCGTGATCGCAAGATCGGGCGACTCCAGCAAAATCCAAATGATAGACATAATCAGGCTGTAGGACATAAAGATAATGATCGAATTAAGCAGATTCCTCGAGAAACTCACCGAGATGGCACACACGATCAAAAATATAAATAAAACAATCTGAAATACTTCCATGCTTCTCATCCTCCATTCCAAATGCTTCCCGCCTATTTCTTTTTCTTTTTCGGCAGTTTCTCAATATCGCATTCCTTGTGAAGCTCCTCGTTTGTCACCACCTCGAAACGCGCCAGCATATGCGATGCCACCGGGGATGCAAACCACAAAAAGACCACGACCAGCAGCATTTTGAGCGAGGTAAAATTCAGGCCGCACAGCACAATCAGCCCTGTCATACAGAGCGCAATCCCCAGCGTATCTCCCATCGCCGCCGCGTGCATCCTGTTGAGCACATAGTGAAACTCAAACACGCCAAATAGCTCGATTGCAAAAACAATCAACCCGCACAGAATCATGATGATTCCGAGAATAAACCTAATCCACAGTAGTACGATCATGTGCGCTCTCCTCCTTCTTTTTTTGCCGTTCTGCATATACTCCCATATATACCTTTGTCAGAAGTGTCACTGCAAGGAAGGAAATCATCGCATAGATAATACAGATATCAACGAGATATCCCTCATTCATTTTCACCGATAAAATCGCGATAATGACCATTGTCATTGTACCCATCATATTAATCGCGACAATGCGGTCTGCAACTCTTGGCCCCTTGATCGCCCGTATCAGACAGATAAACACCATGACTGCCAGCAGAACCGGTAAAATGGTCATCACGATATCAAATGCGGACTCCAGCACCATATTTCCACTATTCATTGCTGTCCTGCCCCCTATCCCTCAATTTTCTCTAACAGTTTTACAAAGACCGATGAATCAATTCCCTCCGCCAGCGACTTGTCGAGACAGTGCACGATAAACTTGTCGCCCTCCACTGCAACTGTGATTGTGCCGGGCGTGAGCGTAATCGAATTTGCCAGCAGAAACCGCGAGGTGTCTGTCTTGAACGAAACCTCAAACTCCACAAGCGCCGGCTCCACCACCCTGCCTGCCGAACAGATGAGCCTGACCGTCTCAAAGTTTGCCTTGATAATCTCCTTGGTCAGATAATACAAATACTGCAACAGATAACCGCTCTTTTTGAGATATGCCCATTCCTTGCGCGGGCCAAACTCCATAAACTTGCAGATAAACCAGTACAGCGCCGCAGAGACCGCCAGTCCAAACAGCACAATCTCTGTTGTGACACGCCCATTAAAGATAATCCATAGCAGAAAAAAGACAACAAACATCGAACACCCCTCCTTTACCGGTAAATACAATATTTATAAATAGGATTCCCCATTGCCGAAAATTTTTGCTCATATTCTGTCATAATATTTCCAATCTTCATTTTTTCATCGTGATGAAGATCTCTTGTCACGGCTTCTAACTTCCAGCCAGCAGGTTCCAGCTCCTCAAGTGCAAAGTCAAACAGCGCCTGATTGTCCGTCTTGAACTCAATCCGCCCATCCGCCGCAAGAATCTCCTGATACCGCCCAAGAAACTGTCTGGAGGGAAGCCGCCTCTTGGCATGTCTGTCTTTGGGCCACGGATCGGAGAAGTTTAAATAAATCCTCGAAACCTCCCCCTTTCCAAACACCTCACAGATCTCCTCTGCGTCCATGCGTATCAGGCGAAGGTTTGCAAGCTCCTGCGCCTCCATCTTCTGCACTGCACGCAGCAGCACGGTTGAATATTTCTCAATGCCAATATAGTTGATCTGGGGATTTTGTGCTGCAAGCTGCATCATAAACTGTCCCTTGCCCATTCCAATCTCAATCTGTATCGGATGGTCATTGCCAAAGACCTCATTCCATTTTCCCTGCTGTCTGGAAGGCTCATGCACCACAAAACGGCTTTGCGCGATCATCTCCCGCGAACCTGTTACATTTCTAAGTCTCATTGTCCATACTCCACATTTTCTGTAAATTCTGATTTATTTCCAAAAGTATCCATCCTATATTATTCTACACCTTACCTTTATATTTGTCACATATAAATTTCACCAAAAATTCATAAAATTCATTTTTTTTGCACAATTGCATACAATTTGCGCTATTTTATGACAAAATATGAGATTATTAAAATTTCATAATCAGGTTACATTTTTATAAAAATAGTGTACAA
>VSNR01000055.1 GCA_009774345.1 Lachnospiraceae bacterium | reverse complement strand
AGAATGGATGAAAACACACAAGCAAAATTTGATGCGAAATTAAAGGAGCTGCTGGCGGTTGCAAAGAAAAAGAAAAATGTGCTGGAATATCAGGAAATCAACGACTTTTTCAAAGATATGCCGCTTGAGGAGGAACAGTTTGAGCGCATTCTCGAGCTTCTTGAACAGAACAATGTAGATGTGCTGCGCATTACGGATGATGACGATGATCTGCCGGACGATGACCTGCTTCTTGTGGACGACGAAGAGATGGATATGGAAAATATTGATCTTTCTGTGCCAGACGGCGTCGGCATCGAGGACCCTGTCAGGATGTACCTCAAGGAAATCGGAAAAGTGCCTCTTCTTAGCGCTGACGAGGAGATTGAGCTTGCAAAGAAGATGGAGCTTGGAGATGAGGAGGCCAAAAAGAGGCTTGCGGAGGCTAATCTGCGTCTGGTTGTGAGCATTGCCAAGCGGTATGTCGGGCGCGGCATGTTGTTTCTGGATCTGATACAGGAGGGTAATCTCGGACTGATCAAGGCAGTGGAGAAATTTGATTACAGAAAAGGGTATAAATTCTCCACTTATGCGACATGGTGGATTCGTCAGGCGATCACAAGGGCAATCGCAGATCAGGCAAGAACGATTCGTATACCAGTGCATATGGTTGAGACGATCAACAAACTAATCCGTGTGAGCAGGCAGCTGTTGCAGGAGCTGGGGAGAGAACCGACACCGGAGGAGATCGCCAAGGAAATGAATATGCCCGAAGAGCGTGTGCGTGAAATCCTCAAAATTTCTCAGGAGCCAGTGTCCTTGGAGACACCAATCGGCGAGGAGGAAGACAGCCATCTCGGTGATTTTATACAGGATGACAACGTTCCAGTGCCCGCAGATGCTGCTGCCTTTACACTGTTGAAGGAACAGCTGGTCGAGGTGCTTGATACCTTGACAGACAGGGAGCAGAAGGTGCTCCGGCTTCGCTTTGGTCTGGATGACGGCAGGGCGCGCACACTTGAGGAGGTGGGCAAAGAGTTCAATGTCACAAGAGAGCGCATCCGTCAGATCGAGGCAAAGGCACTCCGCAAACTGCGTCATCCTTCAAGAAGCCGTAAGCTGAAAGATTTTTTGGATTAGGAGAGTATCAATGCTGTTATCGGATAGAATGAGGGCTGTGGCAGAGCTGGTGCAGCCCTGTAAAAGTATCGCTGATATCGGCTGTGACCACGGATATGTCGCGATGGAGCTTGTCAGGAGCAAGATTTGCAGACATGTGATTGCGATGGATATTAACAGTGGACCGCTGGACAGGGCAAGGCAGAATATTGCGGAGTATGACATGCAGGAGTATATAGAGACTAGGCTGTCTGACGGTGTCAGCGCACTACAGGAGGGTGAGGTGGAAGGCATCGTCTGTGCAGGCATGGGCGGAAGACTGGTCATATCCATACTGGAACAGGGAAAAGAGCGGGTCGGTGCCATGAGACAGGTTGTTCTACAGCCGCAGTCAGAACTGGCAGAAGTAAGAAAATATCTGCGCAAAAAAGGGTTTTTGATCGACAGGGAGGATATCATATACGAGGACGGAAAGTATTATCCAATGATGCGTGCGCTGCCCGGTGCTTTTGGCAGGCTCGAGTGGCAGATTGGCGGGAATCTTGAGCAGAAATGCAGGCAGAGCGGCGTGTATAGAAATGGTATTCCTGCGTACAGGCAGCCGTTTGATGTGTCTGAGATCTCGAGAGAGGAAGTCAAGCGCATGACGAGAGTGCAGGATACATATGGTCCATGTCTGCTGGAGATGGCACATCCTGTTTTAAAGAGATATCTGTTGTGGCAGAAGGCTAATTTAGAGTGCATCAAAAGGGGGCTGCTCTGTCAGCCGCAGATAAATGACAGACAGCGCAGCCGTATCGAAGAGATTGATGAGAAGCTAAGTGATATTGTGTTTTGCCTGTATTGTTATTTTAAAAATACTATATATTAAGAAAAATGGAGAAACTTTATGAGATGCAGTGAGATTATAGAAAAACTCGAAGCCCTTTCTCCGGAATCCTTTGCGGAGGAGTGGGACAATGTCGGTCTGCTTGCGGGCAGGCGTGACAAGGAGGTCCATACCATATACATTGCGCTGGATGCGACAGATGAGGTAATCAAAGAGGCCGTGCGCCTTGGCGCAGACTTGCTGCTTACGCATCATCCGCTTATTTTTAAGAAGATGAGCAGAATCACAACGGAGGATTTTATTGGCAGACGGCTGGTTGAACTGCTCAGAAAAGATATCAGTTACTTTGCCATGCATACGAATTTTGACGTGATGGGGATGGCGGATGCGGCGGCAGATTATTTGGAACTGCAAGACAGACAGGTGCTCAATGTTACGTATGAGAATGAGAAGACTTGTGCCCAAGAGGGACTTGGCAGGGTAGGACGGCTTGGCAAGCCAATGCGCGTGGCAGAACTTGCAGCATTTGTCAAGCTCAAGTTTCAGGTGCCCAATGTCAGATTGTATGGAAATCTGGAGGATATTGTTGAGATGGCAGCAGTGATGCCCGGCTCTGGCGGCAGTTTTATACGCGATGGTATCAATGCAGGCGCGGATGTGATGATCACAGGGGATATTGATCATCATGAGGGAATTGATGCAGTCGCGCAGGGGTTGACGGTCATTGATGCAGGGCACTATGGCATCGAAAAACTTTTTATTCCATATATGGCAGCGTTTATCAAGAGGGAGCTGCCGCAGCTTACGGTCTATACAGCAGAGATCAAAGAGCCTTTTGCAGTGGTATAGAATAAATCAGATATAGGAAAGGGGAGAAGCCGATGGGGGTAAATAACGGTAAAATTCAGAGTTTTCAGGTGACAGTGAATGAAAAAAGCAGGTCTTATCCAGCGGGAATTACCTTTGGTGAGATTGCCAGTGTATATCAGAAGGAGTATCCATATCCGATTGCGCTGGCAGTCAGAAATGGAAAGATCAAGGAGCTGTTCAAAAAAGTAGATCAGGACTGCACTGTGGAATTCCTCACGCTGGCGGACGATACAGGACATAAATCTTACAACCGTACAGCGACGATGATTCTCATGAAAGCGATTGATGATGTAGTCGGAACTGACAAGGTTGAACAGATCAAGATGGAATTTGCGATCGGCAATGGTTATTATTGTGCCAAGAAGGGCGACTTTGAGGTGACAGATGCGCTTGTTGCAAAGATTAAGGCAAAGATGCAGGAATACATAGATAAAGATTATTGTATCATCAAAAAGTCCATGCCGATTGATGAGGCAAATGTGCTCTTTGCACAGCAGAAGATGGCAGACAAGGTGAGTTTGTTCCGCTACAGGGGCAGCTCGAGTGTCAATGTCTATAACCTTGATGGCTATTATGATTATTATTATGGATTTATGCTGCCCAGCACAGGATATGTGCGGTGCTTTGACCTGCAAAAGTATGAGGATGGCATGGTGCTGATTCTGCCCAATAGGTCGAATCCTACCGCGCTGGATGAATTTAAGCCCTTGCCAAAGCTCTTTAAATCTATGGAAATTGCATCAGACTGGGGCGAAAAACTCGGAGTTGACACTGTGAGCGACTTGAATGATGAGATACGAAAGGGCAGATTTAATGAGCTGGTGCTGGTGCAGGAGGCGCTGCAAGAGCGCAGAATCAGTGAGATTGCATCGGATATTGTGTCGCGCGGCGGTATCAAGTTTGTCATGATCGCAGGTCCGTCTTCATCTGGCAAAACGACTTTTTCTCATAGATTGTCTGTACAGCTTCGGACACATGGGCTGACGCCGCATCCGATTGCTGCGGACGACTATTTTGTAGACCGCGAGAATACGCCCAGACAGCCGAATGGTGACTATGATTTTGAGTGTCTCGAGGCGATCGACACCCAGAAGTTTAATGAGGATATGTGCGCACTGCTGGCGGGAGAACGCGTGGAGCTGCCAACCTTTAATTTCGTGACAGGAAAGCGCGAGTACAAGGGAAATTTCAAGCAGCTTGGACCTGACGATATCCTTGTGATAGAAGGAATCCATGGACTCAATGACAAAATGTCCTATGCGCTTCCTGCTGACAGCAAATATAAAATCTATATCAGTGCACTCACGACGCTGAACATCGATGAACACAACCGCATTCCAACCACAGATGGCAGGCTGCTGCGCCGTCTCGTGCGGGATGCCAGAACAAGGGGCGCGACAGCAAAGCGCACAGTCCAGATGTGGCCCTCCGTGCGAAAGGGGGAGACAGAGAACATCTTTCCATTTCAGGAGAGTGCGGACGCGATGTTTAACTCTGCGCTGATCTATGAGCTGGCTGTCTTGAAGCCTTATGCGGAGCCGCTGCTCTACAGCATTGAAAAAGGTGAGCCAGAGTATTTTGAGGCAGTGCGGCTCTTGAAATTTTTGAGCTATTTTCTCGGCGTCGGGACAGAGGAACTCCCGAAAAATTCGATTGTGAGAGAGTTTGTGGGGGGGAGCTGCTTTAAGGTGTGATGTTGGTTTAATGCCAAACTTATTATAGATAAGAGAGTGAATTTATTTAGTAATCGCTGACAAAAAGTAATGATAAAAAAGTGTACCAAGACAGCTAAAGAACATGCGCAAGTAGGCAAGATTCATATGGGTATTAATGGAGTTTTTAAAGAAATGCTTGAAAAAGTAAAGAAACCATTATATAATAATACGGCAACTGTAGTAAATGATCGCGGCTTATCGAGTTTTCGATAAGGTGAGGAAAGTCCGGGCTTCACAGGGCAGGATGCCGGATAACGTCCGGTGGAGGCAACTCCAAGGCGAGTGCAACAGAAATATACCGCCGAAACGGGATTTTATCTCGTTCCGGTAAGGGTGGAAAGGCAGTGTAAGAGACTACCGTGTGGCTGGTAACAGCCATAGCCATGTAAACCCCATCCGAAGCAAGACCAAACAGGGAACGATAGACTTGCCCGGTCTGTTTCTAGGTAGGTCGCTTGAGGCTGATGGCAACGTCAGCCCTAGATAGATGATCATTCGTGCTGCTGCAAATGTGGCAGCGCTGACAGAACCCGGCTTATCGCTGCGGTTGCCAATGATGATACTCTGGTTTCAAATACCAGAGTATTGTTGATGTAGAATAATTGTTTCAGCATGGGAGAGGAATGCAAAAATCAGAGGTACATTTATGAAAAGAAGAAAAAAGAAAAGATATGCTGTGGTGTTGGCTGTGTCAGCCGTTGCAATTATTTATTTTGGGTTTGTATTGTTTTTTACCAAGCATTATTTTTTCAATACCATTATCAATGGAGAGAATTATTCTGCCGATTCAGTCAAAAGTGTACAGAACCACATCCTTGATACTTCCAGCGATTATGTGTTGGAAATCAATGGGCGTGACCAGTTGACGGACACAATCACTTCGGCAGACATTGCACTGCGGATGGATGCTGGCGATGCATTTACGGATATTATTGATGAGCAGAATGCATTCAAATGGCCGGCTTCGATCTTTCGAAAATCGGAATATACCGTGGATGCTTTGGTTACATATTCAAAGGAGGAGCTTGAACGCAAGATTGATACGCTCTGCTTCTTTAAGTCAGAAAATATCAGACAGCCGCAGAATGCTTATCTGAGCGAATATACTGAAGATGGATTTCAGATCGTCCCCGAGGACAAAGGGACCGTGCCAATCCGCGAGAAAATCTATGATGCGGTGGAGGAAGCTGTACAGAAGCTTGCTGCGACGGTAGACTTAGATGAAAAGGGCTGTTATAAGGATGCGCCGGTCGCTTCCGCGAATAGTGCACTGCAAAAACAGTGTGAACAGTTAAACCATATGACGGGTGTCGAGATTACTTATACCTTTGGCGACGAGGTTGAGGTACTGGATGGGAATACGATCAAGGACTGGCTGGTAATGGAGGACGACACACTGGATGTGGACC
Organism: Lachnospiraceae bacterium; assembly: GCA_009774345.1. Classification (GTDB taxonomy): domain Bacteria; phylum Bacillota; class Clostridia; order Lachnospirales; family Lachnospiraceae; genus COE1. The sequence goes on along the minus strand of VSNR01000055.1, from coordinate 17,763 downwards.
CTGAACTGGTGAGGGAGTATGTCAATGCGCTCGCCCGCAAATATGATACATGGGGCAGAAAGCGTGAATTTCGGACGACGAGCGGAGAGACGATCACGATCGCAGAGGGTGCTTACGGGTGGTGGATGAACCGCCCGGAGGAGACAGAAGCACTCATCGAGTTGATTCGAAGCGGGAAAAGCGAGGAGAGAATCCCGATCTATCATGCACAGGCAGCACAGTATGGAGAGGATGATATCGGAGACAGCTATGTAGAGATCGACCTCACGAGCCAGCATCTGTGGGTCTATGAGGATGGCGTGCTGGTGGAGGAAACAGATTTTGTATCAGGTAATGTGAGCAGAGGATATAATACACCGGTCGGGATCTACGGCATTACATACAAAGAGCGCAACACAACGCTCAGAGGGGCAAATTACGCCTCAAAAGTAAGTTACTGGATGCCATTTAATGGAAATGTGGGGATGCATGATGCTTCTTGGCGCAATTCGTTTGGCGCAGATATTTATCTGAGAAATGGTTCGCATGGCTGTGTCAATCTCCCATCTAAAAAGGCAGAAAAGATCTATGAATACGTTGAGAAGGGAGAGCCAGTCATTGTCTACGGCGGACAGACCTCTGTGCCAAAGCCGGAGACTTCCGAGGAGCCGGAGACGGTGATGGACCCTGAGGAGGCTGCCTTTACGGAACTGACACAGGAACAGCAGATACAGCTTTTAATAGAAGCGGGCTTGCTCAATCCAGATGGAACGCCAGTGCAGCAACCGCAGGAAACGCTGCCACAGACACCACAGGAAACACTGCCGCCGGCACCACAGGAAACACTGCCGCCGGCATCACAGGAAATACTGCCACCGGCACCACAGGATATTCCTGTAGAAAATATACCGCAAATACCGCCAAATCTTCCACAAGAAGGACTGCCAGAACAGCCGCAAAATACCAGTGAAATGTAAAATTGGATATTTTTTGTATATATTTGTTTTAAAATTTGTAAATAATTACCAAAATATTACAAAAATGTAAAATACTATTGAATTATTATGCTAGTACGATATAATGAATTTTGACGTAAGAGTACAAAATAAAGCTAACAAAGTTAGCTGAAAAATCAGGAGGATTTTAACAATGAAATTCAAGAAAGTATTAGCAACAACAATGGCAGCAACAATGGTAATGGCATCAGCTATGACTGTATGCGCAGCAGATCAGTATCCAAATCTTAAAATTGCAAAGGAGAACGTACTGGTAGCAGGTGATGTTAATATGACAAATGTTGCAGGTGATTACTCAGCAGAGAGTGTTCGCGGCGTAGCTGTGACAACACCGTTTGAGGATGTTAAAGCAGCACTTGGACTGACAGCAAATCAGAGACCTACCGTTGTAATTTATGATGCAGAGAAGAAAGCAAGCCCAGAGGCAATTGCATGTCTTGAAGGAGCAGAGAAGGATGCCGGCGCAACAGAGGTTGCATCGCTTTACTTTGAGTTAGGTGCTAAAGAGGATGGAAAGTGGCTTACAAATGTAACAGATGCTACTGTAAACGTAAAGGTGGGACTTCCTAAGACAGCAGATAGAACAAAGACATATTCTGTAATCCGTATCGAGAAGAATGGCGTTATCACAATGCTGAACGATCTTGATACAAGCGATAAGACTGTTACATTTGAGGCAACTACAGGTGTTGGCGTATATGGTATCGTTACAGATGTGACAAATGCAGCAGTTCTTACACCGGCAGCGCCAGTTGTTGATGCAGCAGCAGAAGCACCAGCGGTTGAGCCAGCAGCAGAAGCACCAGTAACAGAGGCTGTTCCAGCAGCAGAGGCAGAGGTAGAAGCAGCAACTGATGCAGAATAGTCTGAGTAGATTGTTTTGAAAATTACATAAATGTAATAGAAAGCTCTGGCATAGTTGACACTGTGCTGGAGTTTTTTTGTATAAGAGTGTTGCTGTTACTGTTCAGACAGGCCTTAGCATTTACTGCTAAGGCCGTGAGAAAACGTATAGCTCTCAAGTAAAAATCCATCACCGAAGGTGATTTTGCATGGATTTTTACTCGTTACTGGCACGGAGTGAACAGTAGCGTGTTACTTACTATAGACTTTGGCCAAATGAAAATTGATTGACTATCACCCGGCGATTCACTATAATAGGAATGTATGATGAGGGGTAGAGCATGAAAAAATCTTTATGCGGCTTATGGAGTATATTGACAGTGCTTGGCGTTGTCGGGATTTTATCAGGACAGAGATATGATTGTGGAGAGCAGTTTGCTGTCAATCCATGTGTTACTGAGAGAACTGCTGTCAGCACAGCAAATGCAGCCGGGGTGTGGGAAATGGAGGATATGCGGATGCAAGTTGTCTATCAGCTGGCAAAGCGCAGTGTGGTGAAACTCATTGTGAAGGACGCCGCAGCCAGTGGTATTATATGGAATACAGAAGATGGAATTGTCATTGTGTCCAACAGGCATCTGCTCATGAAGGATGTCAAGGCGGAGGTTGTTTTTGGCAATGGGGAGACGTTATCTGCGGATGTGATCGGATATTCCCAGCAATATGATATCGGGTTTGTCAGAGTCCCAGAGGAGTTCGTGACAAACAGTGTACTGCGTGAGGTCTATGAGGCAGTGCCTGTCTTGTACGAAACAGAGACAGAGGATGCCAAGGCGGTATTTGAACAAAAGTATTTAGAGAAGCGTGTGTTACAGATGGGGGCGGCACATTTTTCTGTGGGCACCATCCATGCGTTAAAATATATGCCCCTGTTCAACACAACCATCTTGGAGACGGCGTGTTATTCGAAAGCAGGTATGTCTGGCGGCGGTGTGTTTGGGGAGGATGGCATGTTTCTGGGGATGATTTCTGGCGGAGATGTGCCAGAGGATGCCGCAGAACGGGAGGCGGAAATCACATACAGCATTCCGCCGGTGTTGATTGCGGCGGAGTATGAGAACTTAGAGCGAGATAAAGTAGAATAGAGGGTACAGACCAGTGGTAAAACCAGAGGGAAACAAAAGAATTTCAAAAGTGGATGCCTATTTAAACTGTGCAGAAAATTTTGCGTACCGCAGTACCTGCATCAAACGCAAATACGGCGCAGTGATTGTCAAGGACGATGCAGTGATTTCAACAGGATATAACGGTTCGCCCAGAGGATTTGAGAACTGCTGCGACATTGGAGAATGCCCCAGAATCAGGCTTCATATGCATCAGGGGGAGGGATATGCGATTTGCAGGGCAGTACATGCGGAGGCAAATGCTCTGTTGAACTGTTCCCGCGAGCAGACACTGGGCGCGGACCTGTATCTGGCAGGGATTAATCCCGAAGATCTGTCGGTGCACAAGGCTAGACCCTGCCCATTGTGTGCCCGTATGATTATACAGGCGGGCATTCGCAATGTGTATCTTAGAAAAGGCGAGGGCGCTGATAATTATGAAGAAATTCCAGCATCGGAGCTGGTGTGGTATAACGAGGCAGCGTTTTAGGAAGAAAATTTTTAAGAAATTTTAATAGCTAAATTATGGTAAGTTCAGCTGCTTTGTGATAAGATAAAATATTAGAGATAAAAGATTGAGGAGGTTCTTACAATGACAAAAATAGATATTTTTTCTGGGTTTTTAGGGGCTGGAAAGACGACACTGATCAAAAAGTTATTACAGGAGGCACTTGATGCCTCCAAGGTTGTTTTGATTGAAAATGAATTTGGCGAGATTGGTATTGACGGCGGTTTTCTGAAGGAGGCCGGGGTAGAGATCAAGGAGATGAATTCAGGATGTATCTGCTGTTCGCTGGTAGGAGATTTTGGCAGCTCTTTGAAAGAGGTGATAGAGACGTATCATCCAGAGCGTATTTTAATTGAGCCTTCCGGTGTGGGAAAACTTTCGGATGTTATGAAGGCAGTGCAGAATGTTGACACAGATGCCAAGGTGGAGTTAAACAGTGCTGTCGTAGTAGTGGATGCCAACAAGTGCAAGATGTATGCGAAGAATTTTGGCGAATTTTTCCTGAATCAGATAGAGCACGCAGGCACGATCATACTCAGCAGGACAGCAGATATCAGTGAGAGCAAGCTCAATACAGTGCTTGAGATTATCCGTGAGCACAATGACAAGGCGACGGTCATCACGACACCGTGGGACGAGCTTGACGGGAAAAAGATACTTGAGACAATTGAGAATGCCAAGGATTTAGAGGCAGAGCTCATGGCGGAGGTTGCCAGACTGCATGACGAGCATCACCATCATCACGATCATCACGATCATGAGTGTGACCATGACCACGAAGGACATCATCACGATGGTGAATGTGATCATGACCACGAAGGACACGACCACGATCATCATGATCACAATCATGAAGGACATGACCATGATCACGAAGGACACCATCATGACCATGGCGAGGATTGCACCTGCGGATGTCACGATCACGACCATCACCATCATCACGCAGATGATGTCTTTGGCAGCTGGGGATTTGAGACGCCTACAGCCTATACGAAGGCGGAGCTTGAGCGGATCTTAGCAGAGCTTGAGGAGGAACAAAAATACGGTTCGATCTTACGTGCAAAAGGAATGGTTTCTGCGGGTGACGGCACTTGGCTGAATTTTGACTATGTTCCCGGAGAGAGTAATGTGCGGACAGGCGCTGCTGAAGTCACTGGAAAAATCTGTGTGATCGGCGCACAGCTCAACGAGGAGAACTTGAAGGCGTTATTTACAAAATAATTGTCTGCAAAGAAGGGAGATAGTATGAAGCCCGTATATATCATTAATGGATTTTTAGAGAGCGGCAAGACAGAGTTTATCCTGTACACGCTTTCCCAGCCCTATTTTCAGACGAAGGGTACGACACTTCTGATACTTTGTGAGGAGGGCGAGATTGAGTATGACGAAGATATTCTGAGACGCAGCCGCACGATTGTTGAAGTGGTGGATGAGGAAGCACAGATGACTGCTGCCAATATGGTAGCGCTTGAAAAAAAATATAAACCGGAGCGTATTATCATCGAGTACAACGGTATGTGGAATTTTAAGAATCTCAAGCTGCCGTGGCACTGGAGCTTAGAACAGCAGATTACAACGATTGACGCATCCACTTTTCAGAATTATTATACCAATATGCGTTCTCTGCTGGCGGAAATGATACGCAAATCAGAGCTGATTATTTTTAACCGCTGTGATGGATTGACAGAGCAGCTAAGCAGTTTCAAGCGAAATGTAAAGGCGGTCAATCCGCAGGCAGAGATTATCTTTGAGGATAAAGACGGCGAAGTGAATCAAATTTTTGAGGAAGATCTGCCGTATGACTTAAAGCGTGGGACGTTAGATTTGGATGATTATGGCTATGGTATATTTTATCTGGATGCAATGGATCATCTTGACCGCTATATCGACAAGACCATCAAATTCAAAGCGATGGTGCTAAAGCCCGAGAACAGCAATGACGCCTATTTTGTTCCGGGCAGAATGGCGATGACCTGCTGTGCAGACGATATGGCGTTTCTGGGATATGCATGTAAATATGACAAGTGCAGTGCGCTCAATAACAAGGACTGGGTGGAGGTCACAGCGACAGTACACAGGGAGTACTGGAAAGATTACAATGGAGAAGGTCCTGTGCTCCATGCGGTGAATGTGGTGCCGACGAAGAAGCCAAAGGATGAGATTCTAAATTTTTCATAAAAATCTTCTTGAAAATATTGATAGAAATATAGCGGGGTTACGCCCGCTATATTTTAAATTTGTCTTTATTTCCATATTTCTCTTCACAGTATTTGCAGCGATAGATTTCTTTTTTTTCATCCGTCAGGACAAAGATGTGTGGAAGCTCCTGCTCGATCGAAGTGATACAGCGGGGGTTTTTGCATTTGAGGACATTTTTGATCTCTTTGGGGAGTGACAGCGGGAGTTTTCTTACAATCTCACAGTTCTTAATGACATTGACGGTGATGTTGTGATCTATGAAGCCGAGAATGTCAAGGTTGAGCGTATCAATATCGCACTCCACCTTTAAGATATCTTTTTTGCCCATCTTGCCGCTTCTGGCATTTTTGATGATCGCGACCGTACAGTCTAGCTTGTCCAGACCAAGATGCTTGTAAATACTCATGCTTTTGCCTGCTTTGATGTGGTCAAGAACGAACCCTTCCTCGATTTTTCCTACATTTAACATATCATATCCCTCCTTCGATTTCCAAAAGTGTTAAGAGCAGTGCCATGCGGACATAGACACCATATTGAACCTGACGAAAGTACACTGCGCGCGGGTCGTCATCGACTTCGACTGAAATCTCATTGACGCGGGGGAGCGGGTGCAGGACGATCATGTCCGGTTTGGCAAGCTCCATTTTCTCTTTGTCGAGAATATAGTAGTCTTTTAACCGCACATAGTCTTCCTCGTTAAAGAAGCGTTCCTTCTGCACCCGGGTCATGTACAGGATATCAAGCTCTGGCATTACTTCCTCTAATTTGCGCACTTCGCAGAACGATACGTTTTTCTCGCGCAGCATTTCAATGATATAGTCTGGTATGGTGAGTTCCTCAGGAGAGATAAATATAAAGTGGATGTCCTCATAGCGCACAAGTGCATTGATGAGAGAATGGACAGTGCGGCCAAATTTGAGGTCGCCGCAGAGTCCGATGGTAAAATGACTGAGGCGTCCTTTGATGGCGCGAATGGTCAGAAGGTCTGTGAGTGTCTGTGTGGGATGCTGATGTCCGCCATCGCCGGCGTTGATCACAGGAATGGAAGAGCGGGAGGCGGCAACCATTGGAGCGCCCTCTTTGGGGTGGCGCATTGCACAGATATCAGCGAAGCAGGAGATCACACGGATGGTGTCTGACACGCTTTCGCCTTTGGCAGCAGAGGAAGAATTTGCATCGGAAAATCCCAGCACCTGACCGCCAAGGTTCAGCATGGCAGCTTCAAAGCTCAGCCGGGTGCGGGTGCTCGGTTCATAAAAGCAGGTTGCAAGCTTCCTGCCTTCGCAGGCGTGTGCATAGTGTGTTGGATTTTTCTCGATATCTTCTGCGAGGGAGAAGAGCTTGTCTAATTCCTCTGTAGAAAAATCAAGTGGACTCATCAAATGTCTTAATTGTTTCATAAAAAAGCCTCCTAGTTTATAGTGAATAGTACAAATCATCCTCAATTGATATACTTTTGAGATTGTATCACAACCGAATGAGGCTTTCAAGAAAAATATTTCAGAAAAAATTTTCTTGCCTTTTAATATTGGAATGTTATAATGTTTTTAGGCATAAATTGGTTTAGCCAATATGTGATATGAGGAGAAATGAAATGGAATTTAAAGAGAGAAAAAGATGGTTGTTTTTTGGACTGCCATTTACTTTTACAGTATATACGGTCAAAGAGGATGTGATCACTGTCAATACAGGATTTTTTAACAGGGAGGAGAATGACTGTTATATGTATAAGGTGCAGGATGTGACACTCAAAAGTTCTTTGATTGAAAGGATGTTTGGACTGGGGACAGTCGAGTGCCATACAGGGGATGTCACGAGTCCGCTGTTGGTGATACAGCATATCAGAAATGCGAAGGCTGTGAAGCAGTTTATCTTAGAGCAGTCTGAGGAGGACAGGAGAAAGCGCCGGACACTCAGCACGCTTGATATTGGTGCAGTTGAGGTAGACGATGGCGAGTAGGAGGGACGAAGCGGGCAATATAGCACTCAGCGCAGAGGAGATTGCCGCAGTGCTGGCGGATGCCTATTATGATGTGGATAGGATTCGCCAGCACAGCGATGAGGACGATGCTGCCGCAGAACGCGAACGGGAAGTCCGCAGCGCCCGCAGACGGCAGCGGATGAAGGAGATGCGGCGCAGGAAAAAGCAGCAGGAGTTGATACGAAAACTGGTGATTCCGGGGATTGTCGTGCTGGCGGTGGCGGTCTTATTGATTGGAAAAGGGATTGGCGCGCTGCTAAAAAGACAGGCTGCGCCGAAGATTACCTATGACAGCAGTCTCAATGTAGCGGGCTGTACGATCGACATTCCAATTGCCGCACAGATTCAAGATACGCTTCAGGAGCTGAACGCGCTGACCATACAAACACTGGGCGGCACAAACCAGAATGCGCCGCTCAGGGCAGATGCAGACGAGGAGACGAAACCGCTGTCTGACGAATTATTCAGTACGAATGCTGTATTTATTGATGTGGCAGAAGGGAGAATCTTAGCGCAGAAGGATGCCAAAATGCGTATTGCCCCGGCATCTATGACCAAAATATTGACAGTGCTGGTGGCGGCAGAGCATATTACGGACTTAGATGATACATTTGGGATTACAAGGGAAATTACAGATTATGGTTATTCAAAAGGATGCAGCAGCGCAGGATTTGAGATTGGCGAGACGGTCACAATCAGAGATCTCTTCTATGGAACGGTGCTGCCATCGGGGGCAGAGGCAGCATTGGCGCTGGCAGTCTATGTGTCAGGCTCTCAGGAAGCGTTTGTAGAATTGATGAATGAGAAAGTCGCTGAGCTGGGTTTGTCAGAAACGACGCATTTCACAAACTGTGTTGGCGTTCATGAGGATGCACATTACAGTACAGTCTATGACATCGCTGTGATCCTGAAAGCGGCGGCAGACAACAGCTTCTGTCGGGAGGTACTCAGTGCCCACAGGTACACGACATCCGCGACAGAGAAACATGAGGAAGGACTGAATTTGTCGAATCTGTTTCTGCGTAGGATAGAGGATAAAGATACACACGGGGAAGTACTCTGTGCCAAGACAGGATTTGTGGACCAGTCTGGAAATTGTGCCGCAAGTCTTGGCATTGACAAAAATGGAAGAGAATATATCTGCGTCACCGTCAATGCGATTAATAAATGGCGGTGCGTCGAGGATCATGCTGCGCTGTATCAGCAGTTCTTGCCCTGATGGGGCGCCAGTATATGCTCAAACAAAAGTCCTGCCATAAACCAGAATGGAAAAAAGTCTATGCGGATTAGACCGTTGACATGCCAGCGGCAGCGGTTATAGTTCCACGGACACAGCGCATGTTTCTGGAGCAGGCGTCCGCTTGTGTACTCTGCGCCAAAGATCGAGAGTGCATAGACTGTGCCCCGCACAAGAAGATGACAGTGGCGAAACAGCAAAAACACTGGCTGAAAGAATGCTGCGCACCCATAGATGGGAAACATCCACAGTGAGGTCTGTCCGATCAGCGGGAGTTCACGCCGGCGGAGGGCACCCAGCGCGGTGAAGGTGATTTCCATACACCAGCCAATTGTGCCGCATTTTATGAAATTTTTAAGAAAAGGTAAAGGAATCGTTGTTTTTTTCATGCGGATAGCATAACCAGATTTCCTTTACCTTATTCATTGTGATGGTGATATTATTTTAGTTTTTTGTTCGCTTCCTCGATGGCTGCCTGTGATGCGCGCTCAAAAGTGGTTACTTGGACCGGACCATTTACAGGAGTCTTGTAGATGGGGGTAGTGTAGCCAAACTGTGTGAAATATACGTACTGTGAAGTCGCGTTGATATTGCTGTACACGCCCTCTGCGACCACTTCCATGCCAGAACCATCGCGCCGGATGCGTTTTAACTGCGGTGTATTGCCGGAGGTCTGATAATATATGTAGTCGTTGGTCACATTGAGCAGGTCGATTCTGCCAGTGTCCAGCAGTTTCTTGGTTCCGTCTGTGACATTGAGACTGATGAGCGCGTAATTGTCGTGAATATCAATTCCATACACAACATTGCCCTCAATGATGGGCATATATACATCCTCGGCAATCACTTGGCGGGAAGTTTTGGTGTTCAGGTCCAGCGCCATCAGATGCAGATTCTTCTCGTTGTTCAGGTAGTAGAAGGTTGAGTTCTGTATGCTGACTGGAAGGATGTCCAAGTCAAGGAGGGTTTCCTTTGTCTTACCGTCTATAGATGCCTTTTTCAGAGAGACCTCATCATCAGAACAGGTATAGTATACATCATTGTCTGCGAGGAGTACGTATTTGCCAGTCACGCGGTCGAGACAGATGACATCCTTGGGGTTTGTCTTGTTTGTGCGGTAGATGCCGGAGGTGCTCACCATGAAGCCAAGACCGGTGCCGCTTCCTGAACCGCCCTGATAATAATACAGATATTTTCCGTCTGCGTTGATATTGGAGACTTCTGTGTACACCAGCTTCTTGATCTCAGACTCGTCTGGGCGCATACGGTAGAGAGCAGAGGAATCATAGGTGTTTGCAAAGTAGACATACCCGTCATTTTCGCAGAACAAACCGTTATTGTAGAGGTTTCCGGCAGTGTTTCCGATGGTGCCGGGGGGGTTTTTGGGTATTTTGTTGTGGTTGTGGTTCACAATAGCCAGTACTGTGATGAGTATTGCTGCACATACGATGCAGAGTATGATGATAATCTTTTTTTTCATTGTATGTTCCTCCCTGTGAACTGTATAGTAGTATGTGTATACTATCATTATAATGGTTTTGGAAGAAAAATGAAAGAATTCTCTATTATTTTTTTACAAAGTTTACGGTGTGTGCTATACTAATAAAAAAACAAAAGCGGAGGGCAGAGCAGATGGATTTATCACAACTCAGGGGAGAGCTTGACTGTATTGACCGCCAGATTGTTGAACTCTATGAGAAACGGATGGAGGTATGCGCGCAGGTGGCAGCATACAAGATTGAGACAGGCAAAAGGGTTTTCGACAAGGAGCGGGAACAGCAAAAGCTAAAGTCAGTCAGTGAACTGACGCACAATGAATTAAATGCGCGCGGCATCAGAGATCTGTTTGAGCAGATCATGTCGATGAGCAGGAAGCTTCAGTATCAGATGATCACGGAGCACAACGGTGCAGGGCGCCTGTCTTTTATCGAGATGGGAGCGATTGACTGCAAAAAATGCAGAGTCGTGTTCCAAGGGGCGGAGGGCGCCTATTCGCAGGCGGCGATGATGGAGTATTTCGGGGAGGAGGTTGACAGCTTCAACGTTGACACATTCCGGGATGCGATGCTTGCGATTGACGAGGGGAGCGCAGACTTTGCAGTGCTTCCGATCGAAAATTCGTCAGCGGGAATCGTCAGTGAGATTTATGATTTGCTGGTGGAGTTTGAAAACTATATTGTGGGAGAGCAGATCATCAGGATTGAGCACTGTCTGATGGCAGTGCCGGGGACAAACCTCGAGGATATTCGGACGGTGTACTCGCACCCGCAGTCGCTGATGCAGAGCGCGCATTATCTGATGGAGGCGGGCTGGCAGCAGATCAGCATGAAAAATAATGCTTTTGCGGCAAAGAAGGTCGCTGAGGAGAAGGACAAGACACAGGCGGCGATCGCCGGGGAGACGGCGGCAAAAATCTATGGTCTTGACATTCTCAAAAGAGGCGTGAACGATGTGAAAAACAATTCGACGCGCTTTATTATTATCACGAACCAGAAGGTGTTTGCCACCAATGCCGCCAAGATCAGCCTGTGCTTTGAGGTGAGCCATGAGAGCGGCGCACTTTACCACGCACTCTCACACCTGATGTACAACGGGCTGAATGTGACAAAGATTGAGTCACGCCCGATTGCAGGGAGAAACTGGGAGTATCGTTTTTTCTTGGATTTTGAGGGGAATCTGACAGACAGTGCAGTGCGGAATGCACTCAGGGGACTGCGGGAGGAGACCCGCAATATGAAAGTACTGGGAAATTATTAGAGTTCGTATAGTGGAGGGGGAACTGGTATGACATACAAAACCTTTGCGGCGATTGATGTAGGGAGCTATGAGCTCGCAATGAAGGTATATGAGATATCCGCCAAAAACGGAATCAAGGAGATTGATCACATACGGCATAGAATCGAGCTTGGCACAGACTCCTATTTTATGGGCAAACTCAACTATGACCGTGTGGATGAGCTGTGCCGCATGCTGAATGAGTTTACGGCAATCATGAAATCTTACAAGGTAGATGCCTATAAGGCATATGGAACAAGTGCTATCAGGGAATCGCAGAACCAATATATTCTGCTGGATCAAATCAAGACGCGGACAGGGATTCGGATTGACGTGCTGAGCAATTCAGAGCAGCGTTTTCTCGACTACAAATCCGTAGCGTCAAGAGTCAAGGATTTTCAAAGTATCATTGAGAAGAGTACTGCGTTTATTGATATTGGAGGCGGGAGTATCCAGATCTCACTCTTCGATGAGGACAGTCTGGTGACATCCCAGAATATCAGACCCGGCGTGCTCCGCATGAGGGAGGAGCTGGCGCGGGTGCCTTACCGCAGTTATCAGCTGGAGGACATTGTGGGAGAGATGGTCTGCGACAGCCTAGAGAGCTTCCGTGAGATGTTTATCGGGGACAAGAAGATTCAAAATATTATTCTTGTGGATGATTATGTGTCGCTCATCGTACAGCGCAATTTCCTAGAGACGATCAAGAAGGGACAGGTGAGCACAGAGAGTTTTCTGGGCTTTGTGGACTCTCTGAAAAAGAAAAAGGCAAGGGAGATCGCGCTGTCTCTTGGGCTTGCCGAGGAGAATATCTCACTTTTGTATCTGTCTGCGCTGATGTTAAAGCACATGATTAAGCTGCTGGGCGCCGAGATGCTGTGGGCACCGGGCGTGTCTCTGTGCGATGGCATCGCCTATGAGTATGCAGAGCGCAACAAACTGCTGCCGTCAGATACGGAGTCCGTGCTGCATGATTTTGAACAGGACATGCTGGACTGCGCCCGGGACATCAACAGGCGATATCACAGCGGGGAGCACCGCACCCGGGAGCGGGAAATGACCGCGCTGACCATCTTTGACAGCATGAAGAAAATACATGGCTTGTCAAAGCGCGACAGACTGCTTTTGCAGCTCGCAGCGATCCTCAGTGAGTGCGGCAGGTATATCAGTCTGGCAAATGTCGGGGAAAATTCTTATAATATTATCAGTGCGACCGAGATTATCGGCCTGTCACATGTGGAGCGCGAGATTGTGGCAAATGTTGCCAAGTATGCCACAGAGAAATTTGACTATTTTAAGATTTTGGACAGCAATGCATCCCTTGACAGGGAGTCTTATCTGAAAATTGCCAAGCTGACAGCGATTATCAGGCTTTCGGAGGGCTTGGATTTGAGCCATAAGGGAAAATGCGATAAGTTAAAGATTGCAAATGAGAATGATGTGCTGGTGCTCACAGTGGAGACCAACGCAGACATGACATTAGAGTTTGGATTATTTGAGCGGCACGCCACCTTCTTTGAGGAAGTGTACAATATCAAGCCAGTCATAAGGCAGAAAAAGAGCAATATCTGAAGCAGGGGGAATGAGTGATGGGTGATAAGAATAGTGATAAAAGCAGTAAGATCGATTATAGCAGGGCAGAATATTATTACAACAGGGAGTTGAGCTGGCTTGCCTTTAACCACAGAGTGCTTGAGGAGGCAAAGGACAGGGATATTCCGCTGTTTGAACGGATTAAATTTCTTGGCATTACAGCATCGAATTTGGATGAGTTTTTTATGGTACGCGTGGCGTCGCTAAAGGATATGGTCAATGCAGGATATACCAAAAAAGATATCGCGGGAATGACGCCCGCAGAACAGCTTGAGGTGATTAACCGCGCGACACATGAGCTGGTGGGAATGCAGTATTCGGTCTACAATAAATCCCTGCTCCCGCTGTTAGCCAAGAATGGACTGATGGTTGTGGAGAGCCATGAGGACCTTACCAAGAAGGACTGCGCTTTTGTGGACAGGTATTTTCAGGACAACGTTTATCCGGTGCTGACGCCGATGGCAGTAGATTCCTCAAGACCCTTTCCATTGATACGCAATAAATCGCTCAATCTTGGCGCGCTGGTGTCAAGAAAAGAGGTCAAGGGCAGGCGCCATTTATTTAATAAAAAATCTGTCCATGGCAAGGAGGTAGAGTTTGCGACGGTTCAGGTACCGAGCGTGCTGCCGCGCATTGTGCAGCTTCCGGCAGCCGAGGACGGGACAAAGCGTGTGATACTGCTCGAACAGATTATCGAGCGCAATATGGATAAACTGTTTCTGAATTATAATATTGAGTGCTCTTTTCCGTTCCGAATTATGAGAAATGCGGACTTTTCACTCGAGGAGGAGGAGACGGAAGATCTCCTGAAGGAGATCGAGAAGCAGCTCAAGAAGAGACAGTGGGGGCAGGCGATACGGCTTGAGGTCGAAGAAGGGATTGAGAAACGTCTGCTTGACATCATCAAAAAAGAACTGATGATAGATGAGCGTGACATCTACAATATCCCCGGACCGCTCGATCTTACTTTCCTCATGAAAATGTATGGATTGGAGGGCTTTGAACAGCTCAAAAACAAGCCGTATGTGCCGCAGCCTGTGCCGGAGATTGAGGCGGATGATGATATTTTTGAGAAAATACGAGAGCAGGATATACTGCTGCATCATCCGTATCAGACCTTTGCGCCGGTGGTAGACTTTATCAAACAGGCGGCAAAAGACCCGCAGGTGCTTGCCATCAAACAAACGCTGTACCGTGTGAGCGGCAATTCACCGATTATCGCGGCGCTTGCGCAGGCGGCAGAGAACGGCAAGCAGGTGTCTGTGCTGGTGGAGTTAAAGGCGCGTTTTGACGAGGAGAACAACATTGTATGGGCTAAGAAGCTAGAGAAGGCAGGCTGCCATGTCATCTATGGTCTGGTGGGGCTGAAAACACACTGTAAGATTACCTTGGTCGTGCGGCGCGAGGAAGAGGGCATCCGGCGCTATGTACATCTGGGGACTGGCAATTATAATGATGCGACGGCAAAGCTGTATACAGATCTGGGGATTCTCACCTGCAATGAGGCGGTCGGTGAGGATGCGACGGCGGTCTTTAACATGCTGTCAGGCTATTCAGAGCCGCTTGGCTGGAATCATCTGGCACTGGCGCCGCTGTGGCTGAAGGACCGTTTTCTGTACCTGATCAACAGGGAGAAGGAGAATGCGGTCGAGAAGCGCCCGGCGAAGATCGTGGCAAAGATGAACTCTCTGTGTGACCCGGATGTCATCAAAGCGCTGTATGAGGCGGCGGCAAAGGGCGTGAAGATTCAGCTCATCGTCAGGGGCATCTGCTGCCTCAGGACAGGGGTAGAAGGCACGAACGACAATATCGAAGTGCGCTCTATCGTGGGGAATTTCCTAGAACATGCACGCATCTTTTATTTTGAAAATGCGGGGGACCCGGAGCTTTATATGGCGAGTGCAGACTGGATGCCAAGAAATCTGGAACGCAGGGTTGAAATCCTCTTTCCAGTGCTTCAGGAGGAACTCAAAGAAAAGGTATGGCATGTCCTTGAGGTGCAGTTAAATGACACGCAGAAGGCGCATTTCCTCCAAGCAGACGGAAGCTATCACAAGGCGGAGAACAAGGGGAAAAGCGCATGCAATGCGCAGGAGGTGTTCTGCAAGGAATATATGGAGCTGGCAGCCAAAAAGCAAAAGGCAGAGCAGCAGGCACGGACTTTTCGGCCGGAATACAACCAGACTATTCAGAATTAAAAGGAGCAGAGGCGGTTATGACAAGATATGTATTGGCGTCCGCATCGCCGAGGCGGCGGGCGCTGTTGGAGCAGGCAGGGCTTTCTTTTGCGATTTTACCGGCACAGGGAGAGGAATTGATCACCAAGGAAAATCCCGCGCAAATCGTGGAGGAGCTCTCATACCAGAAGGCGGTTGAGGTAGCCGGGCGGTATAAAGGATATCACAAAAATGACACGACTGTCATAATCGGTGCGGACACGATCGTCGCACTCGGAAATGAAATCATGGGAAAGCCAAAAGATCACGCAGATGCAGCAAGGATGCTCACGAAGCTGCAAGGACATACACATCAGGTATATACGGGCGTGACGCTGGCAGTCACAGAGGGCAGGCTGGAGAAGCCAGCGCCTGTGATCTATACATTCCATGAAAAGACAGACGTTTGCATGTACCCGATGACGCCAGAGCAGATTGCGGCGTATGTTGCGACCGGGGAGCCGGTGGACAAGGCAGGTGCATATGCGATACAGGGAAGGTGCGCCATCTATATCAAAGAGATTCACGGAGAGTATAATAATGTCGTAGGACTTCCGGTCGCGAGACTGATGCAGGAACTGATTGCACGAAATTTATAACAGTTTTCATATAGATTGTGCAAAAAGGGTTTACAAAATAGTATATAAGCTGTTACAGTATTAATTGATGTAATTAGATATCATTTTATAATAATAAAAAGGAGAGAGGACTATGCACGAATATGATGAGGCGGTACTGAACTGTTTCTTGGAAAACCAGCTTCAGCTATTACCGGAGAAAGTAGCGGACAATATTGATGAGGCGGAGGCATTTCTTGAAGAGTGTGTGGCGGTTGTCGTTGACTCGGTTGATGAGGTTTGGAATTACTTTGATGAGGAAGGCATCGACCTTGAGGGACAGGACAAGGAAGAGATTGTGGATGCGCCGGAGGTTTTTGATATCGGTGACGGCAGATACCTGATCGTGGAGAGCTAGTGCTAGGAATAGGGAGACAAAGTGGAAAGAAGAACAAATATTTCAGTATGGCAGTTAAGGTTATTTGAGGGCTTTGACAAAGATGTGATGGTCATGCAGCGCGATGAGGAGGAAGTCTTTGACGAGGCAATCCATGTATTTTTCGACAGAGAATACTATGATGCATATGTTGCGATGGCTGTCAGGTACAGCACACATCATTACGCATATCACGAGGATAAGCTCGGAGAGATCGTCCACCAGATCTTTGAGGAAAAGATACCCGGGCTGGTGCTTCATATGAGTACGAACCCGGATGCGCCCAAAAATATACTGGGAGACGAGAAGTATATCGCGGCGAGAGAGCTGCTGGGTCTCAGGGATGCAGCGGACAGTTATCATGCCCTCTACACAGTATCCATAGAGCGGGGCAGCAAAGAGGATGCAGTTGCGCACCTGTGGACGAAAAATGTCTATATTATCGGACAGCTTCCCGATGTCAGGATTCAGCCCAAGGAGGGCGAGAAGCCCGTGTTTGAGCTGATGACGATGCGGCGAAAAAAAGACGGCGGGCAGGCAGGGCCGGAGGATTATGATTATGAGTCGCTGAAAGTATTTCTGACAATGGACAGTGCCATGCATTATAATCCAGACAAAAAGCCCGTCAACAAGTACAAGCTTGCCATGCTGGCACAGCTAGTCAGAGGAAGGCTTCAGATCATCATAGAACCCCACAGGGGATATTGGATGGAGTTTGACCCGGCGACGATTGACCTGAAAGGACATCTGGATATTCCCGTCTACAATGAAGAGATGGTGCAAGCCAGAATCCGCGCCTACACACAGATGGATAAGATCTATATCATTCTTGCGTCCATACACAGCGATTACAGGACATCATGCGGCAATCCTCTGTTGATGAAGGCCTCAGAAAATGCGATTTTAATCTATTTATTTGAAAAATATGATGATGCAGTCAACTATGTGCTGCAAAATCCTATGATAATGCCAGTCTTTGACAGCACATTTCCAATCGGCGTGCTGGACCAGAAAAATGCACTGTACAAATTGGAGACTGTGCTGGCACTGGCGGATAAGCTGGGTGTGACAGGGGTAAATCTCGATTTTGACACGGTGGATGCGATTGGCTGTAAGATGCAGTA
The DNA here is from genome assembly GCA_009774345.1 of Lachnospiraceae bacterium. Taxonomy (GTDB): domain Bacteria; phylum Bacillota; class Clostridia; order Lachnospirales; family Lachnospiraceae; genus COE1. Next base: position 133 of record VSNR01000055.1, on the reverse strand, counting down.
TATCAGGGAGATAACAGGCTATAAACGGGAAGTGGAGGAGCTTTTGCCAGAGGAGGAGCTGTCGCAGGTCATGCACGAGGAGAACGGCGGGAAGAAATATCGTACGCCGATCATTCCGTTCTGCGACCAAGAG
>VSNR01000054.1 GCA_009774345.1 Lachnospiraceae bacterium | reverse complement strand
AATATAATCTAATTTTGGACCCTTTTGAATCTATTTTATTAACTTTTAATTTATTTATTGGAACAAGCTTGTCTTTATATGGAATTGTGTCGTCGGAACCGGGCTGGCAGTAATGCACCTGTTCGATATAGTCGCCTTCTCCCAGCCGAATCCCCCGCACGCCGACCGCTGTCTTTTTCAGCTCTGATATCTCATCGGTGTCAAATCTGAGGAAGTAGCCGTCTTTGCTCTGCAAGATGATATGTTGGTGCTCTGTCACAACCTCAATGCTAAGCAGTTCATCTTCTTCGCCAAGCTTGGTTGCTGCCACGGTCCGCTTTGTCACATCAAACTCTCCTCCGCTCACGATCTTGCACATCCCCTGCTTTGTGACAAACAATAACCTGTACAGATTTAACTCCGACTGGCTGGCAATATTGACGATATCCTCTGCCGCAGAGCTGTAATTGCTGATATTGTCAACAGGAAGTCCTTTGTCCCGGAATTTTCCAAACGGAATATCGGTCACTTTTATGGTATGAAGCTGTCCTTTGTTGGTAAAAAGACAGATTCTGCCGGTACTTCTGCATTTGACCACATATTTAAACTCAGCAAGTGCCGCCTCCTTATTGCGCTCAAAGGTTGCCATGTCAATTGTCTTACAGTAGCCGAATTTGTCCATGAGGAACATGATTTCCACATCCTCTGGTTTCTTCTCCTCGTAGACGGCCTCCTCTGCATTTTCAATGTGTGTTCTGCGTTTTCTGGCGTATTCTTTCTTCAGGGCATCCAGTTCCTGTATGATGACCTGCGCCATCGAATCCCTGCGTTCCAGAATATCCTCATATTTGTAGATATTGGCATTGGTCTCCTCATTTTCCTTCATCAGTGCTTCGATTTCCAGACCGATTAATTTATATAACCGCATATCCAATATAGCATTTGCCTGACGCTCTGTAAAGTTTAACTGCTGTGCCATCACAGAAGATTCCTTGGAGCGGAACTTAATTCCCTTCGTGACGCCGCTTGTCAGACAGTTTTTGACCATCGCCCGGTCTTTGGAACCCCGCAGGATTTCTATGATTAAGTCAATGATATTACATGCGCGTATCAGACCTTCCTGTATCTCACGTTTCTCAAGCTCCTTATTTAACAAGGTCGTGTATTTGCGTGTGGCAATCTCATACTGAAATGCCACATTTCGGGCAATGATGCTCTTGAGTCCCAAGGTTTCTGGTCTGCCGTCTGCTATTGCAATCATATTGACGCCAAAAGTGTCCTCAAGGCGCGTCTTTTTATATAGTAAATTCTTAAAGTTTTCTACGTCGGTATCTTTTTTTAACTCGATGACAATACGAATTCCTTCTTTTGAGGATTGATTCGAGATATCTACAATCTCCGGCGCCTTTTTCTGTTCGTATAAAGAGGCGACATCCTGCAAAAATTTTCCAATATTTGCTCCAATCATTGTATAGGGAATCTCTGTTATGACCAGATTCAGCTTCCCGCCCTTCGTCTTTTCAACCTCCACCTTGCCGCGCAGCTTAATCTTTCCAGCGCCCGTCTCGTAGATGGATAACAGGTCATCCTTGTTGCACACAATTCCGCCTGTCGGAAAATCAGGCCCTTTTACATATTTCATCAGCTCGCGTGTCGTGATCTTTTCATTCATCATATACGCCTTGGTCGCCTCGATGACTTCGCCCAGATTATGCGGCGGAATGCTTGTCACCATGCCCACGGCAATTCCCTCTGAACCATTGACAAGCAGATTCGGAAATCTGCATGGCAGGACGCTTGGCTCCTTCTCTGTCTCATCAAAGTTCGGCACAAAATCGACGACATCTTTATCCAGATCGGACAATATCGCTTCCTGTGTAATTTTTTGCAGGCGCGCCTCTGTATAACGCATTGCCGCTGCGCCGTCGCCCTCAATATTGCCGAAATTTCCATGTCCGTCAATCAGTGGTATGCCCTTCTTAAAATCCTGCGTCAGCACGACCAACGCATCATAGATCGAACTGTCTCCATGTGGATGATATTTACCCATCGTATCGCCGACGATACGCGCACTCTTTCTGTAAGGGCGGTCATACCGAATGCCAAGTTCATGCATATCATACAGAGTCCGGCGCTGGACTGGTTTGAGTCCGTCTCTGACATCCGGCAGCGCGCGGGCAATAATGACGCTCATCGCATAATCAATGAAGGACCGCTGCATTGTCTCTGAGTATTCTGTTCTTATAATTCTCTCTTCCATTGCTCTCTATACTCCTATATATCAAGTTCCGCCTCAGTGGCATGTTCATAGATAAATGTCCTTCTCGGAAGAACATCCGTACCCATCAACAACTCTGTGATATCAGATGCCATGCGCGCGTCCTCGATCTCAATCTTTTTTAACATCCGCGTCTCTGGATTCAAGGTCGTTTCCCAGAGCTGTTCTGCATCCATCTCTCCAAGCCCCTTGTATCGCTGCAACGTAAAAGCGGTCTTGTGGGTTTTGCGGTATTTTTCAAGCGCCTTATCATCATACAGATACTCTTCTTTTCCCTTTGCAGGCATGACCTTATATAAAGGAGGCATTGCGATATATATATGCCCCTCATAGATCAGCTCTGGCATAAAACGGTAGAAAAGTGTGAGCAGCAGATTGCTGATATGCGCGCCATCCACATCGGCATCTGCCATAATCACGATCTTGTCATACCGAAGCTTGGATATGTCAAAGTCATTGCCATATCCTTCTGAAAAGCCACAGCCAAAGGCGTTGATCATTGTCTTAATCTCAGCATTGGCAAGCACTTTGTCAATACTTGCCTTCTCGACATTGAGGATTTTCCCGCGGATGGGCAGAATTGCCTGATAATTTCTGTTTCGGGCTGTCTTGGCACTGCCGCCGGCGGAATCTCCCTCGACAATAAAAATCTCACATTTGCTGTAATCCTTGGATTCGCAGTTAGCGAGCTTGCCATTGGAATCAAAGGAAAACTTCTGCTTTGTGAGCATGTTTGTCTTGGCTTTCTCCTCTGTCTTTCGTATTTTGGCAGCCTTCTCTGCGCAGGAGATTACATTTTTTAATACATCGACATTGCGGTCAAAATAGCGCGGAACCTCATCGCCTGTCACTTTGCTGACAGATTTTGCCGCATCCTGATTGTCCAGTTTTGTCTTTGTCTGTCCCTCAAAACGGGGCGCCGGATGCTTGATCGACACGACTGCCGTCATGCCGTTTCGCACATCAGCACCCGTAAAATTGACATCCTTTTCCTTTAAGATATTGAGTTCGCGCGCATAGTTATTGATGATGGTCGTGAACATGGTTTTAAACCCTGTCAGATGTGTACCGCCTTCTGCATTATATATATTGTTGCAGAAACCCAGCACATTTTCATGAAATTCGTTGACATACTGAAATGCGCATTCTACTGTAATATCCTCACTGACCCCTGTAAAGTAGATAATATCGTGCAGTGCTTCTTTATTTTTGTTTAAATCCTTGACATATCCGATAATGCCTTCCGGCTCGCTGTATGTAATCGTCTCTGGCACCTCTCCGCGCAGGTCCGAGAAAATAATCGTGAGTTTGGGATTGAGATAAGCGGTTTCATGCAGTCTGCTCTTTACATCCTCCGCCTTGAAGCGGGTTTTGTCAAAAATCGTGGGGTCTGGTGTAAAATTAATCGTCGTTCCTGTCTCTTTGGTTCTGCCGATCACGGGCAGCAGACCGTCAACCAGCTCTACTACAGGATTGCCATACGCATACTTGTCCTGATGAATCTGACCGCCGCTTTTTACTGTGACCGTAAGCTGCGTCGAGAGCGCATTTACCACGGAGGAGCCAACGCCATGCAGTCCGCCGCTGGTCTTGTATGCATTGTTGTCAAATTTTCCGCCCGCGTGGAGTGTCGTAAAGACCACGCGCTCTGCGCTGACGCCCTTCTGATGCATTCCGACAGGAATCCCTCTGCCGTTGTCAGAGATCGTGGCAGAACCATCTTTTTCCAGTGTGACCCGAATCTCGCTGCACACACCCGCCAGATGTTCATCTACGGAGTTATCAACAATTTCATATATTAAATGATTCAATCCCTTTGTGGATACACTTCCTATGTACATTCCGGGTCTTTTTCTTACGGCTTCCAGTCCCTCGAGAACAGTGATGCTGGAAGCGTCATATGTTGTTGTCTCAGTCTTTGCCATGAAATAAAACCATGCCTTTCTTTTTTAATTCTTTCATTTTCGTCTTGACTTATAGAGTATAACATATCTTTCCAACATTGCAAATACTTTTGATAAAATTTCAAACATACGTTTTAGGCTTGATGCGGGAGTTGTAAAACAGCGTGCAAAAACCCCCAGTTTATGTTGTACTTGGGGGTTTTTGCAATTCAATATTATTCGTTGATTTCACACAACTGCTTCCACAATGGTTTTATTTCCAAGCTTTATTTCCTTGACGCCAATTTCCTTATTCCTGTTAAAATTAAAGCTTAACATATACCCTTTATCTTTATGGTAATAGTCCAAATAACCGCTCAGCTGCTCTTCGCCTCTTTCGTTATATTCATTTCCGTGCCAGATTTTTAATTCAATGATAAACTGCTCCCCACGATAATCCACAATAACGTCCGTGCGCCGCGCATCTCTTGTCTGTGCCTCGATGTAATAATTCCCCACACCGTTAATAATCGGCTTTAAGTACAGCAGGAAAAATTTGCGTCCGTAATCCTCGATAAACTTCTCATCATTATCACCGTAAATTTCTGTAAAATAATCTACGAATTTTTTCAGCGCCATGTCCATGTCAAGCCGTCCGTCATGTATAAAATAACTTTTATCGCGCTGTGCCATCTTCCCCATCGTGCTTGACAGCTCCTCTTCGGAAAGAAAGTAATTGTACAGGCGTGTCTCGAAAATGCGGTTTGCAATCCGCACTTTTCCGTCTACATTCACCGCATAGCCAAACATGCATGCAAGGCTGATTTCCTTCGTGTCAGGACTGTACGAAAATTCACTTCCCTGAAACAGAATTGCCTGAAACATCCTCTTCATGTCTGGATATTCATTGAGGTGTCTTATCATGCTTCCAAACAAAGGGATATCGTCAATCAATATTTGCTTTACAGCCTTTTCGATTCCTTCTGTTGACCATGCCTTTGCAGGCGTTTCCATAGCATCCTCACCCAAAAGCTCCTCATCAATGTACTTGCAGATTGATGAAACAAGGACAGGATATCCTGATGTATACTGATAGATTTCCTCTGCCACTGTTTCTGTATCCATTCCCGTATGATAATCTGCTTCGTATTCCTCCAGCATCCCTCTAATCTGGCTGGAAGAAAAACCCATATTAATATTAAATTTTGCCGCAATATTCCATGGACTGTTGTATTGATGCTCCGATTCAGGACGCAGTTTTAATTTCAGGTTTTTAATGTCATACACGCCCGCAAGAATGACCGAATGAAAAATTGGCGTTTTATCTCTATTTAAATAATAGCTTCTAAGCTGCGCCAAAAAATCAATAAACACCTGATTATTGCTCGCGCTGTCAACCTCGTCAATCATCAGTACAATCGGACGCGGACTGTTCCCGCAAATGTCGCTTAACCGTACAAATAAATCCTTTAAGCCAATCCCGTGCTCTTCTCTCATCCCTGACAACGGTTTCAGCATTTCCTCACTGTCATCCGCTCCACTGATTTGAAATGTTCTGAGAAGGATGTCTGCAAATGCATACGCAAATGTTGCTTCATCGGCAAAATCCTCCGTTCCAAGCTGTTGAAAATCAAGGGACAGAACGATATAATCATCCTTCAAATATTCCTCTAACGCCCTCAGTGTCGTGGTCTTTCCATACTGACGTCCGCGGTTGATGACGAAATAGCTTCCATCATCAACATAAAATTCTTTAATCTTTCTTATTCTGCCATCCAATCGAACCATATAATGCCTTTTCGAATTACAAGAACCTGTTGTATTGAACCTGCGCTTCATTATGAATTTACCTCCCACATAAATTTCACACGACTGCTTCCACAATGGTTTTATTTCCAAGCTTTATCTCCTTGACGCCAATTTCCTTATTCCTGTTAAAATTAAAGCTTAACAGATATCCCTTATCCTTATGGTAATAGTCCAAATAACCGCTCAGCTGCTCCTCGCCTCTTTCGTTATATTCATTTCCATGCCAAATTTTTAATTCAATGATAAACTGTTCCCCACGATAATCCACAATGACATCCGTGCGCCGTGCATCTCTAGTCTGCGCCTCGATGTAATAATTCCCCACACCGTTAATAATCGGCTTTAAGTACAACAGGAAAAATTTGCGTCCGTAATCCTCGATAAACTTCTCATCATTATCACCATAAATTTCCGTAAAATAATCTACGAATTTTTTCAGCGCCATGTCCATGTCAAGCCGTCCGTCGTGTATAAAATAACTTTTATCGCGCTGTGCCATCTTCCCCATCGTGCTTGACAGCTCTTCCTCGGAAAGAAAGTAATTGTACAGGCGTGTCTCGAAAATGCGGTTTGCAATCCGCACTTTTCCGTCTACATTCACCGCATAGCCAAACATGCATGCAAGGCTGATTTCCTTCGTGTCAGGACTGTACGAAAATTCACTTCCCTGAAACAGAATTGCCTGAAACATCCTCTTCATGTCTGGATATTCATTGAGGTGTCTTATCATGCTTCCAAACAAAGGGATATCGTCAATCAATATTTGCTTTACAGCCTTTTCGATTCCTTCTGTTGACCATGCCTTTGCAGGCGTTTCCATAGCATCCTCACCCAAAAGCTCCTCATCAATGTACTTGCAGATTGATGAAACAAGGACAGGATATCCTGATGTATACTGATAGATTTCCTCTGCCACTGTTTCTGTATCCATTCCCGTATGATAATCTGCTTCGTATTCCTCCAGCATCCCTCTAATCTGGCTGGAAGAAAAACCCATATTAATATTAAATTTTGCCGCAATATTCCATGGACTGTTGTATTGATGCTCTGATTCAGGACGCAGTTTTAATTTCAGGTTTTTAATATCATACACGCCCGCAAGAATGACCGAATGAAAAATTGGTGTTTTATCTCTATTTAAGTAATAGCTTCTAAGCTGCGCCAAAAAATCAATAAACACCTGATTGTTGCTCGCACTGTCAACCTCGTCAATCATCAGTACAATCGGCTTTGACGCACTCCCGCATAGCTCGCTCAGGCATTCAAACAGTTCATCCAAATCACCAGTCGAATTATTCTGTCTAAAATCAGACAGCAATTTCTGCATTTTTTCCTTATCTGCTGCTTTTGTAAAGCCAAATGCCTTAGACAATATTTTTGTAAAAATGTTAGAAAATGTTATCCCGTCTGCAAAGCCATCTGTTGGTATCTCCTGAAAGTCTACAGACAAAACGATGTAATCGTTTTGCAAATACTCCTCCAATGCTCTCAGCGTCGTGGTTTTTCCATACTGGCGCCCGCGGTTGATGACGAAATATTTTTTTCTGTCAACCAATAAATTTTTCATCATTCCAAGCCTGTCATCCAATTTTACCATGTAATGTTCTTTGGGCTTGCAAGAACCTTCTGTATTGAAATATTTTGTCATTTCGAATCTACCTCCTGCATAAAGTTTCACACGACTGCTTCCACAATGGTTTTATTTCCAAGCTTTATCTCCTTGACGCCAATTTCCTTATTCTTGTTAAAATTAAAACTCAACATATACCCCGTATCCTTATGGTAATAATCCAAATATTCGCTCAGCTGTTCCTCGCCTCTTTCGTTATATTCATTACCGTGCCAAATCTTTAATTCAATGATAAACTGCTCCCCACGATAATCCACAATGACATCCGTGCGCCGCGCATCTCTTGTCTGCGCCTCCAGATAATAGTTTCCCGTCCCGTTAATTATCGGCTTTAAGTACAGCAGAAAAAATTTTCGCCCGTACTTTTCGATAAAGTTTACATCTTTTTCATTGTAAATCTCATCGAAATACTCGACAAATTTTTTCAGCACCAGCTCCATATCAAGCATGTTGTTCTTAATAAACTGAATCCTGTCACTCTCGCCCTTTGAAAAGACCTCGCTTGTCATTGCTTCCTTTGCCATAAACATATTCAGCAGGCACATTTCAAACATTCGGTTTGCAATCGCGACATGACCGTTTTCTTCCTTTAAAAACCCAAACATTACACCAAGATTAATGGATTTCTCCTCCATACTGAACGGGATCCTTTTACCGCGGTATAGGATATCCTCCGTGATACCGCGAAGATCTTCATAAGTATCAAGCTGCTTCGCCATGCTCTCAAACAGGAGTGGACTCTCCTTTAAAATCATCGCTGCTGCTTTTTCTACTCCTTTTTCAGACCATGCAGAACTGGGTTTTTCATATTCTGCGCTTCCAACGATTTTTTCATCAATCCGTTTGCAGATTAATGATACCAGTACCGGATAGCCTGACGTGTATGCATAAATTTCCTCCGCAACTGCCTTGATATCCATTCCAGTATGGTAATCGTTTTCATATTCTTCAAGCATTCCTGCAATCTGACCTGCCGAAAAACTCATGTCAATATCAAAATCCGCCGCTATATTCCACGGGCTGTTATATTGATGCTCCGATTCAGGACGCAGTTTTAATTTCAGATTTTTGATACTGTAGACTCCGGCAAGGATTACCGAATGAAAAATCGGCATTTTATCCCGGTTTAAATAATACGACCTAAGCTGCGCCAAAAAATCTATAAACACCTGATTATTGCTAGCGCTGTCAACCTCGTCAATCATCAGTACAATCGGACGAGGACTGTTCCTGCATACATTGCTCAACCGTACAAATAAATCCTTTAAACCAATCCCGTTTTCCCCTTTCATCCCTGACAACGGTTTTAGCATTTCCTCACGGTCATCTCCCATACCGATTTGAAATGTTCTGACAAGGATGTCCGCAAATGCATACGCAAATGTTGACTCATTGGCAAAATCCTCTGTTCCAAGCTGTTGAAAATCAAGGGATAAAACGATATAGTCATCCTTCAAATATTCCTCCAATGCTCTCAGCGTCGTGGTTTTTCCATACTGACGCCCGCGGTTGATGACGAAATATTTTTTTCTGTCAACCAATAAATTTTTCATCATTCCAAGCCTGTCATCCAATTTTACCATGTAATGTTCTTTGGGCTTGCAAGAACCTTCTGTATTGAAATATTTTGTCATTTCGAATCTACCTCCTGCATAAAGTTTCACACGACTGCTTCCACAATGGTTTTATTTCCAAGCTTTATCTCCTTGACGCCAATTTCCTTATTCTTGTTAAAATTAAAACTCAACATATACCCCGTATCCTTATGGTAATAATCCAAATATTCGCTCAGCTGTTCCTCGCCTCTTTCGTTATATTCATTACCGTGCCAAATCTTTAATTCAATGATAAACTGCTCCCCACGATAATCCACAATGACATCCGTGCGCCGCGCATCTCTTGTCTGCGCCTCCAGATAATAGTTTCCCGTCCCGTTAATTATCGGCTTTAAGTACAGCAGAAAAAATTTTCGCCCGTACTTTTCGATAAAGTTTACATCTTTTTCATTGTAAATCTCATCGAAATACTCGACAAATTTTTTCAGCACCAGCTCCATATCAAGCATGTTGTTCTTAATAAACTGAATCCTGTCACTCTCGCCCTTTGAAAAGACCTCGCTTGTCATTGCTTCCTTTGCCATAAACATATTCAGCAGGCACATTTCAAACATTCGGTTTGCAATCGCGACATGACCGTTTTCTTCCTTTAAAAACCCAAACATTACACCAAGATTAATGGATTTCTCCTCCATACTGAACGGGATCCTTTTACCGCGGTATAGGATATCCTCCGTGATACCGCGAAGATCTTCATAAGTATCAAGCTGCTTCGCCATGCTCTCAAACAGGAGTGGACTCTCCTTTAAAATCATCGCTGCTGCTTTTTCTACTCCTTTTTCAGACCATGCAGAACTGGGTTTTTCATATTCTGCGCTTCCAACGATTTTTTCATCAATCCGTTTGCAGATTAATGATACCAGTACCGGATAGCCTGACGTGTATGCATAAATTTCCTCCGCAACTGCCTTGATATCCATTCCAGTATGGTAATCGTTTTCATATTCTTCAAGCATTCCTGCAATCTGACCTGCCGAAAAACTCATGTCAATATCAAAATCCGCCGCTATATTCCACGGGCTGTTATATTGATGCTCCGATTCAGGACGCAGTTTTAATTTCAGATTTTTGATACTGTAGACTCCGGCAAGGATTACCGAATGAAAAATCGGCATTTTATCCCGGTTTAAATAATACGACCTTAGCTGCGCCAAAAAATCTATAAACACCTGATTATTGCTAGCGCTGTCAACCTCGTCAATCATCAGTACAATCGGCTTTGACGCACTCCCGCATATCCCGCTCAGGCATTCAAACAGTTCATCCAAATCACCAGTCGAATTATTCTGTCTAAAATCAGACAGCAATTTCTGCATTTTTTCCTTATCTGCTGCTTTTGTAAAGCCAAATGCCTTAGCCAATATTTTTGTAAAAATGTTCGAAAATGTTATCCCGTTTGCAAAGCCATCTGTTGGTATCTCCTGAAAGTCTACAGACAAAACGATGTAATCGTTTTGCAAATACTCCTCCAACCCTCTCAGTGTCGTGGTCTTTCCATACTGGCGTCCGCGGTTGATGACGAAATATTTTTTTCTGTCAACCAATAAATTTTTTATCATTTCAAGCCTGTCATCTAATTTCACCATGTAATGTTCTTTGGGCTTGCAAGAACCTTCTGTATTAAAATATTTTATCATTTCCAATTCCCCTGCGTACAATCGATAATCATAGAATTATTTTAACACTATATCAAAAATATGTAAACAAAAGGTGAACTATAATCATTGATAATTATAGTTCACCAACTAACTGTGTATACATTTCCTCCAAGGATTCCTTCGGTTCCCATCCAAGCGCCCTAAGCTTCCTGCTCGACAGACGAAGCGACGTATCCGCCGCATAACCGTACTGATTATCCTCTGCTATATCATACACCACTCTTATTTTTCCATCCGCTATTTTATCTGCCACAAGCTCTGCCATCTGCCTGATTGTCATCGTATTGCTCTCATTCACTACATTATAAGCCTCACCATTTGCACCGTTCTCCAAAATGGTTATGATACCCAATACTGCATCAGAAATCCCGCAATAATTCCCCATGGAATGTCCTTTAGTATGTAGTATGATATCGGTACCCTCTCTGACAGCTTTCGCAAATTGGGAAAACACACGTCTATCCGATGGCAGAACCCCTGTCCCGAAAGTTTGTGCAAGACGGGCAATTTTTATCGGAACGCCATATTCCTCATAGTAAGAATAACAGATATTTTCCGCCATACGTTTTCCCAAAGGATAACAGCTTCGGGATGCCAGCAATTCTACCGTACCCTTTGAAACCTCTTCTTCCGTTACGCGGTGTCCGTCAAGGCACTCCACGCTCCCATACACTTCCATGCTGGATAGATATACCATACTTCTAACCTGACACTGCTTTGCATACTCCAATAGATTCTGTGTCATGTTTACAATACTCTCTGTTGCTTCCACGGGGCGCGTTATCATTTCGACAGACGCAGTAACGGAAGCGCAGTGAATCATATCATCCACGGTACTTTCTGCCTCCAACAATTGTTCCACACACTGCCTGTCGCACAGATCCGCCTGTATAAATTCCACACCCTCAGGAAACATCTCATATGCTTTTTGCAGGTTCCGTACAGGTGCCAAAATACGGTTTCTCGGGTTTTCTTTTAAAAGAAACCTGACAAGCATGGAACCGATATAGCCTGTAGTCCCTGTAATGAAATAGTTTTTCATCATCAGTTCTGCGCTCCTGACAGAATATACATCATTAGATGATCCAGCATCAGATGTACATCCTCCACAATCTGCATGTTGTCAATTTTTACATGAATATTATGTTTGGCAATTTCTTTTATTTTTCCTCCGCTGTAACCGCAGATCGCAATGGTTTCAGCGTCTGTTTCGTTAGCATAGGCAAGTGCCCTTACAACATTTTCAGAATTGCCGCTTCCCGAAATCCCGATCACCACATCACCCTGATTCAGCTTATTGCGAAGCGGCACCACAAAAATATCGTCATAACTAATATCATTTGCAATTGCCATCATCATTGGAACATTATCACTTAAACATTCAAAATCATATTTAATCTCCTGATCATAGCTCACTCCTTTATTAAAGTCGCATTCATAATGCGATGCTGTAGATGCGCTGCCGCCGTTTCCGCAGATAAAAATTCTTTTCCTGTTCAGCCTTGCTGTTTCCAGGACATTCATCACTCTGCTGATATCTTCTTTTGGCATGTTCTCCAACGCTTTCTTTTCCATCTCCAGATAATTTCCAATCTGTTGCGTATAGTCTGTCATTTGCATGCTCCCCTCATTTCTTAGAATTAATTTGATCGCTTCCAGTATCGTATCTGCCTCAAAATCAGCCTTTACAGCATATTTTCCATCTTTACCTGCCTGTCCTGTTTTTACGAGGACAGTTCTTAGCCCTGCATTGATTCCTGTCTGAATGTCCACAGTGCTGTCGCCTATCATATAGGATTTCGACAGATCTATATGATACTTTTCTGCCATCTGCAGTATCATTCCTATATTTGGTTTTCTGCATGTACAGGAAATTTTATAGTTTACATTTTCCTCTGGATATCCCCTGTCCGGATGATGCGGACAGAATATAATATCATCAACATAGGCCCCCTGCCTGCCAAAAAGCACTTCCATTTTCCTGTGAATATGCGCTACATCCGATCGCTCACACATTCCCCTTGCCACGACAGGCTGGTTTGTCGCCACAATGGCAAGATAGCCGCTTTTATTGATAAGTCCTACTGCCTCCGCCGCCGTTTTTTCCAGTTCAAATGCATCAACATCTGTAATCAGTCCTTTATAAACATTCAATGTACCATCCCTGTCCATGAAAATACATTTTTGTTTATGCCTTAGATTTTTCATTTCCCATAAACCATTTCTCTGATCTGTGCTGACTTCATGAAATCTGTCCGGCGTGCCTGCGTCCTTTATATATTCCGTTGTCTGATATCCGTATATTTCTCCTGTTTCGACAGCTGGAAGAATCAGGTCTTTTTCTAAATCTAGTTTCTGTGGTTCTGCCAAATCCCTGATGAGCCTGTCTGATATAATATAAATTCCAGCATTTACAAGATTCCTGTACCAATACATTCTTTCATTTGTCTTTGCATCAAAGCCGGTTACCTGTCCTTCCCTGTTGAGTATTACCAAATCTGAATCATAAGGGTGTGTATTCGGATGTACCGCAAGTGTTGCAAGAGCATGATGCTGTTCATGAAAACGCACCATGCGATTCAAATCCATATCAAACATCACATCACCAAATATGAATATAAAGTTTTCATTGCAAAGCATACTTTTCAGATCATACAGCGAGCCTGCAGAGCCAAGAGGCTCTTTTTCTTCTATATAAGTGAGATGTACTCCCAGTCTTGCACCATCCTGAAAGTATTCTTTTATCTTATTACCCAAATGTCCGATAATAAGTACTACTTCCTGAATGCCATATTTTCTAACATTTTCAATCTGCCATTCGATCATTGGCTTACCGTTTATTTCCAACAGCGGCTTGGGAATCTTATCCTTCGTCAGGGATTTTAGTCTTGTCCCTTTTCCGCCTGCCTGTATGACAACTACATAATTTTTCAGCATATCATTATCCTAACTATAACGATTCAATATCTTCACAGCTGCTCTTAACCTTCTTAGAAACTGTTCAGAAAGAACTTGTATTTAAGACATTCTGTATCGTCTTTCTTACCGCCTCGTCCGACGTATATTCCGCCTTCCAGCCTTCCTTGTGTATCTTGTCAATACAGTATCGAAAACGCGGCACATCACCCTTCCAGCCGCCTTCACCGCCTGTATAGTGATACTGTACTGCATTCAGCCCCATCTCCTCACAGAGCATGTCCGCAATGTGTGTCACGCTGGTTTCCCCATCTACGCCGAGATTATACAATGACACTCCTGTCCTTTTTACATCGTCCGCTAACGTAAATCGGATAATCGCGTTGATCAGATCCGTCACATAAATATACGGTTTCGTCTGCCTGCCATCTCCCAATATCTCAAGGTGTGAACCATCTTTTTGCAGTTTCCTGATAAAATCAAACAGAACCCCGTGCGTCAGCCTTGGACCAATCACATTGGGAAAACGAAATATCAATGAACACAGATCATTCATATAAGTAAAAGCACTAATCAATGCTTCACTTCCTAATTTCGCCGCACCATAATAGGAAATCGGAGACAGATTCGGCGTATTTTCGTCCAGAATCACATCGCGCTTGTCCCCATAAACGGCAGAGGTCGAGGCAAAAAATAATTTTTTTATACCATATTTTCTCATACAGTAAAGCACGTTATAAGTCGTTGTATATGTATTTCTGTACTCGACATCAGGATTCACCGCGCTTGCCTGTATGTCCGAATTTGCCGCCAGATGATACACGATTTCCGGTTTTGTTTTATCAAAAACTTCGTCTAATGCATTCTTATCTGCCGCATCTGTTTCATATAAAGTAAACTTGTCATTTTTCTGCAAATGTCGGATGTTCTCTTTTGTTCCGAGGGAAAAATTATCTACGCAAACAACCTTATGTTCATTTGCGAGCAGCGCATCGCATAAATGGCTTCCAATAAAACCCGCACCGCCAACCACCATCGTCTTCATCCCTGTACTCCTCCTCTAATCCCAATATTTGTCGCCAATATATACCGCAGAACTTCCATCATGCTCAAACGAAAACGGAAATACACTTAATCGTAGTTGATTCTTTAAACAGTCCTGCTTTTCTTTTGGGCAATAAAAAAGTAAAAATCCACCTCCGCCTGCCCCTAGCAGTTTTCCGCCTGAAGCTCCACTGTTCAGCGCTGTTTCATACAGCGCATCAATCTTCGGGCTGGATATGCCTCCTGCAAGCTCACGCTTTCTCTGCCAGCCCTCATTTAAAATTGCCCCAAAATCAGAAAGCTCATTATTCTCAAGAGAATGTTTCATATCCTGTGCCAGCCGACACATCTGTATCAGATTTTTCGTTTTATCTTCCTGCGAGATATTCTTTTTCTGCTCTGCGAGTATTTCATTCGCATTATGCGTAATTCCTGTATAAAACATCACAAGGTTGTCCTGGAGGTCACGAATGGTTTCCGGTTTTGCTATAACAGGCTCTACCGATACTGTATCGTCCTGATGGAATGTGATAAAATTCAGTCCGCCAAACGCCGCTGCATACTGATCCTGTTTGCCGATCGGACTGCCAATCTTCTCGATTTCGACCTTACAGGCCTCCTCTGCCAGCTTTGCCTTTGCTATGTATTTGCCTTTATAACAGTATAAAGTGTGAAGCAGTCCGACGGTAAAGGAGCTTGACGATCCGAGTCCTGTGCCGCTTGGCACATCGGCGGTACTGCTGATTTCCACGCCTTCGATCTGCTTGTCATTCAGCACACAGCGGAAGATGGTGTGGTTGATTTCATTCAGATTATTAACGATTTCTGTCTGAGAATATTTTAGGGCAGTTTTCCGGTTGTCAAAATATGGGTGCAGGCTCAGATACATGTATCTGTTGATGCTTGTGCTGAGAACACAGCCGCCATATTCCCTGTAAAAGTCCGCCATATCGCTTCCACCTCCGGCAAAGCTGATGCGGAAGGGGGTTTTTGTGATGATCATATCTTATTGTCCTCTCCTGATAAAATTGCTGCAAGATTTTTACTCTCTCTCAGCACCCTGTCCATATTCCAGTATTCAAAGTTTCCAAAACGTCCATTCAGATATACTCCCTGAGAGCTATAATACGCTCTGACGGCTTCCATATTTTTCTGATGATTCAGATCATAAATTACATAGGCATATGGATGTTTTGTAATATTGATAAATTCTGCTTCATCTGGTTTGTCGATAAACTGAATTGCTTCCAGTCCCTCTGTAATCTTTTGTTTGAGTTCCGTTTCTGAAAGCTGGTCGATCCAGTCCTTCTGCCGGAATGTCACTTCCACCATATATGTAGCGCCAGCACTTTTATATGCGTCACCTAAAAAATCCATCTTGGATATTCTATGAAACAGTATATTTTTATCAGCTGTCATAAAAGCAAAATTAGCTCCGCTTAAATCCTTCTTTGTCTTAACAAAAGCAATGATAATCGAATTATATTTTAACTCCTTTACAACTCCGCCAATTTCATTTGCGGCATTCCTATAGAGCTTTGTCAGTTCCTGCACAGGGATTGTAGATACAATTTTGTCAGCCAGATACTCCGCTTCTGTTGTTTTTATCTTGTAATTTCCTTCTGCTCGATCAACCTCTATCAGCTCCTGATTCAGCATCACCTTACACTTCTTACCCAGCCTGTCAGCAAAACCCCTGACAACCGCCTCGATCCCGCCTTCTTTGGGGAAATGAAAATAAAGCTGATGTACGTAGCCGTCCACCGTCTCTCCACCGGCACTGCGCATGATTTCCTCATCCGTCGGCTTTGGAATGCGCTCTACCATCTGAGTATCCATAAAGGATGGATCATGTTTCCAGATTTTTTCATTATAGGGTCTCAAATAAAGATTTGTGATGCCTTCTCCAAACGTTTTCAGGAAAAATTGTAACATATTCTGTGCCTCATAATTTTCATACGGATTATTCTGAAACGCTGTCACTGCATAATTCAAATCCTCCGACGGCAGTTTGGAAAGATCATTCTCAAACGGATACTGCACATACCGCCCTTTGTGTATAATCTGATTGGAACGCCTCAGTTTATTTGTTTCCGGCGCCACCTCAAGCATCAGATTCAGCATTTCTTTATCTTTTGAAAAGAGAATATGCGGACCGATATCATAGGTATAACCGTCCTTGTGGATGCTGCGGCATAAACCGCCTATGGATGCTTCTTTCTCAAATATCGTGATTTCTTCGATCTGCTGATTCTCCTGCAAAAAATATGCAAGGCTGATGGCAGCAAGACCACCGCCTAAAATTGCCAGTTTCATAATTAATCCTCCCATTTCTGCCACTCTATCTCTTAGTAATCGAGTACACCGTATAAATCTGCGTTTGCAAAGAAGGAAATTGCAAGCTAAAATTTTATACTCTACAAAAAGCCATCAATCAATTCTTCCACTCTGCAGGGAATAATATGTACTTCATCGATTCCACTGTCTAGTAGCTGCCTGTGTATTTCCACACTGTACTTTTTATTTGCAATCAAATACACTGCATCAGGATAATATTGGATTGCCTCCCTGAGATTGAGAATCCTAACTCCATTGATGCATTTACCATTTTTCTTTAAGCTGTTATCACAAAATGCCGCCACATTCCTATCAAAACACTGTTTGAGCATTACCTGCAAATTACACCCATGACTTCCTGCGGAAAAAATAATACAGTTCTCATGCTCCCTGATTTTTTCATATAATTGCTGCCGCTTTTGCTCTGCGTTCTGCTTTTGCGTAGCCAATCTGTCCATAAACGCCTGCTTTGACTGCAGCAAAATATCCAGGTATTTCAGCTCATAATCGTCGAATAATCCCCTGTGTACATATCCAAGTTTATACCCATTTCTCATTTCCATATAAAACTGGGCTGCAAAATCTGGTTTCAACTGCTCTGCAAGGCGTTCATACGTCACAAAATAACTGCGGAACAGTTCATGATAATATGCAGGCAGTACCCTGTTCCATGTCGGCGTATCTCTTGAAATCTTATCCTTGATAAATCTGTATTCATCACACATGATAAAAGTCCGGTTTGGATTTTTTACCGATGCATTCGGATTATCTCGCCTGTAATGATAAAAATAATCTGACAGCAAATAAACACGCCTCGCATAACAGAATGTCTGGAACCAAAATCCAACATCCTGAAAAGCCGCACCTTTTGACTCATTGTGCAGGATGTGATATTTCTCTAAAAATGCTTTTCTGTACAGACCTGTCCAAGTATACATATCCCATCCGAAAAAGCGGTTGTCAGACTGCGGATCAATCACTTTGCCATAGTCCTCCTGATTCAAAGAAACCGCCTTCTCCACAAATAATCGTGCTCCGCCTTCTCCAAGAAAAGATCTGTAATTTCCTTTTACGATATCCAGTTCATTTTGTTCTGCCGCATTGTAAAGCTTTTCCATCATATCCAAGGCAATATAGTCATCTGATTCCACGATTGCCATATATTTACCATTTGCACGCTGAAACCCAAGATTCTTGGCGTATCCGGTGCTATGTGCTGTGTCGTCAAGGATTGTGATTCTGGAATCTTTTTTTGCGTATTCTTGTTCAATTTCTAATGTTCCATCTATCGAACCTGCATCTATGCAGAAAATCTCGATGTCAGTGAGTGTCTGATTCACAACACTGTCGAGACACTCGCGTATGTAGGGCTGGACGTTTAAGACAGGGATTACGATTGTGACTTTGGGCATGTGTTTGTCTCCTTAATTGCAAATCTTTCGATACCGTTACTTAAACAATTCAATACGATATTGTTAAATTTTTTGTACAGATAACTCATTGTTTATAACCCCATCAATCCCATAGATACTTGTTATGTTTGTATACAAATATACGTTTAGTATTTATCCTGTGCTCTGTCAATTGCTGACAGATATTCTTACTATATAGAGCTGATGCCACTACAAAAAATGCGTTTTCAATGCTCTCAAGTACATTACTCAGACTTTTTACCAATACCCCATTAATTTCCTTTCCCTGCTTGTCCAAAGAATTGTCACAAAATGCATCAATACAAATTCCATTCCTTGCAAGCAAGTCCTGTAATTCTGTTCCCCAATTTCCACATCCAAATATGACAATCCTCTTATCTCTCATTGTATCAAGTAATTGACTGATATTTGCTTCATACTCCTGCAGCAGATGATTCATATATTCCAGATACTGCCCTTTGTCTGTCAGCAATAAGCGAAGCTGTTTATTGTTTGGGTCTTTCCTTCCCCAGATGTTATCAATTTCATTCAGTTCCTTTATATAAGATGAAAAATCTTGATATAAACGTTCACACAACGCATTTCGAAATTCGGGTGCTGCTTTTTGCAGCGTCCATGCACATGCACCATATCTTTTCCCTAAATAGGCATAATAAACCTTTTGCCAAATTTCTGGATATTTTCCGAATTTTTCCCGTGCAAAATCATACTCGTCGCACATACAGAATACTTTATTCTTATTATTAATAGACGAATTTGGATTATCTTTTCGGTATCTATAGAAGGACTCATGGATAAAAACAACCCTCTGTGCATAAGCAAAAACCTGAAACCAGAATCCATTATCCTGAAAAGATGCGCCTGGTGTCTCCTGATGCCGGATCTGATATTGATTTAGAAAATCACGCCTGTAAATTCCTGCCCAATTAAACATTTCTGCCCAAAAAACATATCTATTTTTTCTGGGACTTAATACCTGATAATATTTTTTCTTCTCTCCTAACAGGTTGTGTGTCACAAAGAATCTTTTACCCTGAACTGTGGAAAATGAATCATAATCTGCTTTTACAACCTCTGCCTTATACTTTTGGGCATAAAAATATAATTTTTCATACATCTCTGCTACAATATAGTCATCTGTTTCCACAATTCCAATATATTCTCCTGTCGCATAATCCAGTGCCTTATTGTTAGCATAGCCGGTACTCTTTTTATCATCTTTTAAAATGACAATTCTGCTGTCTTTCTGCGCATATTCGTCCAATATTTCCCTTGTGCCATCTGTAGAATCTGCATCGACTACAATCACTTCAATATCCGATAACGTCTGTGCCAGTACACTGTCCATGCATTCCCTGATATAAGGCGCAACGTTGAATGATGGCATAATAATTGATATTTTAGGCATCTTTATTCCTCCACTAATTCCATCAATATATTTTTTAGAATATATGTTGGATAAATAAATTTTTCTCTCCATTCATTTAGTATGCTGTCGTAAGACAAGGGAGAAATAATTATTGCGTCAACCGAACGCCATTCTGATTGAGGCTCAATAATCTTTAAATTTGTATTTCTTTCTTTCCTTTTATCAATAATATATCTGATTTCTATATCTGTGTTCTGAATTTCCTGATATAACATTTTCCCGAAGAATCCATATCCATATATTGCAATTGTCTGAATCCCTTTTTCTTTCAAATAATTCCCTATTGAATTTCCAAAATGGGATTTTAACCACAGTGTTAATACATAGTGTGATTCTCGTATTTCACTCAATCTGTTTGCAAACTGTTTGCTGTCTTGATTATCTTTTATGATACTGAGAGGCAGTAATTCACCGTGTTCTTTTCCACTGTCATACCACTGCCAATCAACAAGGGAATCTGCCTTCCTGAGCAAATCAAGTACTTCAAAATTGTTTTGAAAAGCATTTTCAACAATGGCTTCATAATATTCATTATTAATCCTGTCAACTGTCAAGTTGTGCAGTATTTTCAAGTTGTTATCCCTTGCTGCAATCAGGTTGTCAATCATGCCTCTGAGCGCATCCGCAATATAGGTTTTCTTTCTGTTCAAACTGGCTTCACTTTCTCTGAAGCAATAACATTCAACCGGCACAACGCAGAATCTGTCTGCCGCCAACATTGCTCTGACAAAAAAAGGGGGATCCTGATATCTTCTATACAATGGAAAACAGATTGAATTATCAGTCAGCATTCTCCTTGCATATATATAGCTGATATAAAAGTAATCGCATTGATAATCTCTATATTGTACTAAAACTTCTTGCGTATTCCCACTCTCAAAGATGTTTCTATGCAAAGGCAATTGTAGTATTTGTTCATTCACGTTCTTTGACAGAAAACTACCACATACTTTTATTCGGTTTTTGATACAAGCTGTATACATCTTATCCAGCGCGTTTCTATCAATATAAAAATCATCCGCATCCAAAAAGGCGACAAACTCACCCTGCGCCAAATGCAAGCCATAATTTCTGGCTGTGCCGGCACCCTGATTTTTCTGTGCATAGCAACGGATATTATCATAATTCCTTTCATATTCTCTTAAAATCTTACCTGAACAATCCGTCGAACCATCGTCAATACAAATAATCTCTTTCGGTGAAATCGTCTGCGCTATGACACTGTCCAAACACTGCTCTAAATAGCTACAGGCATTGTATACGGGTATGATAATAGATATTTTTATGTTTGCATCCATTGCTTATCTGTCTCCTGTACGTCACTTTGTTTTTCTTTCCATTCATTCCTGTTCGCATTATGACAAAAATACAATGATAATACCATATAAAGCATATATTGTCACAACGCACTACAACTCATACAGGATATCTTCCAGCGATACGATCGGGCAGTCAATCATTTCACTCAATTCTTCCTCAATATCATCAAAAAAGTAAATTGCAGTAACGATAACCGCATCCACTTCCTGCTGGTGCGCAATCTCCTCTTTTGTAATCATCTCCACTTCGGCAAACATTCTGTCTGCGTTCTGATCAACTGCATAAGCGACTTCTATATCTGTCCCTTTTAAGTCATCCAAAAGCCGCTCGCCCGCATAACTCATTCCATAAATGGCTATCTTGTTGAAATTGTTTTCTTTCAAATATGCCGCGATACTTTTCCCTTCCTGCTTAACAATCAGCCATTGGTTAAACATTTTTAAGATTGCTTCATTCTTTTTGATAACCTTGAAATCCTGATCGTGCAGTTTGGTTTTCTGATACCCCAAAGCACCTGCGCCTACCGCCGCTCCTGCCAAAGCTGATAATACTGATACTACTCCTTTTTTCATACCTGTTCTCCTCTCTTTCTGTTGCTTCTGATTGTCTGATAACGGCGAAATCATTCTATGAGCCATTCTTCTTTTTGCGGATTGTTTGATATCTCCCAACCAAACCGTTCTTCCGTGCCGCAATATTTACACTGTTCTATTGGCTGTGTTCTCACCGTGTCTGCATATTCTTTCCAGTTCATATTGATGTCAAAAATATCTACTCCCTCATCAAACGAAAGTGGAATATTATAATGTTCAAAAAATATATTTCCCAATGCCGAAAAAGGACATTTGTAAATTTTTCCATTTCTAAGAAACTGACATGTATTTTCCCTGCATTTACTCTGTGCTGCAAATGGTTCATTCTTTCCTGACAAATCTATATTTTTACCAAAGGTTTCTACAACAGGTCTGAATTCATAGTATATATGGTATTCATCTAACTTGTCCCTGATCTTATCTTTTACCTTTGTAACAGGAGAATATTCGGTTATACTTACTGTTACCTGTTCTTGTTGTATAACTCTCATTAATTCCGTTTTTTGCTGTGGTATTAACATTCCGTTTGTTACCAGTTCAATCACTGTTTTAGGCATATATTTTCTTAAACAATTAATGTAATCATCCAGATTTTCACTATAAAAAACCTCTCCTCCCAGCAGATTAAATTGTTGGATAAACACTTTATCTGATAACTGTTTAATATCACTCTCAAATACTTCATATGGAACAAAATCCCCTTTACGAAAAATATTTGAAAAGTGGCTGCATCCCCTACAATTCATATTGCAAAAATCGACCACATTTGTTTCCAATGTTTCCATTCTCGGCAAATACAGTTCTCTTTCATGGTTCCAAAGGATATTGCAATCCTGCAATATATCAATGCCTAATTTCATTTTATAATGAAAAACTCTTTTATGAATAAATCCATAGCTTTTTATTCCCATGTCCTTCAGTTGTTGAAGGATGGAAAGACCTTCCGTAAATGCAACCAGCACACAATCCGTTTCGCTATCATATCTCTTCAAAAATACATTTGGACTTACAATCTCAATGTTATTAATTTTTTGACAGGAATCTGCATAGTTGTCTATTATGCACTGCAATTCAACTGAATCATTTGCAAGAAGCTGTTCCATTACATACTGCCCGAATTTTCCCGCTCCCCAAATTGCAATTTTCATTATCGTCTCCTTTCACCATCTATCGTTTTTCTGCACTTTCTAATTGCCAACTTATTTATATAAAGAAATCAAATGTATCTTTTACTTGGGTATACAGCTTAATTATCATACTATTCACATTCCGTTCACTGATCGTATAATACAATTCATCTTGATACCGGCAGCTTGATATAATTACTATTTCCAACTCTTCGTCACGAACATCCCTTATATTATAGACTGGCTTATCATCATATGTTATTGAATTGCTTTCTGCATTACTATCCAAAAAAACAAGATTAGCTCTAATTTCTCCCACATATTCTTTGTAACTCTTTAGCATTTTTTTGGTATGTTCCCCTATCCCATACACCCCTACATTAATTTCCTTATCAAATGGCAATGATCTCAATACTTCTGTAACTAAAGACTTATGTAGTGCTACTGCCTGCTCTTTCAATTCCTCCCACGAATAAACACCGTTTTCAAATTCAAACATTTTACTTTTCAGCTTTTTATAATCTATCTGTTCTTCCATTTTGCTCATATAAGTCAATAACATATTAATACCGGATAAATCCATTTCTTTCCGAGTCAAACACCTACATACTCGAAAAAACATATCAAATGCAGTTACAAAGTATGTTTCCTTATCCTGCAAATCAGAGTACTCGATTCGATTCAACTGAACAGAAAGATAATTGAATAAATAATGTCGAAATACATACCGCAACTTCTCATCTGTATTGTTGTTTTCCACCGTTTTTATATTCATTTGTAAAACATGAAAAAAACTATTAATTTTCTTTTCATTATTTCCACCAGTCGTGATAGATTGATTTCTATATCTTCTTTTATAATAACATATATTTTTATGTTTATCACTAGATTTTAAATTATTTTAGAGTTTTATTA
>VSNR01000053.1 GCA_009774345.1 Lachnospiraceae bacterium | reverse complement strand
GTGTATCATATATACTATGTGTTTGACTATTTGCAAACAGTGTCAAACGGCAATATAGGAGGAATAATTAAAGATGAATTTATTGTTGGCAGAAGCAGATGCAGCAACGGCTGGACAAGGGGCTGCAAGTATGATATCACTGGTTGTCATGGTGGTATTCTGGTTTGGAATCATGTATTTTCTGATGATTCGTCCGCAGAGAAAGGAGCAGAAAAAGAAGGCAGCTCTGGTTAATTCAGTGGAGGTAGGCGACAGTATCCTGACGACCAGCGGTTTTTATGGCATTGTGATTGATGTCACAGACGAAGATGTGATCGTGGAGTTCGGCAACAACAAGAACTGCCGTATTCCTATGAAAAAGGCAGCAATCGAGCAGGTTGAAAAACCAGACAGCGAATAATAATGGTTAAAAAATCTCCTGAGTATATCGGGAGATTTTTTATTGCCTTTATTGCTTCTGTTTCAATAATATGCTATCATTAAGCGAATTGTTATGTCAAATTTAGTCGATAGATGCACAGCAGTTGGACTTTGCTATGGAGGTTTGTATGATATCAGTTGATGGGCAGATCTTGCTTTTTATTCAGGAACATATACGAAATGCGGTGGGGGATGTATTCTTTGGAGGAATTACGCATCTGGGTGATGCCGGAATCTTCTGGATTGTGCTGACAATTGTGCTGCTGTGTTTTAAACAGACGAGGCGGGCGGGCATATTTTCAGCGAGTGCGCTGCTTGGCTCTCTGATCGTCAATAATATCATCTTAAAGAATCTGGTTGGCAGAGTCCGTCCCTATGAGGTGGTGGCAGGGCTGCAATGCATTGTTGCCCCTGCGGTGGACGCGTCCTTTCCATCAGGACATACGGGTGCCAGTTTTGCTTCTGCGGTATCCATGTATAAGCATTTACCCAAAAAATATGCGGTGTTATTGATCATACTGGCGGCGCTGATTGCCTTCTCGAGACTGTATGTTGGAATCCATTATCCGACAGATGTGTTGGGCGGTCTGGTGACAGGTATTGGCATAGGACTGCTTGTCAATATAATAGGAAATAAAATTTTAGAAATTAGAAAGGTGTAAAAATGAGTACGATTGCAAAGGATGACTTCCGGGAATGGGAGCGGAAGAGAACTACAACACTGGTCAGCACAATTGTGATTATAGCAGGGGTCGCGGTGCTTGTACAGAAACCTGCGCAAGCACCTGCACAAAAGCCGATACGGGTGTATACACAGCAGGCGCCTTCAACAGTGCAGATGCAGGCTGTTCTTGATACAGCAGCAGGTGCCGCAAGCATATTGGACCGTGATTTTATGCAGGAGACTTTTCTGACAACGGCAGGCGCCGCGGCTGTATTAGACAGCGAAGTGATGGTGGAACTGCCTGCTGAGGCTGTGCAGGCAGCTGACGTGGAGGAGAGTGAGTACGCGAATTTAGCGATTGCCAATGTGGACAATTATGTCAATGTCAGAAGCGCGCCAAATACAGACAGCGAAATTGTCGGTAAAATGTATGATGGCTCAGTCGCGCAGATTCTCTCGACAGCAGGTGACGCAGACGAATGGTTTCAAGTGGTGTCTGGCAATGTGGAGGGGTATATCAAAGCAGAATATTTTATCTATGGCGACGCGGCAGCCGCGGTGGCAGACCACTATGTTACCCGCTATATTGAGGTTCAGGCAGACCGCTTGAATGTGCGCGAGGAGCCGGATCTCTCATCGGGCAGAATTGGATACATAGACCATGGAGAGCGTGCGAAGCTGATCGAATGGGGAGACGAATGGTGCAAGGTGCGCTATGCAGATGCGCAGGAGGGATATGTGGCATCTGAGTATGTGGCGGTGATAGAAGAGTTTATCTACGCGAAATCGGTTGAGGAGGAGGCAGCAGAACAGGCTGCATTGCAGGAATTGCAGGCGAGAACGCAGGCGTCTGAGGAGGCAGCGCCGGAGCGTATGGTGATCTCTGCCGCGCCGCCGCAGACGAACTACGCCTCAGTCTCGGCGCTCAGGAATGCGGTGGTAGACTATGCGATGCAGTATCTTGGCAATCGCTATGTACATGGCGGGCAAAGTCTTGCATCAGGAACGGACTGTTCTGGTTTTACCTGTTATGTCTATCAGGCATTTGGCTATCAGCTCAGCAGAACGCCGCAGGGACAGTATACCTCTGCGGGGCAGAGCATAGATATGGCACAGATTCAGCCGGGAGATGTCATCTGCTACAGTTCGAACGGCTCGAGCTGTACCCATGTCGGACTGTATATTGGCAACGGACAGATCATTCATGCCGCAAATTCCAGAAAAGGGGTCATTATCAGCAATTATGATTACGATGGCGTCATTCTGGGCGTCCGCAGTATTGTTGAGTAATTAAGATCTGGCTGGCGGGGAGAACCCAGTTTCCCAGAATCTCATCGCTCCACTGCTGGAGGCTTTTCAGGTGAAAAGATACACCGCCGTAAGGAATGATGCCGTGGGACTGGGCAAGTTTTTCAGTATAATCTTCCAGCAGATACACAGATTTGAGACGGACGGGACCGCTGGTGTAATGGCAGACCAGTGGGACAATCCCTGTGTTTTCTTCCGAGATAGAGATTCCGTTTTGGCTCACATGGAATGTAATCCATGCAAGTCCTTCAAGCATACTTTTTGGATTTTTCTGGGTGGACACATAGTTTCCAAGCGAATAATAGCAGAGCGCGCGGTTTCCATTTTCCGCTTCAATCCATGTGACGGGCTGCACGACGTGCGGGTGTGTACCGATAATCACATCCGCGCCGGCTTCCGTCATCTGCATGGCGAACTGCTCCTGCGTGCTGGATGGAACGGTGGCATATTCCGTACCCCAGTGCGGACATACTACGACGATATCAGCCATCAGACGGGCTTGCGCAATATCAGAGAGGACTTGTGGGTTCAGGGTGGTGAAATCAATCTTCCGGCTAGATGCATCGATGGCACAGAGAATGTTCAGACGGTCTTCAACTGCGGCGGATACGCTGGCGCTGTTTGGACCATAAGTATAGTTTAGAAATGCAAAAGTACAGCCATTGACTTCCAGTAAAGGAATGTGGCTTTGCAATGAAATGCCGGGAGCATGAAGCCCCGCAACAAGAACTTCTGGATGTGTTTTCCAGAGCTCCAGACAATGTTCGATACCATTTAATCCTTGGTCAGATGTGTGATTTGTCGCCTGTAGCACGACATTAAAACCTGCTTTGGCGATGGCGTCACTCACCTCAGAGGGCGAGTTAAATAATGGGTAGCCATGAAAACCCAACTGGTTTCCGCCCATAATGGTTTCCTGATTGATGATTTTAAGATCTGCTTGTCCCAGAAAACTGCGGATGCCGTCAAACAAAAAGTCATAATTTCTGCCGCCGGACTGCTTTCCCGTATTTACGATGCCCATATGCAGCAGGTTGTCCCCGACAGCCATGAGCGTGATATCGTATTCCTGAAAGGTGTCTGCAAGCTCCTCCTGCGGATTGTAGACGGGAGTCTGCGCTTCGTCAGGCAGCAGTGCCGGCTGCTCAGAAGCATTTGCCGTGCGCACTGTATTGAAATCAAGGTGGGTTAGTCCGCAGATTAAGGAACAGGTGATGAGGAGTAATGCTGTGACCAGACAGCAGTAGTATTGCTTTTTATTTTTCATTGATGCGCTATGCCTCTTTTCTTCAAAAATATTTCATGTAAATTTCCGTAGGATTACTTTGATTATATTCGAATTGGCGCCGGTTGGCAATATGAGTTATGATAAAAATGATAATTTATACAGAAAGAAGGAAGTTCAATGAATCAAATTGGTACACAGACAATAGATACAGAACGCTGTCTTCTGAGAAGAATTGTTCCAGACGATGCTCCAATGATGTATGAAAACTGGGCAAAACACGAGGAAGTATGCAGGTATTTTCCATTTTATCCAGTAATGGATATAGAACAATATAAAGAAAAAGTACATAAATGGTCCAGTAATTATGAATCTGGGACTTATTTTCACTGGGTAATCGAATGGAGAGCGCGCGGTGAATTGATCGGAACAATTAATCTGGGAAATGTTCAAGAAGCAAGCGCTATGTCCGATACATGCTATATGCTTTCAGCAAAGTATTGGGGTCAAGGCATCATGACAGAAGTGCTTCATGCTGTGCTGTACTATGCATTTTATAAGGTTGAATTAAACCGTGTGCAGGCAGATGTATTTGATGGGAATACAGCATCCATACATGTGCTGACAAAATGTGGAATGCAGTTGGAGGGAATCGCCAGACAGAAGTATTACAAAAATGGTGCATTTATTGACGCTGCCCAGTATGCAGTTCTTAGAAGTGAATTTAAGGGATAGTATAATTTTATCAGGGATCAGGTTTTATGAAAGGAATGGTTTTACCGAAATGATGAAAACGATTGAGAGTCCGTTACATATGGAGGCAGTATTTTATGAAAAGAAGGAGGACAGCGGAAGATGAACGTAATCATACTTGGTTCTGGTGGCTGTGTCAGTACACCAAGAGCATGTTGCAATTGCCGTGTATGTACACAGGCGCGGCAGAAAGGAGTTCCTTATGCAAGAACGGGATGCAGCCTGTTTATTGAAGATGCAAATATATTGATTGATACGCCGGAGGATATCAATACTGCCTTGAATAATGCCAATATACAGAAAGTGGAACAGATTTTATACAGTCATTGCGATCCTGACCACACCATGGGAATGCGTGTGATAGAGCAGTTGAAAATGGACTGGCTTGCCGCTTCACTGGGGAAGAAACCAGATCATCCGATAGCGGTTGCTTCCCTGCCTGCCATTCTTGAAGATCTCAAAAAACAAGGAACTAAATATGGTTCAGCTCTTGAATATTATGAAGCCAAAGGTCTTGTGCGAATAAAAGAGATTCGTGCTTTTGAAAAAGAAAGTATAAAAGACAATCTTATGATCGAGCTGATTCCCGTAGATGAACAGGAGCATGTGGCAATATTTATCATTTCTTCTGACAGCAAAAAAATAATATATGCGCCCTGTGATGTGAAACCCTTTCCAGAATCAGAGAGATTTCAGGATGCAGATGTGCTAATCATAGGCAATACGATTGTCGGGGACATCCTAAAAGATGGATTTGTATTGAATAAAGAGAATCCGCTGCGAAAAGAACTGTTTACGTTAGAAGAAATTGACGCGATACGGAAACAATATAACATCAAGAAAGTGATTATTACGCATTTGGAGGAAGATTGGGGAAAATCGTATGATGATTATATGGAGTTGGAGAAAGAATGGAGCGGAATACAGTTTGCGTATGATGGGTTAAGGGTTTGAAATCATACTATCGTTTCATTTTATTTTTAATCTCACTGCGGCTTGATAAATTTTCCAGAGAATGCTATAATATTGAAATAAATTATACTGACGGCTGAAAAGACTGACCGCCAATATAAAGTTATGCAAAAGTTTTGATATACAAAAAGGGGATAATGTTATGGCAGCTTTATGGAAAGAGGAATACAAGGTAGGCATCGACAAAATTGACGAGCAGCACCGCCAGTTGTTTGACAAAATCGAACAACTGCTTGAGATTGCCAAGAGCGGTGATAAGAGAAGCAACCAGCAGAAATGTATGGAGATTATTGATTTTCTGGTGGATTACACAGTCTTTCATTTCAATACAGAGGAGGCACTCCAGCGGGAACGGAAGTATGTGAGCTATGCGCAGCATGTCAAGATACATACGGAGTTCAAGAATACAGTTCAGGCGTACAAAGAACTGCTTGGCAAAGACTTTACGGCAAAGACGCTAAAGAGTTTTATAGGAACAATGCTCGCGTGGCTGGTGAATCATGTCTGTGTCTGTGACCGTAAGATTTTGAAGAATTTGCCGTTGCAGAATATAGAGTCCTTTGCGAATACAGAGAGTTTTATTGAGAATGTAGCGCATAAACTTCTCACTGAAATGTATGACATTCCAATCAAGGGGGTAAAGAGTTGTATTTATAAGGGCAATGTGGAAGGGGCAGTCATTGTCAGAACCGTTGCAGAGGGCGCCAACAAGCATTTGTTTTTATATGGAATGTCTGATGAGCTTGCTGGGATCCTGTACAATAAAATCAGCGGAATGAATCTGCCGCATCTGGATTTTCTGGATGAGCTTGAGAAGTCGGCGCTGATGGAGATTGGCAATATTATCACGACCTATGCCATGAGTGCGATTGATGAGAGCGGCACAGGCGGCGTTCAGTTTAAGAGTGATCTGTATGTTCATGAGTACAATGAGACCGATTATAATATTATCAACAGCGTTATTCTTGAAATTGCCACAGATTGTGGTAAGATAGAGATATTGTACAGCAGATTGAAATAAATTTTGCTTGACAATTTTTCTGGGATAACCTATGATAGGTTTTAGATATTTTGATGCAAAGAAAATATTTGTAAATGCAATGAAGGTGTTATGTAGAATCTTAGTTTCTGTCAGAGATCGGAAGTCGCCGGCTGAAAGCTTCCCCAGTTCAACTATGATATCGAATTTCCCACCGGAGCAGCTTTTTTGAAGTTTTGTCTTGGCTTTGACGCCTGAACAGAATGGTAGGAAAAGACGGAGTGACACGTTATGTCTATAGAGTGTCTATAGGATGTGCAGGTGCAGTTGTTTGCAGCTGGCACAAAACAGGCGGCGAGTCTGTTTGATATAGAAATTTGGGTGGTACCGCGGTTTATTCGTCCCTTGCAGTGTTTTTCTGTAAGGGATTTTTTTATGCACACGGGCACCCGAGTAGGGGAAGAGGATTCTTCCTTACTCGATTGCGCAGCCCCCAATAATGAATGAAAATGTAAAGGAGAAGGATCATGAAGGAGAGATTGGAGCAGATCAAGGCAGAGGCAATCCGCCAGATCAATGAGAGTGAAGCACTGGACAAATTAAATGACGTTCGTGTCAGCTTTTTGGGCAAGAAGGGCGAACTTACCACTGTCTTAAAGGGCATGAAGGACGTGGCGCCAGAGGACAGACCGAAGGTCGGACAGCTTGTCAATGAAGCCAGAGCAGAGATTGAGCGGGTGCTTGACGAGGCAAGGACCAACATGGAGCGAAAGCTTCGCGAAGCGCGGATGAAAGCGGAAGTGATCGATGTGACACTGCCTGCACAGAAAAACAGCGTGGGGCACCGCCATCCAAACACCATCGCACTTGAGGAGGTGGAGCGCATCTTTATCGGAATGGGATATGAGGTGGTGGAAGGTCCCGAGGTGGAGAAAGATTATTATAATTTCGAGGCGCTCAACATCCCGGCAGATCATCCGGCAAAGGATGAGCAGGATACATTTTACATTAACCGTGATATTCTGCTCAGGACACAAACCTCTGGTGTACAGGTGCATGAGATGGAAAAAGGCAGGCTTCCGATACGAATGATCGCGCCGGGGCGTGTGTTCCGTGCGGATGAGGTAGATGCGACGCACTCCCCGTCCTTCCATCAGATTGAGGGGCTTGTGATTGACAGAAATATTACGTTTGCCGACCTCAAGGGAACGCTCGCAGAGTTTGCGAGAGAGCTGTTTGGCGAGGAGACGAAGGTGAAGTTCAGGCCACACCATTTCCCGTTTACAGAGCCGTCTGCCGAGATGGATGTGTCGTGCTTCAAGTGTGGCGGAAGCGGCTGCCGGTTCTGCAAGGGAGAGGGCTGGATAGAGATTTTAGGCTGCGGCATGGTTCATCCCAAAGTATTGAAAATGTGCAATATTGACCCCGAGGAATATACGGGCTTTGCATTTGGCGTAGGACTTGAGCGGATCGCGCTCCTAAAATATGAGATTGACGATATGCGGCTTTTATACGAGAATGATATTCGCTTCTTAAAACAGTTCTAAACGCAGAAAAGACTGATGCTATAAATAAGGAAAAATGACACATGTGTCATAGATTGGAGGATAAAATGAACACATCATTATCATGGATAAAGGCATATGTACCTGAGCTTTCCTGTGGGGATAAGGAGTACTGTGATGCAATGACACTCTCAGGGACAAAGGTAGAGGGATATACGCGGCTGGACAAAAATCTTGAAAAGATTGTTGTGGGACATATCGAGAAAATAGAGCGTCACCCGGATGCCGACAAATTGATCGTCTGTCAGGTCAATGTGGGGACACAGACTGTACAGATTGTGACGGGTGCGCAGAATCTCAAAGAGGGGGATTATGTTCCGACTGTTCTTGACGGCGGCAGGGTAGCAGGTGGTCATGACGGCGGCCCGCTGCCGGAAAACGGGATTAAGATCAAGGCGGGGAAGCTGCGCGGCGTCGAGTCGGCAGGCATGATGTGCGCGATTGAGGAGCTTGGTTCCAGCCGGGAGCTGTACCCGGAGGCACCTGAGGATGGCGTCTATGTATTTCAGAAGCCGGTGACACCCGGAGCGGATGCCGTTGAGGCGCTTGGACTGCGCGACACGGTGGTAGAGTATGAGGTGACCAGTAACCGCGTAGACTGTTATAGTATCTTAGGGATTGCAAGAGAGGCGGCAGCTACGTTTCGAAAACCATTTCTGCCGCCAGTCGTGGCAGTAAAGGGAAATGATGAGGATGTCAGAGATTTTATTTCGGTGGAAATCAAGGACAGAGACCTCTGCACACGGTTCTGCGCAAGAGTGTGCAAAAATATTAAGATCGCACCGTCGCCGGAATGGATGCAGAGAAGGCTCGCATCGTGCGGGATTCGCCCCATCAACAACCTTGTCGATATCACAAACTATGTCATGATGGAGTACGGCCAGCCAATGC
Source organism: Lachnospiraceae bacterium (assembly GCA_009774345.1). Taxonomy (GTDB): domain Bacteria; phylum Bacillota; class Clostridia; order Lachnospirales; family Lachnospiraceae; genus COE1. The sequence goes on along the minus strand of VSNR01000053.1, from coordinate 15,253 downwards.
ATGCCTATGACTTAAAGAATGTGGCTGGCAATAAGATCATAGTACGGCGCGCGAAGGACGGCGATACGTTCCAGACACTTGACGGGCAGGTGAGAAAGCTGGATTCGGAGATGCTGATGATCTGTGATGCGGAGAAGGAAATTGGTCTTGCAGGGATAATGGGCGGCGAAAACTCAAAGATTACAGAGGATGTGCAGACCGTTTTGTTTGAGGCGGCTACATTCAATGGCGCAAATATCAGGAAGTCCTCCAAGAGAGTAGGACTTAGAACAGAGGCTTCCGGCATTTTTGAGAAGGGGCTGGACCCAAGAAATGCAGAGGAAGCGATCAACAGGGCATGCCAGTTGATAGAAGAGCTTGGATGCGGCGAAGTGGTCGGCGGAATCGTTGATGTGAAAGAGCCTTTTGCACCATTAAAAGAGATTCCTTTTGAGCCGGAACGCATCAACAAATTTCTTGGAACAGAGATTCCAAAAGAAGAAATGCTTGAGATATTCAAGCGTCTGGAATTAGCGTATGACGAGCATACAAATATAATTACGGCGCCCTCTTTCCGGCAGGACATTGAGTGCTTTGCAGATATCGCAGAGGAGGTTGCCAGATTTTACGGATATGATAAGATTCCGACAACGCTTCCGACAGGTGAGGCGACCACCGGCAAGATGTCCTTTAAGCTGAGAGTGGAAGAGAAGGCGAGAGATATTGCGGAGTACTGTGGTTTTTCTCAGGGAATGTGCTACTCGTTCGAGAGTCCCAAGGTATTTGACAAGCTGATGATTCCGGCGGACAGTCCGCTGCGCCAGACAGTGACGATTGCCAATCCGTTAGGAGAAGATTTCTCTATTATGAGAACGATTTCTCTGAATGGAATCCTGACTTCACTGGCATCGAATTATAACCGCAGAAATAAGAATGTGCGTCTCTATGAACTTGGCAATATCTATATCCCAAAGAGCCTTCCGGTGACAGATTATCCAGATGAACGGATGCAGTTCACGCTAGGCATGTACGGAGAAGGCGATTTCTTTACAATGAAAGGGGTGGTCGAAGAGTTTCTTGAGAGCATTGGTATGACCAAGAAGATTACGTATGATCCAAATGCGGAAAAAACATTTTTACACCCGGGGCGTCAGGCGCTGATTCAGTATAAAGAGGTGGTAATTGGATATCTGGGCGAGATCCACCCGGAAGTGACAGACAACTATGGGATTGATACCAAGGTGTATGTGGCAGTGTTGGATATGCCGGCAGTTCTTCCGTTTGCCTCATTTGACAGAAAATACGAGGGGATTGCAAAGTATCCTGCGGTGTCCCGCGATATCAGCATGGTTGTTCCCAAGAAGATTTTAGTGGGGGATATTGAGAAGGTAATAGAACAGCGGGGCGGTAAAATCCTTGAGGAGTATCAGTTGTTTGATCTCTATGAGGGAAGCCAGATTAAGTCCGGCTATAAGTCTGTAGCGTACTCGATTACATTCAGGGCAAAGGACAGAACCCTAGAGGAGAGCGATGTGTCAGGTGCCATGAAGAAAATACTGAATGGTTTGGAGGGGCTTGGCATCGAGCTTAGGGCGTGATTATGCAGGAAGAGTTAAAAAAGGAATTATTAAAAAAAGACTTTTATTTCGACCTGCCGCCGGAGCTGATCGCGCAGGATCCACTAGCGGACCGGTCGGCTTCCAGACTGCTTGTGCTTGATAAAAAGACAGGGGCAGTGGCGCACAGAAAATTTACAGATATTGTAGAATACTTGAATGAAGGGGACTGTCTCGTGCTGAACAACACCAAAGTAATTCCCGCGAGGCTTATGGGGACAAAGGCAGAGACAGGGGCAGCGATTGAGGTGCTTCTGCTCAAACGCCGCGAAAAGGACATCTGGGAAACCCTTGTAAAGCCCGGCAAAAAAGCAAGAGCAGGCGCCGTCATTCATTTTGGCGGCGGTCTGCTCACTGGAAGAGTGCTCGATGTGGTTGACGAGGGCAATCGTCTGATACAGTTTGAATATGAGGGAATTTTCGAGGAAGTGCTCGACAGGTTAGGAGAGATGCCGCTGCCGCCCTACATCACACACAAACTCGCAGACAAAAGCCGCTATCAGACCGTCTATGCAAAATACGAGGGCTCTGCGGCAGCGCCGACAGCGGGGCTGCATTTCACAGAGGAATTGTTACAAAAAGTGCAGGAGCAGGGAGTGCGGACTGCATATGTGACTTTGCACGTAGGACTGGGCACCTTTCGTCCGGTGAAGGAGGAGAACCTTCTAAATCATCATATGCATTCGGAATTTTATCAGGTGACGCAGGATGCTGCAAATACCATTAACAGCACAAAACAGGCGGGCGGCAGAGTGATCTGTGTGGGGACAACAAGCTGCCGCACCGTGGAGAGCGCTGCCAGTGATGACGGCAGGGTTGTAGCTGGCAGCGGTGATACCGAGATCTTTATTTATCCGGGCTATCAATTCAAGGTGCTGGACAATCTGATCACCAATTTTCACCTGCCGGAGTCCACATTAATCATGCTGGTGTCAGCGCTTGCCGGGCGGGAGCGTGTGCTTGATGCCTATCAGGAGGCAGTGCGGGAGCGGTATCGGTTCTTTTCATTTGGGGATGCTATGCTCGTGTTGTAGCATTGAAATCGCGCTTTTGTAAACTAAGGGAAATCCCAGAAGAAAATAGATTTTGAATTTTGGGACAGAGGAAACCCCAGGAGTTTAGCGGCTCCTGGGGTATTTTGTCCCATCATCACCGGTAGATGAAAGAATGGGACAGACCATTTTTGAAAACAATAGAGCAGATGCGTCCATCCATAACGGAGATGCTGTCAATGATTCCCAGAAGGAATGTTTTCAAGACATCCGCATCCACGGACGATGCCAGGCGCTTGTAATTGACATAATTCCTGCCGGATAGGTTCTGCGATATGATGAACTCGCTGGCACGCTGCACAAAGATTTCATCGGATACGGACTGGTTCCAGGCATCCGGGTTTGCCATCCCTATCCGCTCATTGATGCCCTCCAGAGCCTCAATAAGTTTTTCTTTTTCGATGATATATTCTTTTTCCGACATCGCGTCATCGGAATAAAGGTATAAGTTTGTCAGACGTTCCAGAGCGCGTTCTGCCCTCTGCTTTTCCTTCCGGAGTTTTGAAAGCTCCGACTGCGCTTGCCTCTTTTCGTCTTTTTTGATTTTAACTCCCTTCCCATACACATCTCCAGACACTTTTCCGGATGCAAGGACGGAGTATAGGTCATTCAGCCCATCCGGTTCAATCCCCTTTACCTGGAGGAAAGTATCGCCGCGAAGGAGACGCTCCTGCAATTCCTCTGGAGAAGATATTTCCGCAAAGCCACGCTGTGCGTTAAGCATATTCAGTATATAGTTAAATACAAACTCTCCAACGACCGGATCAGAGATAGTAGGACAGTTGCAGGCGGTAGGAGATTTCCGGCGTGTGGAGCAGGAGTATTTTGAATACTTCCAGCCGTCCCTTGTAATATTACCAGGAGTGCTGTTCATGGGCTTTTTACAGGCACCACAATACATAAGGCCACCGAACACATGAACGTGTTTTGTCTCATGTTTCCTCTGATGGATTTTATACTGCTCTGCCTGGGAATCCAGAATGGCGATAATGCGCTCTTTTTGTTCACGACTTATCATCGCCGGGTGATGGTCTTGAATCGTTATCCATTCGGATTCTTTTTTCTTTTTACTCCGGTTTCCTTCCTTTGAGCGGTTGTACTGGTAATCTCCGCAGTAGAATACGTTCCGCAGGATGATTAAGAGTGTGGCGGCAGACCATTGATTTCCGGCGCGAGAGAACAGCTGCCGGTCATTAAGGATTCTGGCTACATGGATAAGGGAGCGGTGTTCCTCATAAAGGTTGTGCATCATCTCCACAACGGATTTTTCCGATTCATTGAAAGAAAACTCCCCGGTCTGGATGTCGTAATTATAGCCATACGGAACGCGCCCGCCGTTCCATAGGCCATTGTTCGCCCTGGAAATCATGGTAGCGGTCACGCGCTCTGATGTCATGTTGCGCTCCAGCTCCGCAAATACCAGGATGATTTTAAGCATGGCCTCTCCCATAGCAGTAGAGGTATCAAACTGCTCATTCTTGCTTACAAAGATGACCCCCAGCTCTTTCAGCTCATTGTACATGGATGCGAAGTCCAGGAGATTCCGGGAGATGCGGTCTATCTTCCAGACAAGCAGGTGCGTGAAAACGCCCTGGCGAATCTGGGACATCATCTCCTGGAATTTTGGCCGGTCAGTATTCTTCCCGGAGTAGCCTGCGTCCTCAAATATCACATAATCATCCGTACCCAAGATAAGGGACGCATACGCAATCAAGTCTTTTTTCTGCATTGGTAGGGAGTCTTTGTCTATCTGGTACAAGGTAGAGACGCGGACATATATTGCCACACGCGCCTTGCCATGCTCTATCAATGCCTTTACTTTCTTATAAGCCATGAAATACCTCCCAAAAAGAAAAGCCCCTAAATGGGGGCTATATTGCAGCCTGCCGCTGGCAAGCGAACTGTGAAAGGAACCGGTCCTCCGCCTGGCTTATCCTGGAGTTAATTTCCCCGATCTTCCCATCCCTGGACATAAGCAGCAGCTCACGGCACTCTTTTGTTGTGAATAGGTGGCATTGGTAAATGCCAGGTATGAAAGCCTTGCGGCAGATGGTGAGCAGTTCTTTTTCTGATATACCGCACCTGCAGCAAAGGTCAAAGATTTTGTTCACGATTCCAACATCCACAGATGCAGTCGATTTCCAGCCGCGGAAATTGTCCTGCTGATAATATAGCAGGCGTTCTATGCTGTCAAAGCCGTTTAAGTCGGAGTAGAAAGCCATGCAGTAATAGGCAAGCGCTATACGGAGATTCCCTTCCAGTTCTACAAACCGGCCCTGGCGCACACGGGCATCCCGGAGCAGGCGGTAATTCCCGGTTCTCAAATATAACTCTACTTCCAGGGTGAGGCTATCCCACCGCATATCATTCCCGGTACCGTCTCCAGAAATAGGACGCATATAATCTGGCAACATAATCCACCTCCATTGTTTATTTCCGCCGCTTGCGGATGCTGTCTATCCTAATAACCTTTTTTCCTCCTCTTGCATAGCGCGGTAAGTATCACACGCGCTTTTCATATATGCAAAACACATATCCTGGAGATTTCCGGGCAAAGAACGAAACATGGCAAGTATGTCTGATTCATCTTGTGATAACGGTTGCGGTTCTCCAGGCTTTACATATTCACTCCCAGTAAGAAGGAGGTCTGTGGAACAATTAAGATATTCTGCTAAAGCAATTACAGCATCGGAGTTTGGAGCGCTACCAGCTTGCCATCTTCCGATGCTACCGGTACTTATTTTACATTCTTTCAATACTGGAGTGGGTTTCAAACCCTTCATGTCGCATATTTCCTTAAAATTATCCCAAAACAAATAAGCCACCTCCAAAAGCAACTCACAAATCGGCGTAAAAATATTGACAAACGCCTTTCAGTGAGTTATGATATATATGCAAGATACATTTGTGCGTTTTATTTTCCTTAACGAATAACACATGCACAAAAACGCTCTTTTATGCGTTACAAGACAAAGAGCGCACATATTCATTTTAACAATGTATCGTCAAAATGTAAAGTCAAAATGTAACGCACATCATAGCAAAGGAGGTAAGAGAGATGGAAAAAAAGCTAACTCCCTGGTGTGAGAACGTAAAAATCGCCATGATTGAGCGCGAATTGAGTGTACAAGATTTAGCGGATGCTATCGGGATGTCGCGTGTGTATACATCGGCGGTCATCAACGGCAGAGTCCAGTCTGAACCAGCCATGCGGCTCATAAGCGATACGTTGAACATCGAAAGCCCAGAAAAGAGAAAATCTGATTCCTGGTGCAAGAGCGTGAGGATAGCGATGGTAAAGCGCGGATGGAGTGTGCTGGATTTGGCAAAGGCAGCGCACATGAGCAAAGGCCACACATCGGCAGTCATCAATGGCAGGGTGCAATCCTCTCCAGCGGTCAGAGCCATAAGCGATGTACTGAACATTGATGCAGCTGCTCTTTCCTCAGATGCTAATTGAATTATACATCGAAAGGACGGTGGATGACATGGGGAATGGCTCTATGAAAGACAATGATAATGTGTACTTTCTGGCGAGGAAAAAGGCGGCAATATACAACGAGAGGCTATACAGCAGGGAAGGGGCGGCGGAACTGCTGGGAGTGTCCGTATCAACACTGGCTGATTATGAGCTGGGGAATACAAAGGTGGTTCCGGTGGATAAAGTGGTGCTTATGGCAGACCTCTATAACTGCCCGGAGCTGAAATACAGCTATTGCAAGCATGAGTGTCCGATTGGAAAGTCAATGCCGGTGGCAACGCAGGCAAAGAACCTGGAGGGGATCGCGCTCCGGCTTATCCGGGAGTTTGATGTCGACAATCTAAAAGGAATCCAGAAGGATTTAATCGAGATTACAGAGGATGGCGTCATAGACGATGCGGAGAAACCGGCGCTGAAATCAATCATGGAGCGGCTGGACCAGATGGCGGTTGCCATTAGTGAATTAAAGATAGCAGGTGAAAAGGCACTGAAAGGGTAGGGATGGTTATGGATGCTGCCAAGTTGAGAGAGATTCTGAAAACACAATATGGGATAAAAGATGATAATGAGTTTGACGCGGCAGTTGAGAAGTCATCTGGAGTAAACCTGGGGCTGTTCACTGTGCCGCTGGTGGAAAGGAGCAGGAATGGACACAAGAAAACGGAGACAGCTATTGCATAGCGCAAAGCTGGCGGCTATTACGGTAGCTGCCGTCTATACATTTATCGGGATAAGGCCGTTTATAGCGGATGCAGGGGAAGAAATGGAGCCGGAGCCGGTGGTGGATGCAGTAGCGGTAGCCATAGCGGACATCCAGGAGCCTTCTGGGAGCGATACGAGCGTGGGAGCAAAAATCCTGGTACCGGAACCGCAAGCTACACAATCCCCTGGCCGGGATGCGGAAGATTCCTATTTGCTGGCAAAGCTGGCGATGGCGGAGGCGGAAGGAGAGGACACCGAAGGGAAAGCATTGGTTATCCTGGTGGCACTGAACCGGGTGCGGAGCGAAGGGTTCCCGGACACGGTAGAGGATGTCATCCTGGAGGAGCATAACGGAGTTTGCCAGTTCAGCGTCACCCAGGAGGGAGGCCGCTGGTACACGGTAGAGCCGGACGAAGATTGTTATAAGGCTCTGGAGATGGTAACGCAGGAGAATTGGGATGAATCCGAAGGGGCGCTGTATTTTGAAAGCAGGAGTGATTCCACATGGCACCAGAATAATTTGCAGTTCCTTTTCAAACACGGAAAACATTATTTCTACAAGGAGGGATGATATTGCGGAAAGTAACGCGGTTCATCTACCGCGAATGGATATGGATAACGCTGGGGATTATTCTCACGCGGTTTGCCGTTCAATGCGCATACCGGGAGCGTGGATACATGGCATACGGAGGGGAATGGCTTGTGCTGCCGGTTCTGCTGATGACGGTAAGCATGGCAAGAAACGCCTCCGGTGTCGTGATGATGATATTTGAAGGAGAGGAGGATGCGGATGTCAGAAGAATTAAAACGGATCACCGCAGAGTTCCAGGGAACCGCAGGTGGCGTGACGGACGGTGAGGCAGATAGGGTATTCCAGTATTGCCTCCGGAAAATGGAGGTATGCGGTATCGAGAACCGGGAGGAATATCTGCCGCTTTTATTCCGGGATGAAGTGAAGAATTTCATTGTACGCAGAGGGATAAATGCAATCACCGCATTAAGAAGAATGGGGGTGGCGGTCAGTGTGTGAGATATGCAGACAGAATCCGTGCCATCCGAGATGCCCGAATGCAGGGGAACCGAAGGGCAAATACACTTGTATCAAGTGCGGATATGGAATCATGGAGGATGAAGAATACCTGGAGTCAGAGGAAGGGCCGGTTTGTGTGGAGTGTCTGAATGACATGTGTTCCAGGGAAGTAGTAGAAATATGCGGCGGACAGCTGCAAAGAGCATAGAAGGAGGATAAACAGTATGGCAGGACAGCAACAGAGGCAGGTACCGGCGCAGCAGATCCAGCAGGGGGAGATTCAGAAACCTAAGAGTTCAGCAGTCCTTGTGAAGGAGATTATCTCCAGGGACACTTGCAAGAAGAAATTTGCGGAAATCCTGGGGCAGAAAGCGCCGCAGTTCCTTGCGTCACTAACGAATGTAGTATCTGGGAGCGCACAGCTGAAAAGGGCAGAACCTAATTCCATCGTATCAGCGGCTTTTGTGGCGGCTACATACGATCTGCCGATTGACAGCAACCTGGGATTCGCGGCTATCGTTCCGTACAACAACAGCAAGAAGAATCCGCAGACCGGGAAGTGGGAAGACCACATGGAGGCCCAATTCCAGATGATGTATAAGGGCTTTATCCAGCTGGCAATCCGCTCCGGATATTACGAGAAGATGAATTATGCCGTGGTGTATGAGGATGAACTTGTTTCCTATAATCCGATCACCGGCGAGATTGTTTTCGTGACGGACTTCTCACAATGTACCCAGAGAGACGAGGGGCAGACAGATAAAGTTGTTGGATATTATGCGTGGTTCAGACTAAAGACTGGTTACAGCCATGAATTGTATATGTCAACAAAGGCGGTAGAGAATCACGCAAAGAAGTATTCCCAGGCATACCGGAGTGACTTGAACAAAGGGAAGAAAAACAGCAAGTGGACTACTGATTTTGAGGCTATGGCTCTGAAAACGGTAATCAAGCTCCTGCTCTCCAAATGGGGTATCTTATCTGTGGATATGCAGAGAGCCATCCAGGACGACCAAAAGACATTTGACGAGGAAGGGGAGGCATCATACGGAGATAACCAGCCGGACGCAATCGAGGCGGAGAATGTGTTCGAGCTGCCGGGGCCGGGTGATGAACAGGCGAAGGATGAACAGCCGGAGAATGGAGAGAGTTCAGACGGAACCGGAACGGATGCGGCGGATGCCGGAGAGTATGTAAGCCCGGAGGAAATAGATGATTTCATGGAAAGCATGGGCTTAGAGGAATTACCGTTTAAGTAAGGAGGGAATGACATTGGAATTATCGGCAAGTAATTATTACAGCGCGGAGGCGAACCGGGAATACATGAGTGTATCGCAGTACAAGGATTTCGCTGGCACATACGGAAAGCTGGGATGCGAATACTGCGCGATGGAAAAGCTGGAGGGGCGCTGGCAGGAAAAGAAAACGACTGCCCTTCTGGTGGGGAGCTATGTGGATTCTTATTTTGAAGGGAGCCTGGATACGTTCAAGGCAGAGAATCCGGAGATTTTCAAAAAGACCGGAGATAAAGGGCTGAGAGCGGAATACATCAAAGCGGAGGACATTATTCGTAGAATAGAAAGTGACAATTTTTTTATGATGTGTCTTTCTGGGTATAAGCAGGTCATTATGACCGGTGAATTGTTCGGAGCGAAGTGGAAGATAAAGATAGATTCCTACATCGCAGATAAAGTCATCGTTGATTTGAAAGTCATGTCATCCATCACAAAGCATGAATACGTCCGGGATGTGGGCTACCTGGATTTTGTCCGGTATTGGGGCTATGACATCCAGGGAGCAATCTACCAGGAGATTGTCCGCCAGAATACCGGAAAGCGCCTGCCCTTCTATATAGCGGCAGCAAGCAAGGAGGAGGAAACCAACATTGAGGTTATCCATGTGACGGACAATTTCCTCAAAGATGCTATGTCGATGGTAGAGGCGGCTATGCCCAGGATTCTCCGGGTGAAGAATGGAGAGGTAAAGCCAGACCGGTGTGAGAGTTGCGATTGCTGCAGGTACACGAAGGTTTTGCGGAATCCGATCACGATTTTAGACCTGGTAAAGGATATTTGAAACCAAGAACGGCAGATTGGCGGTGATGCAAGTATGGCATGGATAAGTGTCCACGAACAAATCTTAAGCGGAAAGCTGCGTGAGTTAGCAAAGAGCATGGGGTGTTCGCAAAATGAATCAATAGGAATCCTTATCCGGCTATGGTTGTGGGGTATCAACAACGCCGACAAGGAAGGGAGAATAGTAGGAGCAGATAAAGACGATGTTGCGGAAGTTTTGGCAATAGGGAGGGATAAAAAGATTGCGGCAATAAATATCGTGGATGCTCTGATAGAATCTGGCTGGCTGGATGAAAATGGTGGTACTCTATTCATTCACGATTGGGAAGAATGGCAAGAGCCTCTTTATACTTTCAAAGAACGGAGGGAGAGGGACGCTGCCAGAAAGCGTGAGGAGAGGAAACGGTCAAGGCTCCAGAACGAGGCAGGCAGAAAAGAGGATGCTATCTCCCAGGAACCGGCGCCGGAGATGATACCATCACCGGCAGTCAAGGATTCCCCTACACCGGAACCGGAAAAACCGAAAAAGACGGCAGCGGAAGAACGTACTCCTGCATTTGAGGAGTTCTGGAAGGTGTATCCGCGCAAGGAGGGCAAGGGCGAGGCGTACAAGAAGTACAAGGCGCGGCTCAAAGATGGATACAGCGAAGAGGAACTTCTGGAGGCGGCTACGAATTATGCCGGCAGATGCGCAAGGGAGCGGACGGAAAAGAAGTATATCAAGATGGCTAAGACCTTCCTGAGTGATTCCTTACCGTTCGTGGACTATATAAAAAAGCAATCGCAAAATGAAGCAAGACAAGAGCAGGCGGATGGAGTGAATCCATTCGGGCAATTCCTTAGAAGTTAGGAGGCGGATAACGTGGAGGGATTGGAAGGGATCGCCGCCGGAGTATTCATGGAGACGGCGGAGAAAGCAGGCGAGGCGGAAAGCGGCGCCGGTGATTATACCGGCGGTGATGGTCTCCTGCATTGTGGCAAGTGCCACAAGCCGAAGGAGAAGATACTGGAGTTCCCTGGCTCCCTGGATAGAAATGGAACCGGGCGCAGGATGAAGGTACGCTGCATGTGCGAATGCGAGACAGCGGCCAGGGACAAGATGCTCCGGCAGGAAAAGGAAAGGGAAGAGCTGCAGCAGCTCCAGAGGCTCCGGGATTCCAGCCTCATTGAAAGCAGGCTCCGGGCGGCAAAGCTGTCCTCTTTCATCAAAACCAGGGATAACCAGAAATTGTACACGATGGCGCAGCGGTATGTGGAGAATTTTGAGGATATGTACCGCAGGAGCCAGGGGATTCTTTTCTGGGGAACGGTAGGAACCGGCAAGAGCTATACTGCCGCCTGCATCGCGAATGAGCTGTTAGACCGGAGGGTTCCGGTCATAATGACTTCTTTCGTGAAGATTCTCCAGAATATCCAGGGCGGCAACGTGGACGAGGCACAGTACATAGCGCAGCTGAACCGGGCGAGGCTCTTAATCATTGATGACCTGGGGACGGAGCGCAACACGGACTATGCCCTGGAGAAGGTCTACAACGTGATAGACAGCCGGTATTTATCCGGAAAGCCCCTGATTCTCACAACGAATCTGACGCTCACGGAGATGCAGGAGGCGCAGGATACCAGGTTTAAGAGGATATATGACCGTATCTTTGAAATGTGCTATCCGTTCCGGGTGTATGGAGATTCCTGGAGGATGGGGCAGGCGGCGCAGAGGTTCGAGGACATGAGGAGCATACTGGAGGGATGATATGGCAAATGCGGTGGAATTGAAGATTTATAACCAGGAGGACCGGCTTTCGGTGGCGGCAATTCTGATTAAGAACGGTTACACGGTGAGCCAGGGGAAAAGGCAGAGGACAGCCACCGGCAAGACGATGGACTATTTCCTCAAAGTATCAGAGGATGGAGACAATGCTGATACATCGAAGTAGGAGGTAATGATTTGGACAAAGTGAAATTTACAGTCCTGGGAGAGCCGAAGGGGAAAGGCCGGCCGCGCTTCAGCACACAGACCGGGAGGGCCTTTACTCCGAAGCAGACGGTCAACTATGAAACGCTGGTACATACAGAGTACATGGTACAGTGCAAGGGGTTCCGGTTCCCGGATGATGCGATGCTGGACATGAGGATTCTGGCATACTATTCCGTACCGAAAAGCGGTAGCAAGGCGGAGAAGGCCAAAAAGCTGGCAAACGCCATCCGACCGACCAAAAAACCGGATATGGATAATGTGGTGAAGATGGTGGCGGATGCACTCAACCAGGTAGCATACAAGGATGATACGCAGATTGTAGACTGCCAGGTCCGGAAATTCTATTCCGAACAGCCCCGGATCGAGGTTATCATCCAGGAAGTGAAGAAGGGAGGCGATTGAGGCATGGTGGCAACAAGAGTGACATTGATAGTGCTGACTGCAATTTTCAGTATCGGGGTAATGGCAGAAAAGAACGGAAAGGTCGCAAACCGGATGCTGGCCGGTACCGCAATATGTGTCGCAGGGCTTGTGGTTCTGCAAGTGTTCGGTTAGGAGGGGTGGAGAATGGCGTATTGTCAAAGGTGTGGTGGGTACTGCGCTGACCATTACACATATTGCAGGGAGTGTTATTTTAAATTAGGCCAGCCAGCAGGCATGGCTATAAGCCGGGGGCATAAGTGCAGAGGGTGCGGCGCGACTATATACGGAAGGTATAACTACTGCATGAGCTGTGCTAAAAGAAAAGGCTTTATCAAAAAATAGACAAGGAGGATGGCACATGGAACAGAATGAGATTCAGAAGGTAGAAGGAGAAGTTGTGGCAGAGGGCGCAGAGCTGGCTCCGGTCAAGGCGGAGATGGAGTTCCGGCTGATAAATCCCACGGAGGGCGGATTCTTAAAACGTATCGAATGGAACCGCGCCGAGCTGGAGGCGGCAGTCAAGGCAAAGGTGGCACAGTACGAGGGCGTCACATACACAGATGATACCATCCAGGCAGCAAAGGCAGACCGCGCCGAGCTGAATAAGCTGAAAGCAGCTATCGAGGACCGGCGGAAGATTGTGAAAAAGGTAATCAATGAGCCGTACACGGTATTTGAGAAGGAGCTGAAAGGCATCCTGGCACTCATTGATACGCCGGTCGGCATCATCGACACCCAGATCAAGGACTACGAGAACCAGAAGAAGGAGGAGAAAAAGGAGCAAATCCGGGAGGCGTATTCTGCAGCAATCGGAGAACTGGAGAAGGTCATCACGTTTGAGAGGCTGTTCGACCCCAGGTACCTCAATGCCACATACTCCCTGCCAAAAGCCATAGCGGACATCCAGGGCAAGATTGAGAAGGTCAAGACAGACCTCCAGACCATTGATGAAATGTGTTCTGACTATAAGACCAACGCCCAGGACATTTATCTGAAAACCCTGGACTTGTCTAAGGCGATGGCAGAGGAAAAGCGCCTGCACGATCTGAAAGAGAAGATGGAGGCGGATAAGAGGGCCAGGGAGGAGGCAGAGCGCCGGAGGATTGAGCAGGAGGAGGCCAGACGCCAGGAGCTTGCTAGGAGGCAGGCAGAGGAGGCGAAGCGCCGGGAGGCAGAGAGGCAGGCCGCACAGGAGAGAGCAGCAGCCCAGGTACCCCAGGCGGAACCGGAGTCTGATAACGGAAATACCCAGGCTGTGAACGTTTTTGGCACTTATGATAACGGAAACGGCCAGAATGTTCCGGAAAATGCCCTAAATAATACGGGAAATACCAAAAGCGTTCCGGAAAGCGCCCCGGATGCTCCGGCAAAGAGATACCGCGCTACCTTCTGGTGCGAGGGTACCCTGGAGGAGATAAAAGCCCTGGGGGCATACATGAGGGAACACAATATCAAGTACGGAAAGGCGGGAAAGTAGATGGAAAGAGGTTTTGACGAGAAGCTGACGCTGGACAGCGAAACATTCAGCGGAATGAGCCGGGATTACAATTTTGTACTCCAGAGGCTTTTGGAGACAATGAGGGATAGGGACTGTGACGAAGGTTCCATCACTCTGAATCTGAAAATCTCTCTCAAATCAGAGTATATCCCGAACTATGACCCGAACGTCCAGGGAGAGAGCCGGGAGGTCAAGAAGCCGAAGTTCGAGCATAAGATTTCATCCTCTGTGAAAATCACGGACGAGAAGAAAGGCACCCTGGACACGGAGATGGAGCTTGTCATGGATGATGATACCGGCATGTATGTACTCCGGCCCATCGTGAACACACAGCAGAGAAGTTTCTTTGATGATGACATGAGAGGGCAGTTCTCCGGATCAGATGAACCGGGTGCAGAGGCAGAGGGGGACGGCGGAGCGCCTGCCCTTCCTGGGAGGAAAGTCCTGGGACTTCCGGGGCCGGATGTGATAGATGGGGATTTTAAGGAAGTGGCCGCAGAAGGCCCGGAAAGCCCGGATTCGGGCGGTTCCGGAGAGAATGATATTTCTTCCGTGGACGGTGAAGAAAACGCTCCATTGGACGCTACCGACGCCCTATTCGAGGATGAAGAGGGCATGGAGGACGGCGAGGGACATATTCCGTTCAGTGATGATGACGGAGATGATTATGAAGATGATGGATACGGCTATGAGGAGCCGGAGGAGGACTAAGCATGGATAATGATAAAAGGGTTGATGAATGGCTGGAGAATCACGACGGTGACGATTACTGTCTTTACTGCAAGTGCAGCGCGGAATGTGACGGTAGAGGGGTAAGAGGCGGCCCGGATGGTCCTATCTATCCCCCGTGTTGCGATTCAGATTACAAGGAGGATCTGCTGGATGAAGATGCTCTCCTGGAGGATCTGAAAGAGGAGGAGGGTTAGAATCATGCCGGGAGCACTGGAAATTGATAAGGCGGCACATAAACTTATGAATTTTATTCCGGTCAAGCAAGTGGAAAAAGATGGTTACAGTGTGTTTTATCACGAGGAGCGGCTGTATTCTGTAAGGCACATCAAAAGCGGCATAATATCTCTGGTATATGCTGCAAGCCCACATGAAGCAGTTGAAATCATAGAAGCAGGCAAAAATTGAGATAGGAGGATTGAATCATGGGATTGAGAAGTTTGACCAGAACAGTAGCAGCAAACAAGAGCTATCGGCAGAGCGGTACTACGGACATGTTCGATTATTTCTTCACTAAGGTGTGGAGGGAGAAAGGGCATCCGGCATCCGGAGCGGACCGGCCTACCAAAAAGCGGAGACGCGGCAGAAAGTAGATCAGTGGGCAGCGCGGTTTCTTCCGGGAGCTGCGCTGCATGAAAGGAGAAAAGATGGATAAGAGCAGGAACAAAGGCCAGGACACAAGGAACATTCCGGACG
>VSNR01000052.1 GCA_009774345.1 Lachnospiraceae bacterium | reverse complement strand
ATATTAAGCTGTATTTTAAATAAAGCTCATTAATGGAGGAAAGGTTAAAAGGCATGAAGAAGAGAGCATTGGCGCTGTTTATGGCAGTGATGTTGACCCTACAGATGACAGGGTGCAGTACAGGAACAAAGGAGCAGGACACTACAGCAGAGAATAAGACGCAGAGCAGTATCAAGGATTTGTTCAACAGTGGGAAGAACGGGAAAGAGGATGCCAAGAAGGAGCAGGCAGACAAGGAGAAGGAGACGGAAGATGACAAGAATGATATTGTCATCAAGGAGAATGAGGCGGACGGCGAAGAAGAGGACAAGGAGGTACGGTATCAGGACGACTATTATGAATTTGTCAACCAAAACCTCTTATCAAAGATTGAGCTTGCACCCACAGATGCACACTGGGACTGGTTTGGCGAGTTAAATGCCGTTGTGAGCAGCGAGATGGAGGAGATCATTGATGAGCTGGCGTCAGATGGCAAAACGTATGAGAAGGGTACCTCCGAGCAGAAGATCAAGGATATGTATGAGTGCGTGACCAATATGGAAAACCGCAATGAGACGGGGCTTGGCCCGCTAAAGCCGCATATGGACAGCATCCGCGATGCCGCAACGATAGAGGAGTATGTGGATGCGCTGGCACATCTGAGCGGTGAGTTTGGCTTCAGCAGTATTGTTGGCGGCTACAATATCATGCAGGATAAGGCGGATTCGAGCGAGTACGCAGTGTATATGATGTATGCCGACACCCTGATTGGCAAGGAGTATATTGAGGGCGAGAACACGCAGGAATATGTGGATATGTACCTTGATTATATCAATGATATGCTGATGGAGTTTGGCATGACGGCAAATGAGGCGGCGCAGAGCACCGACTCGATCGAGGAACTGCTGCGCAAGATCTGCGCGTCCACGCTGACGACCGAGCAGATGTATGATCCGGCAATCACTTATAACGTGTATACACAGCAGGACTTGCAAAAGCTATATACGAATGTGGATGTGCCCAGAATGCTGAAGACACTGAAGATCGACGGACAGGATAAATATATCGTCATGGATGTAGAGCAGGCCAAAACGATCAATTCGCTGCTGGTGGAAGAAAATCTACAGGCATTAAAGGACTACTCGACCTTTGTCATGCTCAATGACACCGCAAAATATGCGAACGCGACGTATGCAAAACTCAGCGACGACATGAAAAATGCGCTGTACGGCATCACAGAGAGCTGGGGAGATGAGAAGACATGGAAGAATCTGACACAGGATATGCTTCCGTGGGATTTTGGCATGATCTATGTCAAGGAACATTTTTCACCGGAAGACAAAGAGGCTGTGGAGAGGATGATCGGGCAGATTTTGGCGGAATATGAGAGGATTATCAGCCGTCAGGAGTGGATGAGCGACGCGACCAAAAAGAAGGCCATCCGAAAGCTCGAGACAATGCAGGTGAAAATCGGGTATCCAGACCAGTGGCCGGCAGCGCGCGATATGATGCAGGTGACACCGATCTCAGAGGGAGGAAGCCTGCTGTCAAATCTGCTGGTGAGTATGCAGGTTGCCATCGACGACAGCCTGAACAAGCTGGGAACGAAGGTGGACCGGTCAGAATGGGATGTGACACCGCAGACAATCAATGCGATGTACGATCCTCTAAACAATGAAATTATCTTCCCGGCAGCCATCTTGCAGGCGCCGTTTTATGACAGTGACAACAGCGACGGTGCCAATCTGGGTGGAATCGGATTTGTCATTGCCCACGAGGTCAGCCACGCATTTGACTCAAGCGGTGCACTCTACGACGAGTACGGCAATTACAATGTCTGGTGGACGGACGAGGAGATGGCAGAGTATAAGAAAATGTCCCAGTCAATCATTGATTATTACAGCGGTTATGAGATGATGGGAACCAAGGTCAACGGAGACCTGACACTGATGGAAAACATTGCAGACCTCGGCGCGATGACCTGCATCACATCCATTATCGGCGATGATGCAAAAGCACTTGACGAGGCATTTGGCCAGATGACATACAACTGGGCAAGCGAGGACACGGCAAGTTTTATGATGTATTTGTTAAATACAGACACCCATTCGCCCAATAAGGTGCGCGTGAATGCGGTTTTAAGCTCGTGTGATGCATTTTACAAGATCTATGATATCAAAGAAACCGATGGAATGTATGTGGCGCCGGAGGACAGGGTAGGAATCTGGAAATAAAAGGGAAAAGAGTATGAAAAAAACAAAGGAATTAGGAATCAAAGTAACATTTGCGCTGGCGGCTGCTATTCTTGCAGTTTCCACAGCGCAGTCTGCCGGTACAAACCGCCAGATGCAAAAGACCTATGCGGTCGAGTTTACCGTGAAGGAGAGCAAGGCGGTACTCTACAGCAACGACAAGACAACCGTATACAAGCAGCCTGACATCAGTTCGGGTGTGGTGACGGTCATTGCAAAAGACCTGCCGGTCAGCGTGACAGGAATCACGTCAAACGGCTGGTTTCAGGTATCCCTCAACGGTACGTATTATGTGCCGGGTGACGGGCTGGTCTCCAAGAATGCAGGCACAGCGAACTCCGTTGTGACAGGTTCAGATCTCACGAAGCTGACCAAAGGGACCTTTTCATTTTATAAGAATCCTGAGCTGAGTGATTTCGATGAAGATGACGTGGAGGATATGGATGAAAACACTTATATCAAGTATCTGGACTCGTTTCTGATGGGGTATGCAATGCTGGATTCCTGCATTTTGCAGGACAGCGGCAAACTGCTCAAGGAGGTGTATGAGAGCGAATCCAAGCTGGACAAGAATGTTGCGAATATGACGATGCAGGCATATCTCATTAATTATAGAAATAATTATCTCAGCAATAGTCTTGCAGGACCTTTTCGCAATGACAGGGACTTGAAACTGGCACTGAACCGGGCGATACGCTACAATATAGAAAAGTTTGGCACCGTCTACAGAAATTCCAATATTGGGAATGATGAGTCCAAGGTCAAAAAAGCGATGGAGAATGTGGTAAATGAGATGAAGGCGGAGCAGGGGGTTTCCTTTACCTGCCGTATGGAGTACGGCACGTACAAGACGAATGACGGCAGTGAAGGAAAAGGCTGGATTATAGAGTTTACCAAAAAGGATTAACTATGAACAGAGATGAACATGTTGCAATAGCAGACAGTGAAGGATATTTTTATTGCAGAGCAGTAGATGGCAGGTTAAATTATAGAAAGGAACAGCAGGTGTGCGGATGCGGATGTCCCTGTTACACAGAGGAGACACTGCGCGTCTGCGGGCAGTTTGTGTGCTGTTATCAGGAAAAGGGATTGGAGGAAAAACCAGCCCTTTTTCCGTCTGTTGAGGGAATGGACGAGCGGTTGTACAAGGCGTATACATACGCTGCCAATGCACATGCAGGGCAGTATCGGAAAAAGACAGTCATTCCATACTTTGCGCACATCATCACGACGATGAATTACGCGATGGAGCTTACAGAGGATACAGAGGTGTTACAGGCAGCGATTCTACATGACACGGTGGAGGATACATGGGTGACTTTTGAGGATTTGCAGCGGACATTTGGCGACAGGGTTGCAAGGCTTGTAGAGACCGAAACAGAGAATAAACGTCCCAATATCCCGGCTTCCCAGACGTGGGAGATCCGAAAGCGCGAGACGATTGACCATTTGAAAAAGGCGTCGATGGATACCAAAGTGATTGTGCTGGCGGACAAGACGGCGAACTTGGAATCGATCGTGAAGGAACAGCGCCACATAGACAGTGATATCTGGAAAAAGTTCAATCAGACCGACCGGGCAAAGCAGGAGTGGTATTTCAGGGCAGTGCGGGAGCAGCTGACCGAGTTTTGTGACACAAGTGTCATTAAAGCTTACGATACCTATCTGGATATCTTATTTTGAAAGGAGCAGCAGCGATGGCGGAGACAATCGTGACCCTGAAAAAGGGAGAGGGCAGAAGCCTGAAATCAGGCGGACTTTGGATTTATGACAATGAGATTGATACCATTATGGGCGCTTTTCAAAACGGAGATCTTGTGGTGGTGCATGACTTTGACGGTTATGGAATGGGGCGCGGTTTTATCAATCAAAATTCCAAGATTCGGATTCGGATGATGACGCGGGACCCGAACCAGCAGATTGACCGGGAATTTTTGAAGCGGCGTGTGCGTGAGGCATGGACATACCGTCAAAAAACAGTTGATACCTCAAGCTGCCGCGTTGTTTTTGGCGAGGCGGATTTTCTGCCGGGCATTGTGATCGACAAATTTTCGGATGTGCTGGTGGTGGAGTCGCTGGCGCTTGGCATCGACAGGTTGAAATTAGAGATTATCTCATGCCTGAAGGAAGTGCTTGCGGAGGATGGCATTGTCATCCGGGGCGTCTATGAGCGCAGCGATGCAAAGGTGCGGCTTCAGGAGGGCATGGAGCGCTTTAAGGGATTTATCGGTGCAGCATTTGACACCCATGTAGAAATCGTAGAAAACGGTGTCCGCTATCTGGTGGATGTGAAGGACGGGCAAAAGACTGGATTTTTCCTCGATCAGAAATATAACAGGCTGGCAGTCCAGAAGCTTTGCAAGGGAGCGGAGGTGCTGGACTGTTTTACCCATACAGGTTCTTTTGCGCTGAATGCGGGCATTGCGGGAGCAAAGCATGTGCTGGGCGTCGATGCGTCTGAACTTGCAATCGCGCAGGCGGCAAAGAATGCGGCGCTCAACAATCTGCAAGGGATTGTCGAATTTCAGTGTGCAGATGTATTTGACCTTCTGCCAGCGCTCGAGGCACAAGGTGCGCAGTATGATGTGGTGATTCTCGACCCGCCGGCGTTTACAAAGTCAAGAAATTCTGTCAAAAACGCTGTGAAGGGCTACCGTGAGATTAATATGCGGGGAATGAAACTGGTGCGGGACGGCGGATTTCTTGCGACGTGTTCCTGTTCGCATTTTATGGACTACGATCTGTTTACGCAGACCATTGCGCAGGCGGCAAAGAGTGTCCACTGCCGCCTGCGGCAGGTCGAGTACCGCACACAGTCCGCAGATCATCCGATCTTGTGGAGTGCGGAGGAGTCGTATTATCTGAAATTTTATATTTTTCAGGTGCGTTGGGAGCGGTAGGGTAAATCAGGAGGAAGTATCATGGAAAATGTCAGTCAGACCCAGCAGTGTCCCTATGTGGCAAAGTGCGGTGCCTGCCATATAGGTGAAAAGAGTTACGAGGAGGAGCTGGCAGAGAAGAGAGAATACGTTGTCAGGCATATTGGAAAGTATTGCAGCCAGATTCATGATGTAGCAGGAATGTATTATCCGTATCATTATCGGAATAAAGTGCACGCGGTCTTTGGCAAAATAAAGGATGAGGTAGTGGCAGGGACCTACGCGGAGGGAACGCACACGATCATACCTGTCAGCGGCTGTTTCATTGAAGATACGCAGGCATCGGCAATCATACAGACAGTAACGCAGCTCATCAAGTCATTTAAACTATGGGTGTACAATGAGGATACCGGAAGGGGGCTGATGCGCCATATTCTTGTGCGGAAAGGGGCATCCACAAAGCAGATTATGGTCGTGCTTGTCACTGCTTCTGCGGAGTTTCCGCACAAAAATCATTTTGTGGCAGAGCTTCGCAGGCGTCACTCTGAGATCACGACGATCGTGCAGAATATCAATGACAAACAGACCACCATGGTGCTTGGCGACAGGGAAAAGACGCTGTTTGGTCCGGGATTTATCGAGGATGTGCTGATGGGACTGCGGTTTCGCATCTCACCGTCGTCTTTTTATCAAGTGAATACGGCACAGACACAGGTGCTGTACAAAAAAGCGATACAGGCGGCAGCGCTGACCGGGAAGGAGCATGTAATTGATGCCTACTGCGGCATCGGCACGATCGGTATGTGCATGAGCGCGAAGGCAGGGCGTGTTACAGGCATTGAGCTCAATCAGCAGGCAGTAAAGGATGCAAAGGCAAACGCCAAGAGAAACAATATCAAAAACATGCGTTTTATCGCGGCAGATGCCACAGAGTATATGACACAGATGTCACAGAACGGGGAGCGTGCAGATGTGATTGTCATGGACCCGCCCCGCAGCGGGAGCACAGAGGCGTTTGTCAGGGCGGCAGCCTCGCTAAAACCGTCACGGATTGTCTATGTGTCGTGTGAGCCGGAGACTCTTGGCAGGGATTTGGCTTGGTTTCGCAGGGAAGGGTATCATGCAAGAGAAGCATGGCCGGTGGATATGTTTGCCTTTACGGAATGCGTGGAAACCATTGTACTTTTGTCCCACAAATCACCAGATAGTGTCATTAATGTGACGGTGGAATTTGGAGAAGGCGAGGGAAAAGTACCTTTAGATGCAATAGCAGAGCGGGCAAAGAAATATCTGCCGAAACCGAAAATTACATATAAAATGATACAGGAATATATTGAAAAGAAATATGGATTTAAAGTACATACTGCCTATATTGCAGAGGTGAAAAGGTCTTTAGGCTTAACAATGTATGATGCTCCTAATGCGGTAGAAGAATTAAAACATCCGAGGAAGCGTCCACCGAAAGAGAAGGTAGAAGCGATAACGGAGGCACTCAAATATTTTGAGGTAATTTAATGGATGAAAGGATTTATCAGATTGCAGAACGGATAGTTGAAATATATCAAAAAGCCTATGAGGTTTATTTGCCGTTGGTTGAGGATGTGTGTAGCAGAACCGTGTCAGAGGCTGAATTATCACATTTGCTTGATTATCTACTGGATTTTGCATGTGATGAAAAAATATTGAAGTTGTATAAAAAGGTGTGTAGAAAATATTTATATGTATATCCGAGGTGCATTAAATTTTATATTGAAGAGTATCGGGAGATGTGGGGAGATGAAAACAAATAACTATTTGGCAGAACATATCTAAGAGAAGTAACAATTACAATGCATGAGAAAGTTTGTGATATTCTTAAAGGAGGAGCAATGGGAAAAATAATTAAGGATACAATTCATGCAAATGGGATAGATATTGGTATTTATACACAAGACTTTGAAAATGAATTTATTTCATTGACGGATATAGCTCGATATAAAAGCGATGACCCAACAGCGGTTATTCAAAACTGGATGAGAAACAGGGATGTGATAGAATTTCTGGGATTATGGGAAAGACTTCATAATCCAGATTTTAAACCCCTCGAATTCGAGGGGTTTAGAAAACAGGCAGGAGCAAACGCATTTACAATGTCACCAAAGAAGTGGATAGAAGCAACGAATGCTATTGGCATTGTTTCAAAAGCGGGACGTTATGGCGGAACATATGCTCATAGTGATATTGCTATGTCTTTCGCAACGTGGATTTCGCCTGAGTTCCTTATATATTATGAAGGACTACAGGAGATTAAAGACAGATGAGAATAGTCGGCTATCTTTAACTTGGAATTTGAACAGAGAAATTTCCAAGTTAAATTACAGGATACATACAGATGCAATTAAGGATAATTTGATTCCGCCAGAATTAACACCTGCACAGGTGGCGTATACCTATGCTAATGAAGCAGATTTTTTGAATGTTGTTTTGTTTGGAAAAACAGCAAAGCAGTGGAAAGAGGAAAATTCAACTGCGAAAGGAAACATGCGGGATATAGCAACACTGAATCAATTATTAGTGCTTGCGAATCTGGAAAGCTATAATGCTGTATTGATTAATCAAGGGAAGAATCAGAGAGAACGAATGGAATTGCTTCGGCAGTTAGCATTACAACAGTTACAGACATTGGAAACGGTAAGCTTAAATAATTTGCCGAAATTGGAGGATAATTAGTTGAAGAATTAAACTGTTGAGGAGAGACAATCAGTGTAATAGTAAAAAAGATATAACATGAAAAGGAGCAATAGTAATTTTTGATGATGAGAGAACTAACAAATAAGGAACTGGAAAGTATAGTGTTAAAGCAACCATCAGCATTTTTATGTGGAAATGGATATTACAAAAGATGTATATGAGAGTATCTGTGCATTTTCTAACCGGGATAAACTGACGTATATGACGCGTAAATATCTTAAACCATTGTTAGATGAAAAGAAATTGCTTTATACTATACCAGAGAAGCCACAAAGCAGATTGCAGAAATATATAACAAAATAAAATATATGCATTACAATCTGGGGCAGTGAATGAATCGGGCCAGAATGGGGATACTATGATAGAAATTTTGTATTAGCGTCTTATTGTGAAAGGTGGACAATAATTATGAAGTATATATGTGATGTTTGTGACTGGGTGTACGATGAGGAGAAAGGGTATCCCGAAGGCGGAATCGCGCCGGGGACAAAATGGGAGGATGTGCCGGAGGATTTTCTCTGTCCGCTGTGTTTTGTGGGCAAGGAGCAGTTTTCTGCAATGCAATCCTGAACTGCATGCAGTCATGACAGGAGGAGGACATCAGACATGGATGTCCTCCTCTTTTGCTTCGTACAATTGACGATATGCCTCGCGGCGGGCTGTTAGAAAGGACTGACGGAGCTTCTCTGTGATGGCTTTGTCCCTGAGCCGGGCTGTCAGAAGCGGTGAGAACCGCTTGCCTTCCAGCGAGAGCGCACCTTCTATGGCTTCGTCAAAATTTTTTTTGGAATGTCCATAGAGCCATGCGCGGCTGATGGAGTTATCGAGCCAGTCAATCAGCCCGATCACATCGACCATCTGCCGGCAGGGGCATTCTAAGCGCTTGTAGGCTTCGGGATAGCCATGTGTGCCGTCGTACCAGCTGTGATGCCCAAGTGCCGCCGCCGCGTATCTGCGTGTCGAGGCACAGAGGGCAAGCCGCTTATTTCCAACGACCGTATGCAGATGCGCGATCTCATATTCCTCGTCAAACCACTGTCTTGCAGTCCGGGTGAACAGACTGATAAAATTAATGATGCCGACATCATGAAACACACCGCAGTTCATGGCAAAGTCAAGGACAGCCTGACGCTTTGCCGACGGCTCCTGTATCCGTTGTATTTGTTCGATATCATCAAAAAAGTCAGGCTCCTCGGAGACAATCATGTCGCACAGGACAGCGGCAGTCTTGCCGACAACCTGTGAATGAACGTAGACATCTGGTGCGAAATGTATCAGCATGATCTGCTGAAAATCTCCGTAGGAGATGCTGTGTGCGGTCTCGAGGAAGGTAGTCGAGAGCTGTCTGAGATAGAAAAAGATTTGTTCATTGGCTTCGTCTTTTGGGAAATTCTCCACATAGGAAATCACTTTCCGATACAGATTTTCCAGATATTTTTCCCGCCCGGACAGTTGTTCAGGATATTCGCGCAGATACTGGCAGTAGAATGCCGGGAGTGAGATGACCGCATACATATTTTCCTGTGAAAAACCCGAAGTGTCCGCGTGGTCCATCAGCTCTTCCATCCTGCCAAGCAGCGCTTCGAGTGTGAACATGCCGCAATAGTACTCGATGGCAGAACAGGCGAAGGCGGAGCGGATTGGCAGTGCCTCCTGTTTGCTGACTGCCTCCTCAATCCGCCGCTGGTGCACAATATGCGCGGATTCCATGATGGACGTGACATCCTGCGCGGTCATGTCATGATCCCGGCAGTAGGAAATGCTGGAAGCCATCTGCTGATGTGTCAGATAGATGTATCTGTCCCAAGGAAGTTCCGGGGCATTTTCATGGTAACCCTCATCCCGCAGTATTTGCAGTGTCTGTCTTGTCAGACGGATTTTGGCACTGGCGGATTTAAACTGTCCAAGCGCAGTGTTGGCGCGTGAGCGCAAGATGTATCCTTTGGTGTCTGTGTCGTCAATCTCATCAAAATATTTGAGATATGCAGCCGCTTCTGCGAAGCATAGCCGCATCTGTGACATATAGAACTCAATGTCTGCCAGATCAATGCCAACCATTTTATTACACATATGATGGCGCCCAATCCCCAGCCAGTACAGACAGCGGATGATCGCATTGCGGTCTTTGGTATGACGGGCACGGCTTAACAGCGCCTGATAGATCTGGCAGAACAGACCTGCATCCAGCTCGGTTTTTCCATTCAACAATGCCCCTGCAAATTCCTCCAGCTCCGTTAGTTCTTCCAAAGGGGCTTCAAAGAGCCTGTCAAACAGCGGAAACAGGCCATCGCGCAGCAGTTCGATATTGCGGTTGATTCTTTCTTCGAGCTGGCTTCGGTCATGCAGCAGTTTTTCCTGATATTCAGATAAGGAATGGCTCGATGTCTGCCTTCGGGAAGAGAGCAGCGTAATATCCTTTAAATTTGCGATATATTCCTCTTG
This sequence comes from Lachnospiraceae bacterium, assembly GCA_009774345.1. Classification (GTDB taxonomy): domain Bacteria; phylum Bacillota; class Clostridia; order Lachnospirales; family Lachnospiraceae; genus COE1. The sequence goes on along the minus strand of VSNR01000052.1, from coordinate 13,774 downwards.
ATAGGGTTGCATAGAGTATCCCTCCTGTCGTTCAAGTGTTACAGCCCTTTCTGTGAAAAGCGCTTGCGCAGTATTTCATGCAGGCGGTCTTCGTTGACTGGCTTGGAGCAGTGTTCATTCATGCCTGCCTCCCGGGAGAGACGGATATCCTCCACAAAGGCGTTGGCGGTCATCGCTACGATCCAGACTGTCGATGCGTCTTTTCGGGGAAGCTGGCGGATTTTTCTCGCAGCATCGTAGCCGTTCATGACTGGCATCTGGATATCCATAAAGATCAGGTCAAAATAGCCCTCCGGCGCATGCTCAAAGGCTTCCACTGCACGCAGGCCATTTTCCGCTGTCTCTACCTGCACGCCAGTCAGGGACAGCAGCTCCAGGGCAATTTCCCGGTTGAGTTCGTTGTCCTCAACCAGCAGAAGGCGGTATTTGCTGTAATCCAGCTCGAGCTGTGGGGTGCCGCCGCAGTTTTGCTGTGCTTTGTAAGTCAGCTCTGACAAGGTTGCAAAGAGTCTGCTTCGAAACAGCGGACAGGGCACAAAACCATTGATGCCTGCCCGTGTCGCGCGGTATTCGATTTGAACCCAGTCCGCATCTGCAACCATGATGATGGGAAAATCTTTTCCGGCAAGCTGCCGCACATGTGATGCCATGTTCAGCGCAGACATATCATTGAGCTCCTGCCCGACAAGCAGTGCGCAGGGCATGCGGTTTTCATACTGGGCCTCGGTCAGCCATGTCACCACTTCCATTCCATTTGTCAGGTGTACAGGAGTTATGCCGCCGTCTTGCAGATACCCGGCAATCTGCCTTGCCCGGCTGTCCAGTGTTTCCGCGATCAGCACAGTCTGCCCTGTAGGAAGTGGCTGTTCATTTGGATTTGGCGGCGCGGCAGTCAGCGGAATGGATACAAAGAAGCGGCTGCCCCTGCCCTCTTCGCTCTCGACGGTGATGCTGCCGCCCATGCGGTCTAAGAGGCTTTTTACGATCGACATGCCAAGACCAGTTCCTTCTATTTTGTTGATGGCAGCAGTGTTGACACGCTCAAAAGGGACAAAAATTTGTTCCAAAAATGCGGGACTCATACCGATGCCGTTGTCCTCGCATAGAAAATCGAGCGTATGATCAATACGCTGGGTCATCTTGACGTGGATGCTGCCCTCCTCCTGTGTGTATTTTACAGCGTTTCCAATAATGTTTACGAAAATCTGGCGCAGGTGGAGTGGATCGCCGATCAGGTTTTCCTCGTATATTTTTCCGATTTCTATCTCGAGGGACTGGTGTTTTTGTGCTGCCTGCGGGCGGACGATAATCGTGAGATCATGCACCAGATCTGCCAGCGAAAAAGGTTCCTCGCTCAGCGTCATGCGCCCGCTGGCAATCCGCGACATGTCGAGTACATCATTGACCAGACTCATCAGATGGGCAGATGCAGTCTGAATTTTCTGAAGACAGTCGAGCACGCGCGGTTTTTCGTCAATGTGTGAAAGACCAATGGAAGTCATGCCTATGATTGCGTTCATAGGGGTGCGGATATCGTGGGACATACTCGACAGAAAGCTGCTCTTTGCGCGGTTTTCCTCCTCGCACGCGCGCAGTGCTTCCGTAAGCTCGGTGTTCTGCTGCCTAAGCTGTTCGAGCGCAGTCTGGTACTGTGAATCGTCACAGCGCTCTAGTATCCACAGTTCATGCCGGGTGTCCAGCGGGATGCGCTCTGTCTTGTGGTTTCTGGCTATCTGTTCTGGATTGGCGCGCAGCAGCTGTTCTAGGCTGCTGTCTGTGACTGCACATGCGCCATTGTCTGCATACAGTATTTGCTGCCTGTCTGTGCAGCATTCAATGATGAGATAGCCTTTATTTTTTCTGGTTTCCATTTTGTTCTATATCCTTTCAACACGATCGTCTGACAGATTGATTTTATATGATTTTATCGGGAGTATTTTGAGTGGTCTCATAAAGTATAGTTTAGTATATCATATTGGATTGTGATGCACAATAAATTCCAAATTATTTTTGTGCGGCGAGACCAATTGATGCTATGATACATCTAATAAGTGTAATGCATTACAAAGTATATAGAAAGCCGGCGGAGAGGAAAGTATGACAAAAGAACAATTGGGGAATTTAATCATCGCATCACAGGAGACGATGTACCGCGTGGCAAAGACGCTGCTGCGCAGTGACGCGGACTGTGCCGATGCCATACAGGAGGCGGTCGTGAAGGCGTTTTCGGGGATACAGACCCTGCGTAAGGACTCCTATGCGAAGACGTGGCTTGTGCGCATTGTGATCAATGAGTGTTATGCCATCATGCGGCGGCAGCAGAGGCTGGTGCCAATCGACGATTTTACAGTGGCGGAAGCGGCAGCAGAGCAGGCAGATTATTCAGAGCTGTATGATGTGCTGAGCCGTCTGCCAGAAGAGATCCGTCTTGCTGTCACGCTCTATTATATAGAAGGGTACAGTGTCAGGGAGGTTGCGGAATTGTTGAATACGACGCAGAGCGCTGTAAAAAACCGTCTGATGCGGGCCAGAGCGAAGATGAAGAAAGATTTGGCAGAGGCAGAATAAATTGCGCCCGGCAGCCGGGCAGGGAAAGTGGAGATTGGGAAATGAATAACAATATGAATATAAATTTAAACGAGGATTTAAAGCGGCATTTTCCTCCAATGCCAGAGGAGCTGCGGTCAATGGTTGAGCAGGAAGTGCGAAAACAGATTGGCGCGGCACCGCCGGTCAGAAGGCGTAAATATAGGAAACGGAAAATTCTGGCGGCGACGCTTGCGGCAGCCATGCTCTTAGGAACCACGGTGGCAGCAGGCGTTGTATACAAGATGCATACAGAACAGGTGGGAAAGTATGCAGTTCAGACGAAAATAGAGCCTGCGGCGCCGCATACCAATGACCGGACTTCTGACAATTCTGTCACACAGGATGCCACGATGCAGGATGTCAGCATGGAGGTTTCTTATCTGCCGGATGGAATGGTAGAGACAGAGGACGGTAAGTACAGTTATGCAGAGAATTTATATAAGGGAGGTGTTTCGATCGTATTCTATAAAATGGACACAGGCGACGCCCAGTTTGAGATGCTGACTACAAATGTGAAAGAGACAGAGACCATTCAAATCAATGGCTATGACGGGGTGTACTTCGTGCTGCACGGCGGTGAGGGCGAGGAGGTCAGCTTTAACCAGCGAATCTATGTGGCATACACCGATGTGCATTATGTCATGGAACTGTTTGCAGCCTCAGATGTGTCAAAGGAGGAAGCGCTAAAGATTGCCAAAGGTATTCAGCTAAAACCTGTTTCTGATGAAAATACACTGGGCATTGTCCATGCTTTTTGCTGGAGTGAATATCTGAAATCAAATCAGGAGGCAGCGTCTGTGGAAGCGTGGAATCCCAGCACGTCCATTCCAAAATCCGCGATGGCTAATACACATGCTGTCGGTGAGCCGTTTGCCGCGGTGCAGACACCGTCAGAGGATCATATAGAAATCAACGTGACGGATGTACAGATTCGCGATGAGGTGAGCCTGCTGGACCTGTCAGTACTTGATCATGAAGACAGGGAGAACTTGCAGCGGGAACTGGATTCCTCTGGAAAATTGCTGCCAGTAAAAATCAACTATATCAAATACGGCGATGGCATTCATTCGCTGAATGAAGTGGTGGACAGCCGCGAGGTGCCGCAGAAGCTTTTGTACGTCACCGTAGAATACACCAATACGGGAACAGAACCGTTAGAGGAGGTATTGTTTTTTGGAAATCTGATGAAAATTACAGAGGAGAATGGCCAAATGATCTGTTATAGAGGGAAGGCATCTGACGCGCGCGCGGTGTGGGATGAGGCAGTACCGCAGGGCGCAGCGCATGTCACAGAGATGTGGTACTATGATGTACACGGCGGAGAGCGGCACAATAATTACATCACAAAACTGGGCGCAGGCGAGACCGCGTCAGTGCACATGGCATGGCTGGTGCCCGAAGAAGAATTGCCCTATCTATATCTGGACCTGAACACATCGGGCAGCAGTTTTGAGTTTAGTGAGGAGTCGCTGGCGGTGGGGTATGTGGATATACGGCAGTAGTGTTTAGAGCGTGTTTGAAAAATCATTCCCGCCAGCTATACGCCCCACTTTGCGTGATATTTGCACCAAATTCAGGTTACATAGCCCGAGCATAGAAGAGTTTGAGGAATTATAAATAGAATGAATAAAGAGGAATATCTTTGTATATACAAGGTATGCCTCTTTTTTCGTGTCGAAATAGGCTGCTTTGTTTTTTTCTGTTTTATATCTGTACAAATGTTTGATTCTGTGATATCATTCTATTTGGCAAACATATGATTTCTGCGTTTCGTTTTATGTAGTCCATCTCGTGATAAAAGATGCTATATCGTGGGAAAAATGAGAACAGGTGACTTTTATTCGTCGTGAGCGTTTTTGGTGCAATATGACGAAAAAACAGAATACGCAGTGACGACGAATTTCTGTCTTATAGGAGAACTTTTTCACTATAGATTTTGGAGGTGATATTTGTGCAGACTGCACAAAATGTCTTTAAATTACACAGTGAATACCAGCCCACCGGCGACCAGCCCGAGGCGATCGCACAGCTTGTAAAAGGCTTCAAGGAGGGCAACCAATTCCAGACTTTACTAGGCGTGACAGGTTCCGGCAAGACCTTCACGATGGCAAATATCATACAGGCATTGCAGAAGCCCACTTTGGTAATAGCGCACAATAAAACGCTCGCAGGACAGCTCTATGGTGAGTTTAAAGAATTTTTCCCTGAGAATGCGGTAGAATACTTTGTAAGCTATTATGATTACTACCAGCCAGAAGCGTATATTCCGTCGTCGGACACCTACATTGCCAAAGATTCCGCCGTGAATGACGAGATTGACAAGCTGAGGCTGTCTGCGACGGCATCTCTGACAGAGCGCCGCGATGTCGTGGTGGTTGCCAGCGTGTCCTGCATCTACGGTCTGGGGAGTCCAGATGAATATCAGGGAATGATGCTCTCACTGCGTCCGGGAATGGCAAAAGACAGGGATGAAGTGATTCATGCGCTGATCGAAATGCAGTACGACCGAAATGATTTGGACCTTGACAGAGGGCGGTTTCGTGTGCATGGGGATGTGGTGGACATCCACCCGGCGCAGGGAGGCGACTATCTGATTCGCGTGGAATTTTTCGGAGATGAGATTGACCGCATTGCGGAGGTTGATCCCGTCACGAATAAGATCAATGCCACGCTCGAGCACACCACCATCTTTCCAGCGTCACATTATGTTGTGGCACCCGAGCGGATCGCCAAGGCTTGTGTGGACATCGAGGAGGAAATGAAAGAACGCGTGCGCTATTTTAAGAGTGAGGATAAGCTCTTGGAGGCACAGCGCATCTCGGAGCGGACAAACTTTGATATCGAGATGCTGCGGGAGACAGGATTTTGTTCTGGCATTGAAAACTATTCAAGGCATCTGAACGGCTCAAAAGAGGGCGAGCCGCCATACTGCCTCATGGATTTCTTTACAGAGGATTTTCTGATAATCATAGACGAGTCGCATATGACCATACCGCAGATTCGGGGAATGTATGCCGGCGACCGTTCACGGAAGACAACATTGGTGGAATATGGTTTCCGGCTTCCGTCGGCGCTTGACAACAGACCACTGCGCTTTGAAGAGTTTGAGCAGAAAATTGACCAGATGCTCTTTGTGTCAGCGACTCCCAATGAATACGAGAAACAGCATGAACTGCTGCGCGCAGAGCAGATTATTCGTCCTACAGGACTGCTTGACCCGGAGATTGAGATTCATCCTGTGGAGGGACAGATTGACGATCTGATCGCCAGAATCAATGCAGAGACTGCAAAGCACAACAAAGTGCTTGTGACAACACTGACAAAGCGCATGGCGGAGGATTTGACGAAATACATGTCCGAAGTCGGCGTGCGCGTGAAATATCTGCACTCGGATATTGATACGCTTGAGCGCGCGCAGATTATCCGGGATATGCGTCTGGATGTGTTTGATGTGCTTGTCGGCATCAATCTGCTGCGGGAGGGACTCGATATTCCTGAGATCTCGCTCGTGGCGGTGCTCGATGCAGACAAGGAGGGCTTTCTGCGCTCAGCCACCTCCCTGATACAGACAGTAGGGCGCGCCGCGAGAAATGCGGAGGGGCATGTGGTCATGTACGCTGACACCATCACTGATTCGATGCAGGTGACACTTGACGAGACTGCCAGAAGGCGTGCGATTCAGCAGAAATACAATGAAGAACACGGCATCACCCCGCAGACGATCAAGAAGGCAGTAAGGGACTTGATTAGTATATCGAAAGCGGTGGCAAAAGAGGAGCAGGCGTTTGCAAAAGATCCAGAGTCTATGAATGAGAAAGAACTCAAAAAACTCATTGACACCGTTGAGAAAAATATGCGCAAGGCGGCAGCAGACCTCAACTTTGAGGCGGCGATGGAGCTGCGCGACAAGATGATGGAGCTCAAAAAGCAGCTACAGGACCTGACAGGCGGGCTTTGATGTCACACAGTAGGGGAAGATGGTGCTTCCCTGCTTGATTTATAGAAAGGTATGGTATAAAAATGGACAGAGAACAACTCAAAATGCTGCCAAAAGGAGAGGTTATCAAGATTCGCGGAGCAAATGAACACAATTTAAAAAACATTGATCTGGACATACCCAGAAATAAATTTGTCGTGCTGACAGGACTGTCAGGTTCCGGCAAATCGTCTCTGGCTTTTGATACCATCTATGCAGAGGGGCAGAGGCGGTATATGGAATCTTTGTCCTCCTATGCCAGACAGTTTTTAGGACAGATGGAGAAGCCAAATGTGGAGCGCATTGATGGTCTTTCGCCTGCAATTTCAATTGACCAGAAATCTACAAACCGCAATCCGCGCTCAACCGTCGGCACAGTGACTGAAATCTATGATTATTTCAGGCTTTTGTATGCGCGCATAGGGATACCGCACTGTCCAAACTGCGGCAGGGAAATCAAGCGCCAGACCATAGACCAGATGGTGGATCAGATTATGGAGCTGCCGCAGGGCACAAAGCTGCAATTGCTGGCGCCTGTGGTGCGCGGCAGAAAGGGCGAACATGCCAAAGTGCTTGACCGTGCAAAAAAGAGCGGGTATGTGCGCGTGCGCATTGATGGAAATCTGTATGATTTGTCCGAGGAAATCAAACTTGAGAAAAATATCAAGCACAATATAGAAATCATTGTGGACAGAATCGCCGTGAAGGAAGGCGTTGAGCGCAGACTGACCGATTCCATTGAAAATGTCATGGCGCTTTCTGACGGGCTTTTGATGGTGGACGTAATTGGCGGCGAGATGATGAATTTTTCAGACAGCTTTGCGTGTCCTGACTGTAATATCAGCATAGATGAGGTGGAACCAAGAAGTTTTTCTTTCAACAATCCTTTTGGCGCCTGCCCGGAGTGTTTTGGACTTGGGTATAAGATGGAGTTTGACATGGATTTAATCGTACCGGACAAAAGCCTCAGTATCAATCAGGGCGCAATCACCGTCATGGGATGGCAGTCGTGTGCGGACAAGAGCAGTTTTACCAATGCGATATTGCAGGCGTTGTGCAAGGAGTATGACTTTTCGCTCGATACACCGTTTGAGGCATTGTCTGACAAGGTGAAGGACGTGCTCATAAACGGGACAAATGGGAAGGAAGTCACGGTATATTATAAAGGCCAGCGCGGCGAGGGAACCTATCCGGTAGCGTTTGAGGGACTGCTTAAAAATGTGGAGCGCAGATACAGGGAGACCTCATCGGAGACGATCAAGCAGGAGTATGAAACCTTTATGCGCATCACTCCCTGTAAAGAGTGCGGCGGAAGGCGTCTGAAAAAGACCTCGCTGGCGGTGACAGTCTGTGATAAGAACATTTATGAGATTACCTCCATGTCGATCACGAACCTGTATAAATTTCTGGAAACCATGGAGCTGACCCCGCAGCAGCAGCTCATCGGAAAACGCATTTTAAAGGAAATCCGTGCACGTGTCGGATTTCTCGCGAGCGTGGGGCTGGAATATCTGTGCCTGTCGCGGGGGACCGCCTCCTTATCGGGCGGCGAGGCGCAGCGCATCCGGCTTGCGACGCAGATTGGTTCTGGTCTGGTCGGCGTGTGTTATATTTTGGATGAGCCGAGCATTGGGCTGCACCAGCGTGACAATGATAAGCTGCTCTCGGCGCTGCGCAATCTGCAAGATCTGGGCAACACACTGCTGGTCGTGGAGCATGACGAGGACACCATGCTGGCGGCAGACCACGTGATTGACATCGGTCCCGGCGCCGGAGAACACGGCGGGGAAGTGATTGCACAGGGAACCGCAGAGGAGATCATGCAGGTGCCAGAATCCATCACCGGACAGTATCTAAGCGGCAGGCTTAGGATTCCCGTGCCAGAGAAGAGACGCAAGCCCAATGGCTGGCTGACGGTAAAGGGAGCAGCGGAAAACAACCTCAAGGAGATCACAGTAAAGTTTCCGCTCGGCGTGTTTACCTGCGTCACAGGCGTGTCCGGTTCAGGCAAATCTTCGCTTGTAAATGAGATTTTGTACAAATATCTGGCAAAAAAACTCAACAGGGCGCGCACGATTCCCGGTAAATTTAAGAAAATAGAGGGCGTTGAGCAGTTGGACAAGGTGATCGCAATCGACCAGTCCCCGATTGGCAGGACACCGCGCTCAAACCCGGCGACGTACACCGGCGTGTTTGACCAGATCAGAGATTTGTTTGCATCAACGGTCGATGCAAAGGCAAAAGGCTACAGCAAGGGACGTTTTAGCTTTAATGTGAAGGGTGGACGGTGCGAGGCGTGCGGCGGCGACGGCATCATCAAGATCGAGATGCATTTTCTGCCAGATGTGTATGTGCCCTGTGAGGTCTGTCAGGGAAAACGGTACAACCGTGAGACCTTGGATGTAAAGTATAAGGGCAAGAGCATCTATGATGTGTTGGATATGACTGTCGAGGAGGCATTGACTTTCTTTGAGCCTGTTCCTTCTATTAAAAGAAAGATTGAAACCTTGTATGATGTGGGACTTTCCTATATTCGGTTAGGACAGCCTTCCACCACCCTGTCAGGAGGAGAGGCGCAGCGCATCAAGCTTGCGACAGAGCTGAGCCGCAGAAGTACTGGAAAGACCATTTATATTTTGGACGAGCCCACGACAGGGCTTCACTTTGCAGATGTTCATAAGCTTGTCGAGATCTTACAGCGCCTTGCAGAGGGTGGCAACACCGTGATTGTCATAGAGCACAATCTGGATGTGATCAAGACCGCAGACTATATCATTGACATCGGACCAGAGGGCGGAGACGGGGGCGGAACCGTGATCGCTGAGGGTACACCGGAGCAGATCGCAGATTGTCCAAACTCCTATACCGGAATCTATGTGAAGCGTATGCTGGAAAAGGCAAAAAATAAATAAATTTAATTTTTTTACCAGTTGACATTACAGACAAATCAGTATATGATGTAACTGATATGAAAATTCAATATTGTGAGTTATAGTATGAAACTCTTATTCAGAGTGGTGGAGGTACAAAGGACCTGTGAAGCTACGGCAACCCCGTCAGTGTGGACGGAAGGTGCCAACCTGAGCGAGTTACTATCTGCGGGCTTACAAGACCGCAATAGTTCGAACAATAAGAGGATTTGATTATCGGGAAACCAGTCACTTCCGCTTATTCAGTCGAGTAAGCGGAATTTTTTTAGGAGGAACTACGAATGGAAAAACTATTATTTACTTCAGAATCAGTAACAGAAGGACATCCTGACAAAGTGTGTGACGCGATCTCTGACGCCATCCTTGATGCGCTGATGGAGCAGGACCCCATGAGCCGCGTTGCCTGTGAGACAGCGACCTGTACAGGTTTTGTACTTGTAACAGGAGAGATTACAACAAAGGCATATGTGGACATTCCAAAGATTGTGCGCGATACAGTCAAAGAAATCGGATATGACAAATCTGCATACGGCTTTGATGGAAACACCTGTGCGGTGTTTACAGCGATTGATGAGCAGTCTGGCGATATCGCGATGGGCGTGGACAAGGCACTCGAGGCAAAGCAGATGAGTGATGCCGAGATTGAGGCGATTGGCGCCGGCGATCAGGGCATGATGTTTGGCTATGCGACCAACGAGACAGAGGAGTATATGCCGTATCCGATTTCACTTGCACACAAGCTTGCATTGCAGCTTACCAAGGTGCGCAAGGATGGCACATTAAAATATTTGAGACCGGACGGAAAGACACAGGTATCGGTAGAGTATGATGAGAATGGCAAGCCAAAGCGCCTTGAGGCAGTCGTGCTCTCCACACAGCATGATGAGGATGTGACACAGGAGCAGATTCATACAGATATTAAGAAGCACGTGTTTGATGTGATTCTCCCGCAGGAATTAGTTGATGCGGATACCAAGTTTTTCATCAATCCCACAGGGCGCTTTGTCATCGGCGGACCGCATGGGGACGCAGGTCTGACAGGCCGGAAGATTATCGTAGATACATACGGCGGATATGCGCGTCACGGCGGCGGTGCATTCTCTGGAAAGGACTGCACCAAGGTGGACAGAAGCGGTGCCTACGCAGCCAGATATGTAGCCAAAAACCTCGTGGCAGCAGGTCTTGCAGACAAGTGCGAGATTCAGTTGTCGTATGCAATCGGCGTGGCGCAGCCTACTTCTATCAATGTGGATACGTTTGGCACAGGCAAACTTGACAGTGAGAAGCTGGTGGAGATCGTGCGCGAGAATTTTGATCTGCGTCCGGCTGGAATCATTGAGATGCTGGATCTCAGAAGACCCATCTACAAGCAGACCGCAGCGTATGGACATTTTGGACGCAACGACCTTGATCTTCCTTGGGAAAAGCTGGACAAGGTGGAAATTTTAAAGAAGTATTTGTAAAATAAGAAGTAATATAACATTTGACAGGAGCTTGCTTTATAGGTATCATACTTATAAGCAAGCTTTTGTGTTACGGCCATTTATGATACACAGTAAACCAAATTACATAGTAGAATGAAAGGGGTGCACAGACGCGCCATACCAAAGACGGGATGTGAAGTAAAGGAAATGAATGAGATGGGAATCAGTAAAAAACACTATGAATTGCAGGCATTGGATTTGTGGGATTTTCCGACGCTTGTGAGGAAGGCGCGTGAGATACAGCATATTACGTTGGAGGATTTGTGCAAGGGCATCTGTTCTTTTAGTATGATAGGCAGAATTGAAAGAGGAGAAAGATATCCAGATAAAGAACTTCGCGACAGGATTCTGGCAAGGCTTGGCGTCTGTAGTGATGGCTATGAGAACTTTCTCTTTCAAGAGGATTATCTCGTGTGGAAGAGAAAACAGGGAATTGTCAATGCCATTGAAAAGTCCAATTATGAGGCGGCGGAAAATTTATTGAAATATTACGATGAGGCCGGCGAGACAGACAAATTAGGGATGCAGTTCAGTCTGGTTATGAGAGCGCAGATTATGCAGAAGCAGAATGAGGCGCATGAGCGGATTGCGCGGCTCTGCGAGGAAGCGGTCAAACTGACAGTCCCAGATATTGACTGCCGTGCGGTGGGCGAACTCTGCCTTTCTGTGCAGGAGCTGGATATGATACTGGAATATGAGAGATACTGCCACCCGGAGAGACTGGCATCGCGCTGTGAAGAAATCCTGACGTACATCAAAAGTGATATGTTTGACATATACAGCTATGTCAAAATTTATCCTAAAGTGGTTTATTACCTGTATATCAGCACGCCAGAAGCAGAGCGGGACTGGACGCGGACCCTGAGACTCTGCAATGATGGGATTGAACAACTGCGCACAGCAGGAAGAATGTACTATCTATGGGAACTTCTGGAAATCAAGAAAGAGGGAATGACAAAGCTGTTACATCAGGTTGGAGACAGCAAAGGCGCAATCATCAGACAGACGTTGGAAAATATTGTGAAAACGACGGCAGATTGGCTGGATGCGCTGGACTTTGTACACAATCTCTGCGAAACACACAGGAGAATGGAGAGCTCCTGCTATCTGTATCAACAGAAAGAAGCCTATTGCATCAGTGATGTAATCAGGAGAAGGCGCGAAATGCTGGGACTTACCAAGAAGAAACTCTGTGAAGGCGTATGCTCGGAAAAGACCATCGGCAGGCTCGAGGCCAATAAGACCAAACCACAACTCGCGGTCGTGAGACGGTTGTTTGAGAAGATGAACTTGTCTGGGGAGTATCAGAGACTACAAGTTGCTACAGATGATGTTAGGGCGTTTACGATTATTGATGAGATTGTAAGGTGTGTAAATAAACGTGATTTTGTGTCAGTAGAAGTGCTACTTGTTGAATTAGAAAAGTATATTTGTATGGATAATCCTATAAATAAACAGTTTAAAGATAGAATTGAGATTCACATGAATATTGGTTATAGAAAGTATGCGAAGGAGGATACTATTGATCAATTGAAGAGTGTCTTGGAATATACATTGCCATATAATGTAGCGTTAAAGAGTGAAGAAAAGTATTTGACTAATGCAGAAGTTATGTGTTTGCTTAATATTGCTGTTTATGCCAAAGAGAAAAGTATAAATTCTGCATTTAGTGTGTTGATGGATTTGTGTAAACAATTGGAACAAGATGATGGGATAATAGAACATATTTCGTTATGGGAGATTATCATGACAAATGTTGCAAATACATATGGAAGTATGGGGCAATATGATATATCAAATGCAATTAGTTTAAAGACTATGAAAGAATGCATTTATTGTTATAGAATGAACGCGCTAGTTCTGAACTTATATAGTATTACTTGGAATAATGGAGAGTGTAAGAAGAAAAATATCCCTATATTTGAGGGATATCAAGAAAAGTATTGTTTACATAAGTGTATTGCATTATGTCAGATGAATAAGAATACTGCTCAAGAGAAAACGGTAATAAACAGACTTAAAAATTTATAGTATTATGAATATTTCTATTATAAAAATGAAACTAAAAATGAAGTTCTAAGTCCGGCTCCATATCACTTAACGGCGAAATTCCTTCTTCCTCAGTAACCTCTTCCCCACCAAAGTCAACAACAGGAGCAGCCGCAGTACACAGTGTCAATGCCAATGCAAGTGATAAAGACAAATTCATTAATTTTTTCATAGGTAAATCCTTCTTTCTTTAAAATATAGTTTTTTGGTAGGAACTGCACTGAAGGAACGCTTCAACCAGCCTCGGTATACATACTCATAGGTAGGTTACTCATAGTAATTCAGTCACGTAAGTAATAAATTACAACGGCGATTGGAGAATCCTGCTGACGAAAAGGATTGTGTTTTAAGATACTCCAATGTGGTAGATGGATAGTATAAATTAGCCAGTCTCACAGGTTTCTCAGGAACAGCTCCGTATTTAGAATTATAGGTATCGTTCAGACATTTATATTAAACCGCATTACAGTCATAAGTTCAATGCCCAGAGTTGTCCAAAAAGCAAATTATTTATTGGACAGCTCTGGGCATTGAAGATTTCATAGGGTTATGCTACAGTATTCATACTATATAAAGCGTTCTTCAACACCAATCAAGAAGACAAACACAGAGTCAAAATTAAATATAGAAACCCAAAGGAAAATGGATTCAATAGCCATCGAAGATACAAACCTAAAAGTCGTATAATGTATACTCAAATAATCAGCTAAGAATTACGCCCAGTTTTTCAAGATACAGAGCATCCC
>VSNR01000051.1 GCA_009774345.1 Lachnospiraceae bacterium | reverse complement strand
AAACCGTTTTCAGATACCCAAGGTGGCATAGCTTCCAATGATATGCCTGTTTTTAGTATGCGAAGTATGAGTTATAATATCGTTACGGATTATATCAAGGATGGCGCGCTGATTCGCATTGAGCTGCTGCCGGAGGGATTCGCAGTCTATGCGGATGATGTGCTGTGCTATGACCAGACGATTCTGGATAATCCGCAGGCGGCGGACGGTGATTTTACGCCGGACTCTGATTTTAGCGGCGTTCTGACATGGCTTTCAGGAGCGGAGGCGCTGTATTTTGGATATGGGTCGTGGTGGAATACGGTTTCTGATACTGCGAACATCGAGTTGTCCCGCGTGAGCTTCCGTCTTGCGGACGGCACGGTGCTGATGGACCAGCTACAGGCAGACAAGGATTTGGTGGAATCACTTGGCGGCAGTGTGGCGGCAGTCGCGGCAGATGCTCAGACAGAGCTAAAGCTCGCAGATGTGAATGTTGAGATTTTTGATATCAATTCAGCCGCGTATCAAGGAAGCTCTGTGTTGCCGCTTATGTCGGCGGCAGTGGTGATTGTCGTGCTGGGCGCGCTGGTGACAGTGGTATTGGTGTGCAGGCCGCGCACATATGAGTGAAGGAAAAGATACTTTTGAAAGAGAGAGGGAAACATATTATGGAGGGGCAAAGTGAGCGGTTCAGGAAACACTGATTCCTGACTGCTCTGCAAACTCCTGCCGTCTGCGCATTAATGCCTGCTGCTTTTCTATGGGCAGTGCCTTGAAAATATCCTCATAATCCAAATCCATCAGCGGCTCATCCTCGAGTGCAATCTTAAAGAGCTGTGCATTGAGCCAGTCGGTCCACAAGTCATTAAAAAGTGCAAGGCTTTCCGTGTAACAGTACGCTTCGTCAAAACCGTAAATCTCATTATAATACATCAGGCGCACATAGCCGTACCGCCCGGCGTCAGCTACCATAATATCAATATCTTCATCTTCAAGTTCTGCAAATGCCTCCTTGACTTTGCGGCATTTTTCGCGTTCTTCGTCACTGATATATACCATATGTTTCATCGTTTTCCCCATTTCTTTATATTCACTCTCCTGTTTCATTTATTATAGTCTGCCGTTGCTATGCCGTCAACAAAAACTTTGCCGTCATTTTGACGGTATCAAGTTGCTGATATTTTCACAAATGGACTGCTTTTAGTCCCATTATATCACAATTATTTCATAAAATAAATAAAAAATGGACCGATTTTGGCTCCTATTTTTTATTCATAATGAATATGGAAAGGTGTGGTATTGTGGAACAAAAGATAAAGCAGGATACATATGGGACAATTGGCCTCAACATTCGCAGGCTCAGGTTGTCAAAGGGAATCGGACAGATTGAACTGGTCAGGATGATGAATCTGCAAGGCATTCCTATTACAAGAGAATGCCTTGGCAAAATTGAGCGGGGTGTACAGCATGTCCAGCTACAGCAGCTAAGGGCGATCAAGGATTCACTGGATACGACGTATGATAAGCTGTTGGATTAAGGGGCGGTTTTATACTAGGGGAGTTCTTTTAGGTGGGAAAAATATAAAAACGTATAAAACGGGAATAATCATTGAATAATTGACAATAATTCGTTATAATTAATATAAAACAACAGAACTATTGAGAATAATTCAGGAGACCAGTATGAAAATATTAAAACTCACAATGAGAGGATTACCTAATTTTAAAGAGGAATTGTGTATAGATTTTGTGGCGAAACAACGAGTAGATGAGAAAGATATGGAACAGTTACATCGCGCATTTTCCAATATTTATACCAATCCAGTGCTTGCTTTTATTGGTATCAATGCATCTGGTAAAACGACGATATTGAAGGCAGTTTCTTTTGCAATAGAACTGCTGGGCAGTCAGCCTTTGAACAATATTTGCTTTAAGGAGATTTTAGATGATTTAGGGGTGCAGCAAACTGTATTATTTACATCTTACTTTTACCATGATGATACCATATACAAATTAGAGACTCTTATCAAGAAAATGCCTGCTGTGTTAGATGCAGGTGAGCGTCTTATTATAGAGGATGAAACGCTGTGGGAGAAAAAGATTCAAAAGGTAAAAACCAAAAAAGGCATATTTGATTTCAACACGTCGGATTTATTCATAAAACGGGACCGAAATGAAAAGTTCTTACCAAGTGATGTGAGTATCATGATCGCTTTGAATAAACAGCTTGACACGAAATTTTTCCTCTATGATATGTCAAACTTAACTGATTATAATATATTAAATGCTTTGGGAAATTATCCTAGGGAGATTTTGACTTTTTTCGATCCTAGTATTGAGTTTCTGAATTGCAGGAAAGATGGAAAGGAAGTGGATATTCAACTAAAATTTGGCGGTAAAGAGGAGATCAGGTTAAAGCATCCAGAGGAGTTAAACCGATACCTGTCATCAGGTACAATTAAAGGTCTGGGCGTGTTTATAAGAGCATTTTTGGCTTTTTGGGAAGGCGGATATTTAATTGTTGATGAATTGGAGAATCATTTTAATAAGGAGATTGTGGCAACATTAATTCGTTTTTTTCTCGATAAAAGGGTAAATAAGAATGGTGGGACACTAATATTTTCAACGCACTATTCAGAACTGCTTGATCATTTTGACAGGAATGATATGATTTATATTGTTAAAAATGTACAAGGAATTGGCGCTGCGAATTTATCTGGGTTATTAAAGCGAAATGATGTGAAAAAGAGTGAGGTATATGACAGTGATTTCCTTGAAGGAACTGTTCCAGAATATGAGACTTATATAGCCTTAAAAAAGGTTCTGATGACATCAGAGGTGAGGAAGGAGCTTTAAGGATGGCAAAATACGTAGCATGTATTTGCGAAGGTGGTGCGGAACGGGCAATTATTGATTTGTTGCTGGATAATCATATGCTTGTCTTTGACAGAGAACAGCTTCTTGAGGAGGAAGTACTGCGTTGCAGAAGTGCCAAAGAATTTGAGGATAAATATCTAAGGAAAGGGTTTCGGGAAAAAATTACTGTTTATAGGATATTGGATTCACGCAGAGAGAATTTTAAACTGAGTACGATCTATCAGTCTAAGATTGATGTAATCAATGTGGTCACGGCTCCTGAAATTGAGATTTTGATCATTTATAATGAAGGGAAATACAAAGAATTTAAAAATTCAGGAGAGAAACCCAGTGTTTACTGTAAAAGTACATTGAGATATAAGGATGTCAAAAGCTATGATTTTATTCAAAAGTATTTTGCTGATATCAATGTACTCAAAAGGGCATTGCATGAATACCGGCGTGTGTCAAAGGTACAAAAGGATGAAATAGCGCTCTATGATTTGTTAAAATAGTACAGCTTGCGTTTAAGGGGAGAGTGGAATATAATAGAAGAGAATTAAGTTATCAAGAGCAGGATACGAAAGGACGAAACGATGCAAATCCAGATACAATGTTGCGGTATTGTCTTAATGATGGTGCTATTTTATTTTTACATACGCCAGAAACGGATTGCCCTGAAAACCCAGTGGGCATTTCTGGGGGTTTACGGGGCGACTTTTGCCTGTATTTTACTGGACGTTTTCTCGATTGGCGTGATCGAATACCGGCATGTGCTGTCGGAGACGTTTGCAAGGTTTGTGGCAAAGACCTATCTGGTCTCTTTGCTCGGGGTGGCGCTCAGCGCATTGTCTTATATGTGCGTTGATATATATGCGAAGCAGGAGGTTTACCGGCGGCAGATGCGCAAGTATCTGGTCCTGACCGCAGCAGGGGTTCTCGGCACATACGCGGCGCCGCTTTATTATCAGTACAGCGCGGATGGGACAAAGGTGGATTATACCTATGGCCCCAGTGTGTATGTGACGTATGGCGTAGCGCTCCTCTTTTTTGTGAGAATCTTTTATCTGCTGCGCAAGGAAAAGGCAAAGATCAATCCCAGACGGCGCGAGGCAGTCTGTATCTGGCTGCTGGTCTGGATAGTGGCGTCACAGATTCAGTTTATGTACACGGATATTCTGATTGTGGGATACGCGGGTTCCATCGGAATTATGGTACTCTATCTCAAGCTCGAAAATCCAGAGACGAATCTTGACAGGAACACAGGGCTTTTTAACAGCGGGGCGCTGTATCAGTATGCCAAGCAGTTTTATGTCAAAGAACAGGATTTCCCTGTGCTGGTGCTGCTCTTTGGAAACAGTGCTTATCAGAATGTGCAGATGGAGAAACGGGCGCTTGCGTGGATGGATATTATTGAGTATCTGTTAAAAATACCGGATGCGCTTGTCTTTAAAAATGCAGAGGATGAGTATTTCGTGCTGTTTGCAGACTTTGACACGGCGGAGGAGGGAGTTCAGCGGCTTCGAAACCGTTTTCGTTTGGGGTGGGGAGAGAATGATGCGAGTATGGTACATCCGTACTGGCTGTATCTGCCCCATGCCAATGTTGTAGATTCTGTTGAAAATCTGTTGTATTTTATCCGCTATGTGCGGCAGAATGCCATGACCTTTTCAGAGACGGACTTTCTTCGTATCGAAAAAGACCGCGTAGAGCAGATGGACAGAGAGTGTGAGACGGAGCAGCTTATTATGGAAGCGATCGAGTATGACCGCGTGGAGGTTTTTTACCAGCCAATTTATTCGACGAGCGAGCAGCGCATTACCTCGGCGGAGGCGTTGGTGCGGATTCGTGACAAGGAGGGCAAGATCGTACCGCCGGGGGTCTTTATCGAGATTGCGGAGAAGAGCGGCATGATTTTAAGGCTTGGTGAAATCGTGTTTGAGAAGGTTTGCCAGTTTATCAGGAGATACCCGCTAGAACAGTATGGATTGCACTACATAGAAGTGAATCTCTCGGTGGTGCAGTGCTCCTATGAAGATTTGGCGCAGGATTATATCCGCATTATGAAAAAGTACGAGGTGTCGCCAAATAAAATCAATCTTGAAATCACGGAGTCGGCATCGACCAATGCCAAAAAGACACTGCTTGGCAATATGGAGGAGCTGATGGAGTACGGCGTGAAGTTTTCTCTGGATGATTTTGGCACCGGGCAGTCGAATCTGAACTATATTGTGGACATGCCTGTGGATATCGTCAAATTCGACAGGAGCATGACGAACTCTTATTTTGAAAACGGGAAAGCGCGGTACGTCATGGAGGCGGCAATCCACATGATTCATGGGATGAACCTCGAAATCGTGTCGGAGGGCATCGAGACGGCAGAGCAGCTTGAGACGATGGAGGAGCTGGGTATCAGCCACATACAGGGGTATTACTTCTCAAAGCCGCTGCCAGAGGAGGAGTTTATACAGTATCTGGAAACAAAAAATGTGGGATGAGACAGAACCGCCGTTATCCTTCTGATGATAACGGCGGTTTTAGTTATTCCTTGATTTCGTCGATTTCAGTGAGATTTACCCCCAGATTATTGAGTAGCGCCTTCAAATAGCGATAGCGTTTTTTCAAGCTGGCATAAGTTTCTGTCGCATTTTCTTTTCTGGCTAGAAGCATATATTCTTGTATACTGTAAAAGTCATCCATAGCGTTTTTCATAATTTCTTCTTTTGACATTTCTTCTACCATTCTTTCACCACCTTTTTATCAGGTAAAATTTATTTTTGAGTATTGATACACTCATTATAGCTGATTGATGATGAGGTGTAAAGGCCAATACTTTTATTTGACAATGTTTTCAATAGAACCTATAATAAAAAATCATAAATAAAAAAGGAGAGAACCCATGCCATGTACAAAATAGCAGTCTGCGATGACAATCCGGCGGATGCAGACTATGTATCAGATGCCATTAAAAAAAGTGCGCAGGCGCGCGCAGTCATGGTGGAGATCGAGCAGTTCCCCTCTGCGGAGGCATTTTGGTTTCAATATGAGGACAACCAATGTTATGACATGCTGTTTCTGGATATTGAGATGAAGCCAGACGGCATGAACGGCGTGGAGCTGGCGGCAAAACTGCGAAAGAACGACCATGCTATCCAGATCGTATTTGTCACGGGGTATATGGAGTATATCGCAGATGGCTATGATGTGGAGGCGCTGCATTATCTGCTAAAGCCTGTCACAGAGGCAAAAATTGGCAGTGTGCTTGAGCGCGCTATGCAGCGGCTGAAAGACCGTGAGAAAGCGCTGTTTTTGCAGACGGCGGACGGCAGCATGCGTGTTCTTATCAGTGAGATCCGCTATCTTGAGGTGCGGCGCAATTATGTGACGATTCACGCGGAGGAGGCGTACACTGTCAAAAGAACGCTTCACGAGCTGGAACAGGAGCTGGACGCGTGTTTTTTTCGGACGGGGCGGTCGTATATCGTGAATCTGCGGTATGTCAGGAAAATCACGAAGTCGCAGGTAGTGTTAAAGGACGGGGCGCAGGTGCCGCTCTCGCGGGGATTGTATGACGAGATCAACCGCGCGATGATTCAATATTTTTAAAGAGGGAGCCGAGGATATGTTTCTTGATAAAATGATAGATAAGCGCATCGCAGCGTATCAGAGTGAGCTGCTGGCAACACACTATGCAGAGGTCGAAAATATGTACCGCAAGATGCGCGGATGGCGCCATGATTACCGGAATCATATCCAAGTGCTCAAAAGCTATGCGGACATGGGCGCGCTCGACGATATCAGACGCTATCTGGATGAGCTGGGCAGCGACCTTGACACGGTGGATTTGGCGCTCAAAACTGGCAATAAAATGACAGATGTGATATTAAACAGCAAGATCTCGCTGGCAAAGTCAAAGGAGATTGCCGTGACAGCGGACGCCCATGTGGCGGTGGCGCTGACCACTGCGGAGATTGATCTGTGTATCATTATTGGAAACCTGTTTGACAATGCCATCGAGGCGAGCATGGCGCTACCCAAGGAGGAACGCATGATTCGCGTCTACATGGATATGAAGAACACGCAGCTCTATATGTCTTTTACCAACAAAACCGCACTAAAGAAGCAGCACAAGGAAAACGGCCGCTTTCTGACCTCCAAGGGAAAAGGCCACGGCTACGGGCTGGTGCGGATTGACACGATTATTGAGCGCTATCAGGGCTATATTAGCAGAAACAGTGAGGATGGCGCCTTTACAACGGAGATTCTACTCCCACAGTGAGACAGATTTCTATACATTTTATCCCCCTAATGTGCTCTTTCGTCCCCAGATGACCCCTCTGGGGATTTTTTGGTGTTATGATGTGGGAAAGATTTTTCAAACATGCTCAAAAGGAGGCAGATTTTTGCGATGAATCATAGGAATCATTTCGTGGAACGAAAAAAATATGGCGTGCTTAGCAATGTACTTTTTATGCTGCGTGAGGCGAAGCACACCGCGCCGAGTGTGATTGTGCTCGCGGTGCTTGACGGGCTGGCTGCGGTGGCGGTGGCTGTCGTGGAGCTGTATGTGGCGCCATCCATACTGCGCAGTCTGGAACGGCAGGACACGCTGTGCAGACTGTTGTATACGATTTTGATCTTTACCGCCGCGGTCACGGCTGCCAGTGCGCTACAGACTTATATCAGACGAAATCTGATGTTTGGCAGAATCGAAGTGCGCGATGCAATTCTGAAAAAGGTAAGGTGCAAGATGAGTACGTGCTCTTATCCATTGCATGAAAGTGAGGCATTCCGCAATCTGTTAAGCAAGGCACAAGACGCACTGAATGACAACTGTAAGGCGGCGGAGGCAGTCTGGAATACCTTTTCCGGGCTGATTCTAAATAGTCTGGGGTTTGTTATTTATATCATGCTGCTAAAAAGGGTGGATGCGGCAGTGATTCTTGCGACCATTGTCACAGCAGTTTTGGGCTATGTGGTCAATTACCGCGTCAATGAATGGAATCACCGTCACCGCAGGGAAGAGGAGGAGCTGGCCAAAAAGATAAAATACGTGCAGGATTGCGTACAGAACCGTGCGCTGGCAAAGGAGCTTCGCATTTTTGGCATGCAGGAGTGGATGCGCGGGATTTATGAAAAGTATATCCGGCTCTATCTTGACTTTGGCGCGCGCAGGGAAAAGCGGTATTTTGTGGCGGATTTGATCAATCTGGCACTGGGTGTTCTGCGAAACGGCATTGCGTATGCAAATCTGCTGTATCTGGTGCTGGGCGGGAGAATCGGCGCCGCAGAATTTTTGTTATACTTTTCGGCGGTCAGCGGGTTTACAGCATGGATCTGCGGGATTATGGAAATGCTGTCCACCCTGCACAGGCAGGGGCTGGAGCTTGATGCGGTGCGGGAATTTCTGGATTACAGGGAGATTTTTTGCATGGAGGAGGGCACGCCGCTTGAGCAGGAGCCAAACCAGTCGTACACCATCGAGCTGCGCGATGTGACATTTGGCTATCAGGGGGCAGAGTCTGAGGCGCCGAAACCAATTTTTTCCCATCTGAATCTCACGATACGTCAGGGGGAAAAGCTTGCCGTCGTGGGGTTGAATGGAGCGGGCAAGACGACGCTGGTGAAGCTCATCTGCGGTTTTTATGACCCGGATGAGGGGGAAGTGCTGTTGAACGGCGTCAATATCAGGGTGTATAACAGAAGGGATTACTATCGTCTGATTGCGGGTGTTTTTCAGGATTTTTCGCTCATTCCGGCGACAGTGGCGGCAAATGTGGCGCAAAATATCGAACATATAGATCAAAAAAAGGTTCAGGACTGCATTGACAAGGCAGGACTCAGACAAAAAATTGAGTCGCTGCCGCAGGCGTATGAGACACTGCTCGACAGAAATGTCTACACAGAGGCGGCAGAGCTTTCCGGCGGGGAGCTGCAAAGGCTGATGATTGCGCGGCTTTTGTATAAGGACAGCCCGATTGTGATATTGGATGAGCCGACTGCCGCGCTCGACCCGATTGCAGAGCGTGATATTTATGAGCAATACCATGAGCTGACCCGCAAAAAAAGTGCAGTGTTTATCTCGCACCGGCTGGCGTCCACACGCTTCTGCGACCGGATTCTGCTGATAGAGGACGGGAGGATTGCGGAGGAGGGGACGCATGAGGAACTGCTTGCAAATGGAAAGCGCTACACGGAACTTTTTGAACTACAGAGTAAATATTACCGGGAGGTGGAAGCATGAGAGAAAAAGGGGCGTTTCGATTGACAAAAAGGGCGGTTTGCATGTGGTTCAGGGAACAGCCGGCGCTGTTTGGCTCGGCAGCGCTGTATGCCTTGCTCAATGCGGTCATTCCCTATATAACACTCTGGTTTTCGGCACAGATCTTAAATGAGCTGGCGGGGGCAAGGCAGCGGGAGCTTCTGATACAGAAAATTGTGACGCTGCTTGTGGCGGAGACGGTATTATTGCTGTTGAAGGCGCTTGTCTTTCGTTGGAACACTGCGTTGTCCGATGGATTTTGCATGAAATTATATGAGTGGAAACGGCATTTTGACAAGCTGATTTCGATGGATTTCAGGGATGTGGAGAACCCGGACACGCACAAGCTGTTAAATGCAGTGCAGCAGACCTCGCAGTGGAGCAGTTTTGGTATGCGGATGGTCTATTGGCAGTTTCAGGAGTTTTTGGAAGCGGTGTTTCAATTCATGGGCGGGATTGCGCTCTCTGTCTCACTGTTTTGCCTGCCAGTGCGGGCGGGGGCAGGCTGGCTTACAATCCTCAACCATCCAGCCTGCATTGCGCTGGTTGCAGTGCTTCTAGGCGGCGTGACCATGTTATCGCCTTATCTGGAGACGATCAGCACAAAGTGCTGGATTGAATGCGACGAGGCGTGCACGCTGGCAAACCGCTTTTTTGGCTTTCTGAGCAATCTCATGTCAGAGGGAAAGCGGGCTTTGGATGTACGGCTGTACCGTCAGGACATCTTTTTTGAGCAGATTGATTCTATTCAGGACAGTTATGGAACGAAGTCCAAGGCGGCGCGCTATGCCAGAGGAAAGGCAGGGCTTGCCTGTGCTGCGTCAACGGCGGTTTCCAAGATCTTCACCGGGCTGATCTATCTCTTCGTGTGCCTCAAGGCGTGGGGCGGCGCTTTTGGCGTGGGGTCTGTCACCCAGTATGTCGGTGCGGTCACAGCGCTGTCGCGCGGGCTGGCAAAAGTGCTTGAGATCGTGGGAGAAGCGGGCGTGAATGCCTTTTATCTGGAACGGGAATTTTCTTTTTTGGACATTCCCAATCAGATGTATCAAGGCTCGCTCACGGTGGAAAAGCGTGCAGACCAGCATTATGAGGTGGAATTTCGCAATGTGAGCTTTTGCTATCCGAACACGGATGATTTTGCGCTGAAAAATATCTCTCTGAAGTTCAAGGTGGGAGAGCGTCTGGCGATCGTGGGGCAGAACGGTTCTGGCAAGACGACTTTTATCAAGCTCTTGTGCCGTCTGTATGAGCCGACGGAGGGGCAGATTTTACTCAATGGCATTGAGATCAGCAAATATGATTATCAGGAGTATATGCATATATTTTCGGTGGTTTTTCAGGATTTTCATCTGCTGGCGTTCCCGGTGGGGCAGAATATCGCGGCGGACGGTGTCTATGACCGGGATAAAGTACAAAGCTGCTGCCGCAAAGCTGGGGTCTGGGAGCGCGTGGCGTCGATGGCAGAGGGGATGGATACGGTGCTGTACAAGGATTTGTCCGAGGCGGGCGTGGAGGTGTCTGGCGGCGAGGCGCAGAAGCTTGCGATCGCGAGGGCATTATATCGGGATTCGGCATTTCTGATACTCGACGAGCCCACGGCGGCGCTTGACCCGCTGTCGGAGTATGAGATCTATGCGCGGTTAAATGAGATCGTGGAGGACAGGACGGCAGTCTACATCAGCCACCGCCTCTCCTCCTGCCGCTTCTGCGATGAGATTCTGGTATTTCATAAAGGTTGTCTGGTACAGCAGGGAAGCCATGACACGCTGCTTGCGCAAAAGGACGGCAAGTACCGCGAACTGTGGGATGCACAGGCGCAGTATTATGTGGCGGATGCTTCCTGTCTGAGCCATTCCATGCCCGGGTAGAGTTTGCCGGTGCGCGCGTAGTACTCAACGCATTTGGCGGCAAGTGCGGGGTCATGCATGGTGTATTTCTTGAGAATGACAGACTGACCGTCGCCGGGCACCATCGGAGACTCCTCGTCGGAATCGAGAAAATCCGGGTCAAAGCAGGAGCAATAGTAGCCGTCCGGTGAAGTATCTTCTACGACATACTGAATTGCAATCCAGCGGTTGTCGATCTCGACCTGAAAATATTCTTCCTCGATCGCCGTTTCCATATCGTCACTGGGACAGAGATAGACAGAAACATTTTCTCCTTTTTGTACTTTTTGGACTAACTTTTTCAAAGAAGCTTCTGTGAGCTGTTGCCCGTCGTGCCCAAAGGCGTCAAAGGTATACAGGATTTGCAGTCCCGAAGGCATTGCGGGCGGGGGATCTTGTTTGGGGATGATTGTCGTTTTGGATTTAGACATAGCAGTACACTCCTTTTTGAACATATTTTTTGTTTTTTCTTTATCATAATACTACGGGAAAACAGGGATGACAAGAGCCAAAGACTTTAAAAATACCGATATACACGTATACAAGTTATTGACAGATGGGGAATAGATGTTATATAGTAGGGAAGGAATCATTACAAGAGAGTATTATTTTCATAGGCGCAACTGCATATGAATGATGGAGGTTATGGAAAATGAAAGCATACAAGGATTTAAGCAAGGAAGAATTGCGTGCACTTCAGACGGAGCTTCAGGCACAGTATGAGAAATTAAAGGAGTCTAATATCAAACTTGACATGTCGCGCGGCAAGCCTGCGGCGGACCAGCTTGATCTGTCTGTCGGCATGCTCGATGTACTGAACAGCAAGTCCGCATTCAAGGGCTTGGATAATGTAGACATACGAAATTACGGCGCATTTGATGGTATCAAGGAGGCAAAGGAGCTTTTTGCGGAGCTGATGGAGTGCCCGGTGGATCATGTGATGGTATTTGGCAATTCCAGCTTAAGTATTATGTATGATCTGGTTTCAAGGGCGATGGTACACGGCATTGGCGGCAATACGCCATGGTGTAAGCAGGAGAAGGTAAAATTTCTGTGTCCTGTACCGGGTTATGACAGACATTTTGCGATCACAGAGGGGTTTGGCATCGAGATGGTCAATATTCCGATGGATGAGAACGGTCCAGATATGGATTTAGTTGAAAAATATGTCAACAATGACCCCGCGGTAAAGGGAATCTGGAATGTGCCCAAATACACCAACCCGGCAGGCGTGGTCTATTCGGATGAGGTTGTCAGAAGATTTGCAAACTTAAAGCCTGCGGCGCCCGATTTTAGAATCTATTGGGACAATGCCTATGCATTCCATCATATTTATGTGGACAATAAAGTCGAGATGCTCAACATCGTGACCGAGTGTGAGAAGGCGGGAAATCCTGACATGTATTATCAGGTGTGCTCGACCTCCAAGGTGACGTTTCCGGGAGCTGGTGTAGGCGCACTGATCACTTCGCCGGCAAATCTTGCGGAGGTAAAAAAGACCGTGAGCTTACAGACCATCGGATTTGACAAGATCAACCAGATGCGCCATGTGCTGTATTTCAAGAATGCGGCGGGCATCCACGCGCATATGGAGAAACATGCTGCGCTCTTAAAGCCGAAGTTTGAGGCAGTTTTAGAATGTCTTGACAGAGAGCTTGGCGGGCTTGAGATTGCACACTGGCTGAAACCGCTTGGCGGATACTTTATCGCGTTTGACACCCTTGAAGGCTGTGCAAAGCGTGTGGTGGCGCTCTGCAAGGAGGCGGGTGTGGTCATGACACCGGCTGGCTCAACATTCCCTTACATGAAGGACCCGGCGGACACCAGCATCCGCATCGCGCCGACGCTTCCAACCCCGGACGAACTCAAGCAGGCTTGCGCAGTGTTTGTGCTCTGTGTGAAGCTGGCGTCGGTTGAGAAATATTTGGCGGCATAAACTACAGGACAGGCGCGCGAGTAGGGAAGCTGGCTCTTCCCTAATTAATTGTGCGTCTTGGCACCTGCAATAAATACTGTTCTACAAATTCTTTTCGGACGGCCTGCTTCATGAGCAGCGCAGTGATCTTTTGCTGGACCTGCGACTCGGGTTCAAATTTGGTGGTGGTAAATTCTTTGTTGAAGATCGCAGTAAAGATCTTGGGAATCTGCCCATTTTGCCGCGTGTCAAAGACCATAGAGAACCCGTGGGTGTAGCAGAAGGACACAATGGTTGTCAGTGTCGAAGCTACTATGCGCCCGACCGAATCATCTTTGTGTGGCTCTGTTGTCAGGCGCGCCGGCGGCAGAAACTCCACGCTTATGATCTTCCAGTCCGTCTCTGTCCTCAGACAGTACGCGATGCGGCAGGCATCGTAAATGAGATATACTGTCACGTCATTGTTGCTGACCACCAGATAGTAATGTTTGGCGTCATATAAGATCTGATTGATTTTGCCGTTCAGGACATACATACTCTTATAAATCTTTACCTGCTGGTTTGTCGCTTCATCACATTTCATGACGAGCTTGTCATGGCGTTTTTTCTTCCGGTGCTTCTCAAGTTCGGCAGCCAGATAGAATCCTTCTTTTGGCTCAAACTCGTAAATCATAATCTCGTTTACCTTCCTTGGTTTAGAGCGTATTTGAAAAATCATTCCTACCAGCTGCATAACGACGCATAGCGTCGTATTCACCACTTTGCGTGATATTTGCGTCAAATTCAGGTTACATAGCCCGCTATGCGCCCTTCATTTGGCACAAATATCACGCAAACTGTGACGCACATTTGGCAGAAAGCATTTTCCAAACACGCTCTTGGGATTTTCTATGACACAATCAGCTTTATTATAAAATATTACGCCGCTTTTTGCAACTACGTTTCCAGAGATTGTCTAAAATGCTTTAATACGATGAATGAGTTATGATGAATCTGTGAGAATCTTATAGAAAAATGAATAAACAGTATAAAACAGTTGACAATAGTTAAATACTGTTATATACTGTTTGTATCAAAAGCGCGATGGAACGTTTTTGAGTACCGTTCATGAACAAATAGAAGAGTGTCTGGTCCATGCGGCCAGATCAAGAGGATGTAAAAAGCCTATGAATGTGATTGTTAATCATACATCCATGCAGCCTGTGTATGAGCAGATTGTGTGCCAGATCAAAGAGAAGATCATACAGGGGGAGCTGATTGAAGAGACTTTGCTGCCGTCCGTCAGAACGCTGGCAAAAGAGATTAAAGTCAGCGCACTCACGGTCAAGAAGGCGTATGACCAGCTTGAGGCAGAGGGATTTGTCATCACAGTGCATGGCAAGGGAAGCTATGTGGCAAGCGCCAATCAGGCGCAGCTATTGGAGGAGAAGAAAAAAGAAGTGGAGACAGAGTTTGAGCAGGCGATCCGCAAGGCGCGCAGCTGCGGCATGGAGGAGACTGAAATCCGCGCACTGTTTGAAATCGTGCTTGAGGATACATAATAGTTGATGGAGAGGAAGTGCAGACAATGATTCGATTGGACAAGGTAGTCAAACAATATGACAAGTTTCGGCTGGATTGCTCGATGCAGGTCCCAGCAGGACAGGTGACGGGCCTGATCGGAAGAAACGGCGCCGGCAAAAGTACAGCATTTAAGACGATGCTGGGATTAATAGATACAGACGGCGGAACTGTGGAAGTCTTTGGGAAAACTGCCAAAAGCCTCACTGCCAAAGACCGGGAGCAGATTGGCGTGGTGCTTGCAGATTCGGGATTCAGCGGATATCTGAGCATCAAAGATTTGATACCTGTGCTGGATACCCTGTATACGGACTTCTCACGAAAGCAGTTTATGGCGGACTGTGAGCGGATGGAGCTGCCGATGAAAAAGAAGATCAGAGAATTTTCCACTGGCATGAAGAGAAAGCTGCAAATACTCGCGGCGCTCTCGCACAATGCCAGACTTTTGATACTCGATGAGCCGACAGCGGGGCTTGATGTCGTGGCGCGGGATGAACTTTTGAATCTTCTGCGGGAGTATATGGAGGACGGGGAGCACAGCATTGTCATCAGCTCCCATATTTCAAGCGACCTAGAGGGCATCTGTGACGATGTGTACATGATTGAGAACGGCAGCATCCTGCTGCACGAGGACACCGATGTGCTGCTGAATGAATATGGATTATTGAAGGTGACATTTGAGCAGTATGACAAGCTCGACCAACGCTATCTGATTCGGCAGAAAAAGGAGCGTTTTGGCTATAGCTGCCTGACAGACAAACGGCAGTTTTATCAGGATAATTTTCCATCTGTCGTGATCGAAAGAGGCAGCATTGATGAGGTGATTCTGATGCTCACCACAAGCGGTGAAACCAGTTTGGACAGGAGGGATATGGAATGAGCAGACCCATAAAAGGTTTAATGATCAAGGATTTGCGATTGGTATTTTCACAGATGAAGTTGTTTTTTGTCATTATGGCGGTATGGGGCATATTTATGGCTGTCAATATTGAGCAATTTTATTTTGTTCCGGCTTATACCGCAGTGTTCTGCACCTTTATATCGCTGAGCACATACAGTTATGATGAATTTGAAAATGGTACTGCCTATCTTTTCACACTGCCTATACGGCGCAGGGATTATGTGCGTGCGAAGTATCTGCTGGGCATTCTGTTTATGATGGTGCCAACCATTGTGATAACGTTTGCCGCCTGTGTGGCTGGCATGGTAACAAAAGGGGAAGCAGCAGTGTGGGAGTACTTTGCTGCAACCGTGACTTCCATAGGGATTGCGCTTGTGCTGCTCGCAGTGGAAAATCCTTTGTATATTCGATTTGGACAGGAAAAGAGCAGGATTTTCAAACTGGTCAGTTTTGGCATTATAGGAGGCGGCTTGGGGGCGATTGGCTCGCTGGTCGGGGAATCAGCGGATGGTATGAGCGTCATCAGCAGCATATTGGGGCTGGATTTGTGGATGCTCATGCTGCTGATGGCGGCAGTTAGCGCGGTGCTTGTGTGTGTTTCCTACTGCATATCCTGTGCAATGATAGAGAAAAAGCAGTATTAATGTCTTATAAAATACACTCTAACTGGCGGTCAAACGGCTCTGCCTCGACATGATGCTGGTCGTACTCTAAGGCATCAACGCAGCCCATCCTTTGATAAAATGCCTGTGTTTCGACAGCAGAGTGGGCGGAGATGTAGAGCTTCTTTCCGCCTTTTTTCTTTGCCCAGTTTCTGGCTTCCTGAAATAAAACAGCGCCGATGCCCTGACCGCGCAGATCTTGCGACACATGGATGCAGGAGAGGTCAAGATACTGTTTCGCACTGCCAAGAAACGCGGCCTCGACAGAGGTAAAACCTTTGAGTGTGCCGCCGCAGAATGCCCCATAGACAAAACCGCCTGTCTGGATGGTGTTTTGCAGGCATTTGATGAGAAGCTTGTAATCCTCCTCGGACCAGTCGTCGATAAACGGCGCGTCTTTGATGGTCCATTGACCGTTTTCCCTGCGCCAGCATTTTACAACCTGCTGGCGGCGGATAAATCCGTCAAACAAGCTGCGGCAGAGTTCTTTTTCACAGAGCAGCCTGTAATAGATGCCGTGTGCGATGTACATTTCAGAGAAGGCCATCACGCGCTCCAAGATGCGCAGGTTTTCAAGGACTGCATTTTGGGGCAGTTCAAGAGAGTGATTGGTGCGTTCAATCACGTGAAGCGGCAGGGAGGATTCCCGGCACTTTTCTTCGATTATGGCGGTTTGTGCCCAAGGGTCGCTTGTCCCGTGAAACACGATGCCTGTCTGCGGCGCAAAGTCAAAGGTCTCTGCGAGCGGTGTGTAGTAGATATTGCGGCAGGAAATGCCATGGCGCTTTGCGTAGGCTGCCGCGACAGCCGTTCCAAGGCTCTTAGAGACAAACAGTATGTCGCCGCAGGTGTTCCAGTTGACGTGCGCTAACTGCGCCTCGGTCTGCGCGTATGCCTGCTCAAACGCTTCTGGGATAGAGCGGCTCAGATTGGTGTAAGATAAACGGAGGGTTTCGTATTGGGACTGGCGGCAGAGCTTATCTGCATAATACAACAGGGGCTTGTCGCAGTGGTATCCGATACCCGGGAAAAAGATGGCTATTTTCATAGGGGGACTCCTTTGTTATTGTTTTTTGAATAGGAATAATCTAAAACTTGATCCGTCTAAAATGTATTCTTTGATTTGAGCTGTTTCTTCATAATCTTCTTGTTTTGCAGTTTTCCAGAGTTTAAGATATTTACGTTCGATTAAAATATGCGGGCCGCCGTCACATTCAATCCAAGTGATTTCCTGCTGCATCAGCTCGGACCTCCTTTCCAGCATTTTTGGCATTACAATGTTGAAATGCATGGGGTACATGACTGCATTATATCATAACTTTATTTTGGAAAGCAATCAAATTTCCAAACGGAAGAATACTTAAATTCCCTGAGTAAAGCTACACTATCCACAAAAACTAATTGTGGAAAATGCACTTTTGTAATATAATATTTTAAAAGAAAGAAGATACATTATATGAATGATTAGAAGTCAGATGAAAGGTATTGATATTTCTATGAAGCCGTTGCAGGAGGGATAATATAGTTTGAGTCAGAGTAACAGGAATGAAAATCTGGAAAATTTAGAGATGGCAAAGAAAAGGGATCACAAAATTATGATTACAGATGAAGCCATCCGCAGAGTACCAAGAATTAAATACAAAAATATACCAGAAAATGAATATGATACGATTCAGGAACTGGCAAAAAATGTACTGCTCATTTCCAAAAATGAAAATGATTCTAATGAAGTAGCGATAACGTATGAAATGAGCAGCTTGAAGCGTATTCAAAATGCGGAGGAATATATTGGAGTAGCATTGGGCAATGAGCATGAGGTTGATCCAATAAGCAGTACAACTTCATATCACATAGTAGCATCTGCAAAAGAATGTATCATCATTGTATTGCATAACCATCCATCTTTATCTAATTTTTCTCTGTCAGATGTGCAATTCCTATTGAGGTATGAATGCATTAAGATGATGGTGGTGGTCACGAACCTCGGAAGTATATCATACCTTGTAAAAGGGGAAAAATATGTTTATGAGAAAGCGATTGAATTGTTTAATCAGGCAGTTCATTCAAATAATGAAGCAAGAGATTTGAAGGGGTTGCAGAAAGCAGCAAATTATTTCTTAAAACATTCTCATCTTGTGGGGATTGATTATGACAATTGTTAGGAAGGAGGCAGTTATGGAGGATCATATTATTTTAAGTGAACGGCTAGAAGAGCAGTTAAAAGCTGTAGAATGGGCGAAAGCAGAACAAAAAAGGCTTTTAAGAGAAAAAGGGGATCGTCTATCCAAAGAGTTGATGGAGAAGATGACACCATTTATTTTAAAACAACAAAAGGGATAAATGTTCTCTGGTTCGAAAGATCTCTGAAACTTGAGTTGAGTTCGAATAGTAGACTAAGTATCGTCTTTCTTCATGCATTTCATAAAATTTCCCTGACGTTTTTAAAGAATATAGAATCTAAGTATTGACTGTCCCCTTGGGGGTGGGTTTATGCTATAGTATAAGAACCGTTGAGATAGGAGGTGAACAGCGTGCTTATCAATGAAGTATGCAAAACATGTGCTTTGACCAAAAAGGCGGTGGCGTACTATGTTGCGCAGGGGCTGGTCGCGCCCTCAGTGCAGGAAAACGGATACCGTGATTTTTCTGATGAGGATGTCGAACGGCTGAAAAAGATCTCGGTGCTGAGAGGGCTGGGGATTTCGACGGCGGAGATTCAAAGGATTTTATTGGAAAAAGACAGCAAAGAAGCCTTTTTAAAAGGTGCACTACAAGAAATCTCAGACCGGAAACGCATGGAAATGGACATCATGCAGGAGAGACAGCAGTTGTTACAAGAGCTTGCAAAAACACAGGACTGGACATGTGTGCAGGAAAAATTGCAGCAGCTCCAAAACAAACAGTCTGTCCTAGAGCGGTTGAAAAATGCGTTTCCGGGCTACTATGGAAATTATATCTGCCAGCACTTTGCGCCCTATTTAAACGAAGCGGTCGAGACACAGGAGCAGCAGGATGCATTTGAGACGATTCTGGATTTTCTGGACGGCGTTCAATTTGAACTTCCGGCAGATTTGCAGGCGTATTATTGTGAATTGACGGCAGTGTACGATGAGACGCTCATCGAGACGATGGATGCGAATGTGAAGCGCGCAGTTGGTGATATCGAACATTTTTTGGAGGAGCACCGCGAAGAGATCGCGGCATGGATGAACTATAAGGCATCAACGGAATATCAGGCGTCAATGGCATTTCGGCTGGAACAGGCATTGAAGCAGTTTAACAGCACAAGCGGTTATAATGAAGTCTTTATACCAGCAATGTGCAGACTGAGTAAGGCATATCAGGCATATCATGAGATGCTCATGAAGTCCGATCAAAAATTTGTACAGGAGGGATGGTATGGACAGGAAGAGACTCCTTGAAACACCTTTGATTCTGTTGGTCTTGATGATCATCGGTGTGAAACAGATTTGCGGCGATCTGCTGTCGGCAGTACTGTTTGGCGGAGGGCTGTATGCGGCAGCAGTGTGGATTGAGCAGAAAATCTTAAAAGACTGAATGCTGCCATTTGAGCAGCATTCAAAAGGATGTTGTTTTACGCCTGCGTCCTGACATCATGACATTTGATATACCATACACTCAGCAGGTAAAAGGACACGATAAACAACACAGAACAGCCTGCAAACTGCACCAGATTCACATGAAGATTAGGATTGTTTGCACGCATGCCCATGCTTAGAAGCGAGTACGGAAGCAGGTAATAAAGTCCTTTGGCAGTAAAGAGGAGCCCGCCAATGCCTCCTGCGAGCGCCATGCCAATCGGAACCGCGAAGCTTCGGATGACAAGGGAGAGAAAACACTGCGCCGCACAGACCGCAGTACCGCCAAGAACGCCGCATGCCAGCCACTCAGCCAGCGCAGCTGGAACCGGGTCTGTAAATCCTGCAGACAAGCCGCAGAGGATGTAGAGGACACACAGCCAGCAAAGGGTGAAGAAGGTAATGACAGTGCATAGACAGATCTTGTTGAAAACAAGCCGCCATATGGAGATCGTAGTCAGCACCATGTTCCAGTTGGCGCCGTTGTGCTCTAGCCGCCACAGATAACTTGCATAGACACCGACGAGCGGCGGCATGAAAAAGTAACAAAAAAACAGGGCGTGCTGTGTCCAGAGAGAATGCCATGTGCCAGTCAGAATCTCGAGATTGTTCAGGTAATTTCCGGTGCCGATCAGTGCGGAGATGAGCGGCAGGATGATGAACGCAAGCCAGATGGGAGAGCGCTTTACCTTCAGGAGTTCAACCGGCATAGCAGGAAGCGTTACAGGTTTAGAGGACTGTGTACCATGCATCAATTCAAAGCGGAAGCCGTCTGTGTCCATCTTTTGAAAGGCAAACCAGCCGCCGATGATTAAGAATAAAAACCATCCGATAACAAAGAAGAGCGCACCGTTTTTCTGCTGCATATAATAAAATCCCTGGATGCCCTGCGCCTTATTCCAGTCCATGCCGACAAACATCATCGCGCCGTAGTGTCCCCACGGAATGATATTTCTAAGAAACGGCCACTGTGGCACATACATCAGAAAAAGTCCTGCCATGCTCCCGCACAGTCCAGCGCACAGAGCGACTGCCTGATTGGTAAAAATCAATGATAGGAGCATCTGTAGCAGATACAGGTTGAAGGTGATCACAAAGGTCTGTACAAAAAACAGCCCATATGCCCACAAATCCGGCATTCCTTCAAATCCTGCAACAAGTCCGATTGCTGCGCAAAGAAGCAACTCGGCGATGCTAAAGCACAGAATGGCAATCAAGCCATATAATACTTTGGCGAGATAGAGTTCAGATTTGCCTTCAAGTGTCTCGAGCAGTTTCCATGTATTGCCTTTGTGCTCCATGTCAATTATCCGGCTGGCAAAGACCGCAATCCCTGTCGGAATCAACACCGCATTCAGGAGCGGCAGATTATAGAGCATCATTTTCCAGCCAAATTTGAGAAAACGTGCATCGTTCATGCTGTTTCCTTCCCATAAGATGATGGTTAGAAGCAGCGCTGCAAGTACCAGCCAGATGCCGCGCCGTTTGGTTTTTCTGAGTTCAAGAGATAAACAGCACATCATAGACTTTCACCTCCTTCTGTCAGTTTCAGAAAAGCATCTTCCAGACTGCCGCCCTGTGCCTCGAGCGCTGCCATGGTTCCCTGAAAAACAAGGGAGCCATGGTTGATAATGCCGACCCGGTCTGCCATCTGCTCCATTTCACTTAATAGATGGCTTGAGACGATTACGGTCATTTGGCGAAGGATGGGCAGATTTTTGATAAATTCCCGAATTTCCTGAATGCCGGCGGGGTCCAGACCGTTTGTCGGTTCGTCGAGAATCAGCAGGCGCGGATTGCCAAGCAGCGCCATCGCAATGCCAAGGCGCTGTTTCATGCCAAGGGAATACTGCTTGACCTTTTTGTCTTTCTGTTCATATAGACGCACCGTATTCAGCACCGCGGTAATCTCATCGGCGGGGACTTTTTTCAGCTTGGCGATAATCTGCAGGTTCTCAAGTCCTGTCAGATGGCCGTAGAAGCTGGGGCTTTCAATCAGACTGCCCGTGTGCTTTAGAAGGGCAAGGCGGTTTTGGCTGGTCATCTTTTTTCCCAGCAAAGTGATGGTGCCCTCTGTGGGCTTGAGCAGTCCGAGCAGGAGCTTGAGCGTGGTGGTCTTGCCTGCGCCGTTTGGTCCAAGGAATCCATAGACGCAGCCCTCCGGGACGCACAGGTCGATATGGTTTACGCGCAGCTGGCTGCCAGCTCCTTTTGTCAGACCATGGGTTTCAATAATGTTCGTATTCATAGTAAACGATCCTCCTATATGTTCCTAAGTATAGATCTATCATAGGAGGGTTTGTTTAAGATAATCTGATGTGTACCTTATGTGAGCCTTAAATTTTAAAGCGGCTCAATCAGACACTGATGTTCTTTTGCCTTGGAGTCATAATTAATGCCGACAGCAAGAATTTGCGTGACATTCTCCTTTTTCAACTTCTCACAATACTCCTTATCCCGTATCTGCGCAAGCGCCGTCTCGGGCGTGCTGTCAGCCTTTAATTCCAAAATAATACCGGGCAGGTTCCTGCGTCTCGGATAAAAGATAAAGTCTACATATCCTTTGCCGCTTTTCTCCTCACGCTCTACCTTGTATTTATTTCTTGCGGAAAGATATGCCAGCGTTACGACACAGGAGAGGCTGTTTTCATCATTGTACTTCAAGATAGGAAGTTCGCTGTTGTGAATGTTGTGGAGATAGGATGCCACGATTTCCCCCTTTTGGTGCAAGGTCGCCTCGAGCACCGCGCCTGAATTGCGCACAAGCTCCGCAATGTAGCCGAAATCGTCATCTTCCAGCGCATTCTGAAACTCAATCATAAGCTCTTTATTCGGAATGCGCAGCTCTCCATCGCTGTAGGAGAGCAGACCGTAGATAACCATTGCTGAATAAATATCCTTTCGGTTAGAAAGCTGTGCCTGCCCTGCGCTAAATTCTCTTTCAATATCAATCCAAACCGACGAGCCGTTCACCATCTTTACCACATCATCCCGCACCTCGCCAATATTATATTTCAGGAAAAAAAGCACCTCATCCATTTTTCCCGTCCGTGTCCAGTAGCTTTGACAGGTCTGATCTTCCAAAGCACAAACGACAGACCGGGGATTATAGAGCCGCTGCCCGTCCCGCGTCTGATAGCCGTTATACCACTCGCGGATTTCGTCCATTGTCAGTACACTCTGCTTTGCACAGAGCATCTGTACCTCATTTTCAGTAAATCCAAAACATTCCTCAAAAAATGGATCTTTCAGCATTGTATATTCTTTAAACATATTTAACGCCGACCCCGTACTGTATTTCTTAATTGGAAGAACTCCTGTCATATACACAAGCGCCACATAAGATTTATCTTTGAGCAGATTTCGCAAAAACTCCAAAAATGCACCCTGATACTCCGGGTACAGTTCATGACTGAAAATATAGTCCCACTCATCAATTAAGAAAATAAACGAATCCCCTGTTGCGGCGAGGGCGTCAGACGCTTTTTCAAACGTTTGGTCCTTGAGCGCAGGGTAGCTTTCTTTTACATCATGGATGATTGCGTTATTAAACTGCGCAATATAATCCTCATAACGACTCCAGTCAAGCGGAATTTCATTCAGGCACAGGCTGATCACATTATATTGGTTTAAATGGTCAGTATACGACGCACATTTGCTGATGGCAGAACCTTCAAACAAGTCCGCAGCATCATAGGCCTTGCCATAATATGCCCCCAGCATATTTAGAACGGATGTTTTTCCAAAACGCCGCGGCTTCGTAATGCATACATATTTCGTGTTGGTTCGTATACGCTTGCTGATATGCTCAATCATTGCGGATTTATCCACAAAGTACTCACTGTTTAAGAGTTCCTGATATAAAATCAGGGCGGATTTTGTGTTCAGACAGATCGCCATAAATTTCTTCCTCCTTTTTTGCTTCTATTGTAATCATTATATCCTGAGACCGCTTATGCCACAAGCAAAAGTTTCGCACTGTTTGCAGTTCCTTATGTGAACCTTAAATTTGTGCGTTGCTGGCGATGGATGTCCTGTATGTTCTTGACGCTGTTTGAACCGCGTGGTAGGATTGTTTTTAACGTAGTAAAAACAGGAAAGGAAGTGGTATCATATGACGCGTTTTGAGTGCAGAATCCTGCTGGTGGACGACGAGGCGGAGCTGTTGGAAATGGTGGGCGGACTGCTCATGAAGGAGGGCTATCGTCAGGTAGACAGGGCGGCGGACTGCAAGGAGGCATTGCGGTGCACACGGGAAAATGAGTATCAGCTTGTACTTTTGGATGTGATGCTGCCGGACGGCGACGGCTTTGCCTTATTGGAACAGCTCAGGCGGTTGAAGGGCAGCGGGTTTCCAGTGATCTTTTTATCGGCGCGGGATGAGGACAGTGCGCGCCTTCGTGGACTGGGACTGGGGGCGGATGATTATATCACAAACCTGAATCCGTGAGCTTAGCCTCAAATTAAAACCGGACGAAATTATCCGGTAAAAATGTGGGGTAAGACATTGCT
>VSNR01000050.1 GCA_009774345.1 Lachnospiraceae bacterium | reverse complement strand
AAAAAGCAATGGATTGTAGACGAGGAAGCCGCCGCTGTGGTGAAACGCATTTTTGATTTATGTATCGGTGGGAAAGGTCCTATGCAGATAGCAAAAATCCTCAAGGAAGATAAAGTACCGACTGCCAAAGCCTACTATGCCGAGAAAAAGGGGAAAGCACTTCCCGAAAATCCGTACAACTGGAAAGACAGCACGATTGTCGGCATTTTGGAACGTATGGACTATTGCGGACATACCGTAAATTTCAAAAGCTATTCCAAATCCCACAAATTAAAGAAGCGGATTCCAACCACAAAAGAACAGCAGGCAATTTTCTATAATACTCATGAAGCGATTGTAGAGGACGCTGTTTTTGAACGGATACAGGAACTAAGAGCGAACAAACGCCGCCCCACAAAAGCGGATAGACAGGGATTGTTTTCCGGCTTGGTATATTGTGCGGATTGCGGGAGTAAATTACACTTCGCTACTTGTAAAAGTTTTAACGGCTCACAAGACCATTACCGCTGTGCAAAGTACAAGAGCAATACGGGAAGCTGTACGGCTCACTTTATCCGCGAGGAAGTGTTGAAGCAGATAGTATGGAGCAGGATATTTGACGTGACCGCCCTTTTCTTTGATGACATCATGGCTTTCCATGAAATGATGTATCAGCAACGCTCCGCTGAAACGGAAAAGGAAATGAAACGCAGGAAGCGTGAAGTCGGACAGGCGAGGAAGCGTATAGCGGAACTTGACCGTATCTTCAAGCGGATTTATGAGGACGATATAAGCGGCGCAATCAGTCACGACAGGTTTTTGAAGCTGTCCGCAGAGTATGAAGCGGAACAGCGGGAACTGGAAGAAAAGGTCAAGGCAGACCAGCAGGAAGTCGATACCTACGAACAGAACAAAAGCGACTTTGACAGCTTCGCCGCGATTATCCGCAAATATGTGGGGATAAAGGAACTTACCCCCGCAATCGTCAATGAATTTATCAAGAAAATCATAGTCCATGCGCCGGAAAAAGTGGACGGGAAACGGGTACAGAAAGTGGATATTGTTTTCAACTTTGTAGGTGAACTCAATTTTCTTTCTGTCACGCAACCGAAACGGCAAGGCGCATAAAAAATATGCGCTCGTTGAGCGCAAGAAAAGACGGTACAGCCCTTGTAATCGGGGCTATACCGCCTAATCAAAATTACTTCCTTGTCACCGCAAACCTTGGGATTTTCTGGCTTCTTAGTGGTACAAACTTTTAACTCACAAGTATCATATTTATAATCCGCCTTTCTGCGAAAGGCACCAATGCGTCATGAAACGTGTTGGATAACTTTCACTTTCCTAATTTATCTTCCTTCTGTTATTATCTTCTTATAAGACTGACACACTACAGAACACGTGGAGGTGAGTGGCGGGGCTGTATAGCGGCGACCCCGCATAACTATATGTCGTCGGTCATCCGTTAAGGCATCAATGATTGGCGCATTACCGTAGCCCGTAAACTTATCTCTTCCAAAGTCGACTCGATTTTGCCGGATGACCAGTCACTGTCAGTTTTATACCAATAAATCATCAGGAGGTTATTTTGTGTCTTTTAAAATTCTAAAAAACAACTGCTGTGGACTTGATGTCCACAAAACATGGATCTTTGCCTGTATCGGTATTACTGATTCTCACAGCCGTACAGAGTATAAGCAGGCTCGCTTTTCTTCCTTTTCCAAAGGTTTGCAGGAGTTGTGTGACTGGCTTGCAAAATATGACTGTACCGATGTCTGTATGGAATCAACTGGCAAGTACTGGATCCCTGTTTTTAATATTTTAGAGAAGAATAACATCTGGGTTACTCTATCCCATCCCAAATATACCAAGCCTCAAAAAGGCAATAAGACAGACTGTAAGGATGCAAAATAGATTTGCGACTTATACATGTGCGGAATGGTGAAACCTTCCTTTATTCCACCCACAGACATCTGTGAATTAAGGGATTTGGTAAGATACCGGTATAAACTCACCTGTATGATTACCGGCGAAAAAAATCGTGCCCAAAACTGCCTTACCGTATCCAACTTAAAACTGGATGATGTCTTTTCTGATGTATTTGGCAAATCTTCCCGTTCTATTACAGAACAGATTTTACAACACCCCGGGGAAACCTTTGATGTGGCGCCTTTTGTTGATGTCAGATGTAAAACTCCAATCGAAGAAATACAGGCCGCTGTTGATGGTGCAATCTCTGCAGAACAGGCTGTGAAACTCAGGCAGTGCCTTAACCACATCGATGAATTAGAAATGCACAAAGCAGAAGTAGAACGGGAAATCTTTCGTCTCAGTGATAAATACGAAGAGGCCCTTACTCTTATCCGAACCGTACCGGGATTCGATAAGAACCCAATCACTGCCATTCAGGTGCTCTCTGAAATCGGAGGTGATATGTCTGTCTTCCCCACAGCTAAAAACCTCGTCTCATGGGCTGGATGTTGTCCCCGTAATGACCAAAGCAACCGCAAAATCAAATCCACTAGGATTTCCCGTGCTGGTTCTTATTTTAAACCAGTTTTGGTGCAAGTTGCAAATGCTTTAATCAAATCCAGGAAACATCCTGAAATTACTAACCGCTACCGGCGTATAAAAGCACGGCGTGGTCACAAGAAAGCTGTCATTGCCATCTGTCGTATGCTCCTGACCGCTATCTGGCACATACTTACAGATTTAAAACCCTATACACCAGAAGGCTTTCTTGAACAACGTCCTGTGAACGAATCAAAAGTCTTGACTACTTCACAGGCACTTAATCTGCTTAAGCAACGAGGATATATCATCAAAGATGATGGAGTTCCTGTTTCCTGATTAGGTGTTGTGTCTATATTTACTTTTCAAATCCACCTTTTACGATGGTTTATTTCCTATGCTCTATCGTTCTTGGGTAACCTCTACTTCTTTGTTTCAAACTTATACCTCTGTTATTTGTTTCCAACACATGATTGTGTTTGATGGATTGAGTATATAAGATTATGGTGGAGATTTCAAACGGAATGTGTGAAAACGTTCCCAGCGGCTGATTTCCTTATCCTCCTATCTCAAGCATCCTCCGCAACGGCTTTGCTGCTGCCTGGCGGATATCCTCCGGCAGCTCTATAAAACCAGATGGGTTTTCCAATGCCCGAACCACCTTGTCTATCGTGACTTTCTTCATATTGGGGCAAAACTGCCTGTGTCCTGCGGAATAAAATTTCCTGCCGGGATTTTTTTCCTGCAATTCAAAGAAAATTCCCATTTCCGTACAGATAATAAATTTCTCCCGACTGCTGCCACACACATACTGAATAATCTCTGAAGTGCTCCCGACAAAATCCGATAGCTCTATCACATCCCCTGTACACTCCGGATGGGTTAGTACCAAAGCGTCGGGGTGCGCCTGCTTTGCCCTCAGAACGTTCTCTTTTGTAATACTTTTATGGACATGGCAGAAGCCGTCATGAAATATAAAATTCTTTTCGGGAAGCAGTGATGCCACATATTTTCCAAAATTATTATCGGGTATGAAAAATATATTTTTTTCCGGTAAATTTTTGACCACACGCAATGCGTTGAAAGAAGTGACATAGATGTCAGAAGCAGCTTTGATCTCTGCGATTGAATTGACATAGCAGACGGCTGTCACATCCCTATAGGCATGCCGCACCTCACTGATTTTCTCAAGATCAATCATATGCGCCATCGGACAATCCGCACTGTCATCTGCCATAACCACTCTTTTTTGCGGGTTAAGGATTTTTTCTGTCTTTCCCATAAAGGAAAAAATAAAATAGTGCCCTGCGGAACCTTCGTGGCTGCCTTGCTCAAATAGTAGGAATCTCCCACATAGTCTGCTATCCGCTGCACTTCGCCATCCACATAATAATGTGCCAGTATAACAACATCCTTTTCTTTAACCTGTCTATATACGCTTCCTCAATGCTCGCCGTTTCTGTCTTGGACATCTGTTCTCCTAAGGCTTTGATTGTGTTCTCTTCATTCGCCATAATGATGACCTCCTGTTTTCTTATTATTTTATGTGTAATCTGCATTCTACCCCGTGTCAGATCACCTGCGTGCTGACATCTTTCAAATGCTGACATTACCGATGCTGGCTGGATTCGAACCAGCAACTTCGGTTTTGCAAACCTATGCCATTCCAGCGGCTACAGCATCTTAAATTAAACAATTTTCGCCACTGTCAAAAATCTCCGAACAGTGGCGTTGACAAGTATCTGTCAACGGAGTTTCGCATAACCATTTAGTTTCAGTAATCATGGTGATAGATTATTCCTTTTACACATAATAGATATTGGCTATGGTTTGGAATGAACCTGGCATGTCCGTAGAAAGTATTCATGCAGTCTGGTACATCCTGTAACCTCCGGATGAAAAGAAACGCCGATCTGGTTATGATATTTTACCCCGACGATATTTCCATCCACCCTTGCAATAATTTCTGTATCTGCCCCTGCACTTTCTACAAAAGGAGCCCGTATAAATGCCATAGGGATTTTGCCCACGCCGGTTACTTCTTCTTCCGTATAAAAACTGCCAAGCTGCCTTCCGTAAGCATTCCGTCTTACAATAACCGGAAGCGTTCCAAAATATGTATTTGCATCATTAGAGAGCTTTTCTGCCAAAAGAATCAATCCGGCACAGGTTCCCAGTACCGGAAGTCCTTCTTTTATTTTTTTCTCCAATGGTTCAAATAAATCCAGTTCCTTTAACAGTTTACCCATAACCGTACTTTCCCCGCCCGGCAGGATCAATCCGTCAAATTCCTGCTCCAAATCTCTTTTCTGACGTATTTCAAAACTCTGTACGCCTAACAGGGAGAGCATTTTTTCATGCTCAATAAATGCCCCCTGTACAGACAATACCGCTATTTTCATTTTCTATTTTCCCCTTTCAGCCATGAGAAGCCCTATTTCCTGCTCATTGATTCCCACCATAGCTTCTCCCAGGTCCTCGGACAATTCTGCTAAAAGCGTCGCATCATTAAAATTGGTAACTGCCTTTACAATCGCTGCGGCACGTTTCTTTGGATCTCCTGATTTAAAAATGCCTGAGCCTACAAATACGCCTTCCGCCCCAAGCTGCATCATCAGCGCCGCATCTGCCGGTGTCGCAATGCCTCCCGCCGCAAAGTTCACAACTGGCAGCCTGCTGTTTTCATGGACATATTGTAAAAGGTCATAAGAAACCCCCAACTCCTTTGCCGCCTGAAATAATTCATCCTCCCGCATGGACGTAAGCCTTGCAATTTCCTGATTCATTTTCCGCATATGGCGGACCGCCTGCACAACATCCCCCGTTCCCGGTTCTCCCTTTGTCCGGATCATGGATGCCCCTTCGTTAACTCTCCGCAATGCCTCGCCTAAATCCTTTGCCCCGCACACAAATGGAACGTTAAATCTGGTTTTATCAATATGGTAAACATCATCCGCAGGTGATAAAACTTCACTCTCGTCAATATAATCAATCTCTATCGCTTCCAGAATCTGCGCTTCTGCAAAATGCCCAATCCTGCATTTCGCCATAACGGGAATGGAAACAGCTTCCTGTATTCCTTTTATCATTTTCGGGTCGCTCATGCGGGAAACACCGCCCGCTGCCCTGATGTCTGCAGGTATCCTCTCTAATGCCATGACCGCACAGGCTCCGGCTTCCTCCGCTATCTTTGCCTGCTCCGGTGTTGTTACATCCATAATGACACCGCCCTTTAACATTTGTGCTAATTCTTTGTTTAATTCATATCTGTTATCGTTCATTTTTGCATTCTCCTTTTATTTCTGTATTGCTTTCCAGATTCTTTCCAATGCTTCTGACAGCACTCATTTTGCCGCAAACAGGAATTTTCTACTCCTACGTCAATGATCTTATCCAATAGCTTACCACTATAACGAAACATATCACGCTCGGAATCAGAAATAGAAATTTTATAAACTTCAATTTTATTTTTATAAATACAAATCCTAACGAATTCGCTATCAAAAGCGGAATAATGCCAATGCCAAAATTGCAACTTTTTTATATGACATACTGATCCGTCATCAGTTCGTTCTGCCACTCTGCCATGTCTGCCAGCGTGATGCCCTCCAGCACCTCGTTCATTGCCTTGTCCAGCTTTTCCCACAGAATAAAGCTCACACAGGTGCTTTTGTTAATACAGTCAACTCCCTGTTCCCCCACGCAGTCCATGGGTGACATATTTCCCTCCACTACCCTGAGAATCTGTCCCGCCGTATATTCGCATGGCGGAAAACTGAGACAATATCCGCCATGCGAGCCCCGGATGCTTTTGACCAGCCCCGCCTTATGCAGGGCTGAAATAATCTGTTCAAGATACTTATCAGACACATTCTGTCGTTTTGCAATGTCCTTAAGTGATACCGGACCTCCATTATAATATACCGCCAAATCCAGCATCAGCCTGATTGCATATCGTCCCCTTGTCGATATCTTCATGTATTTACTCCTTGTTCCTATGGCATGATGCCTGTAACGGTCTAGCCTTTGGCTTCCTGTTACAGGCATCATGCCACGTAAAATATGTCAGACCTCTGTATATGAAATCTCTGTATACGAAATCTCTGTCTGTGAAACCTCTGTATGGTTGAAAATCCGGAACGCGTTCAGCACCGGATGCTCCTTGTCCTGCAGAGACAAAATCAGGTAATCCGCCCCAGAGTCATGGGCAAGTCTCTTGTCCTCCTCGGAAGGACGGGACGGC
Source organism: Lachnospiraceae bacterium (assembly GCA_009774345.1). Classification (GTDB taxonomy): domain Bacteria; phylum Bacillota; class Clostridia; order Lachnospirales; family Lachnospiraceae; genus COE1. The sequence goes on along the minus strand of VSNR01000050.1, from coordinate 17,437 downwards.
GATTCCGGGTGCGAATGCCAGTTTCCAAACATCACATATCCCTTTGCACGGATATCCCTGACTGCCGCCAGCTGCTCTTCGGGTTTCATGCTGAAGTGCTCCCTGCTGGCGTCGACATTTGTCAGCAGGTACACTTCCCTGACAACCTTCACTCCGTCCTCCACCGTTCCCGCAATCAGACCGCACGCCTCATTTGGCAGCTCGCTGACCGCATGGTTTAAAATCTTCTGATAATCCTTTTGCGTCATCCGCAGCATCATATATCCGCACTCCTTTATTTCAAGTCGCAGGCTGCCTGTTCATAGTCCACCAGCTCCGTAATCGTCGGGTGGTCGCCGCAGACCGCACAGTTATGGGTATCTTTTGGCAGCTTTATCTTGTGGAATTCCATTGTAAGCGCATCGTAGGTAAGCAGATACCCTGTCAGGAGCTGTCCCTTCCCGATTATGTACTTTACTGCCTCCATTGCCTGAAGGCTTCCGATTACCCCGCCCATTGCGCCGATCACGCCCGCCTGCCTGCAGGTTGGCACCGCATCCTTTGGCGGCGGATTTTTGAACACACAGCGGTAACACGGCCCCTCCCCCGGCACATAGGTCATCAGCTGTCCCTTAAACCTTATGATACCGGCATGCGAAAACGGTTTTTTCTCCATGACGCAGGCATCGTTTATTAAAAACTTTGCCGGAAAATTGTCCGTTCCGTCGATGATGAAATCATAATCCCGAATCAGCTCCCGGACATTTTCCGACGACACAAAGGTACGGTATGTATTGACCTTGACGTCAGGATTCATATAGGCAATTGTTTCCTGTGCCGATTTCACCTTTGCTTTCCCCACGTCCTTTGTGCCATGAATAATCTGTCTTTGCAGGTTCGATAAATCCACTTCGTCCGCGTCCGCTATGCCGATGGTTCCGACTCCTGCCGCCGCCAGATACATTGCCGCGGGCGCGCCAAGTCCGCCTGCCCCGATAATCAGCACTTTTGCCTCAAGCAGCTTTTTCTGCCCTTTTGCCCCTACTTCCTTTAAAATAATATGGCGCGAGTAGCGCTCAAGCTGTTCATCTGTCAGCGCCATCAGCATCCACCTCCCATAAAATAAAGAAATTCTACATTGTCCCCTTCTTTGAGTATGGTGGATGATCTGTCATCTGACGATACAAATTCCTCATTGATCGACACGGTAACATATTCCGGCGTCTCTACCTTTTCCAGTTCGATTAATTCCGGAAGTGTCAGCCCTTCCTTTACCTCTTTCTTTTCTCCTGAAACTGTAATTGTCATTTTTCACATGCTCCTTTATCATTATTATCATTCATGCCGCTTTGCGGCTGCGATTGTGCGCATCCAATGATACTGGTCCGTTTTTTCAACCGCCAGTATAACGGTCCAGCCATTCTGTCAACACTTCCTTTTTCTGCATACCGCTTTTCCTGTCCACAGGCTCTCCATTCTGAAACAAAATCAGCGTCGGTGCACTCATGACACGGTACTCGGCCGACAGGGCTTCCTCATAGTTGACATTGACCTTATAGACTGCGGCTTTTCCCGCATAGGCTTCCTCTAATTCTCCTAAAACCGGGGACAGCTGTTTACATGGTATACAGCTGTCGGAGTAAAAATCAAGCAGGACAAGTCCGTCCGCATTCTTCACTTTTTTATCGAAATCCGCCCCGGTGATTCTCTCCGCCATCAGTCGTCCTCCTCCACTTTCCGCACATAAAGCGTGTACGTGCCGTCCTCATTGTCCTCCAGCTTTAAGACCTGATGGCCTTCCTCCTTCATGCTTCTCGGAACATTCTGTACCGGCTCACCGTCGTTGAGCCGGATTGCAAGCACTTCTCCGTCCTCCAGTTCGTCCAGACTGACCTTCGCCTTTACAAAAGTCAGGGGACACACCTTATCCGTAATATCCACTTCCGCATCTACTTTTATATCTTCCATTGTACACCTCCTGAATTTTTTCCTAAAATTTTATTTGTTTTAAAGCCTGTTCAAAATCCTCCTGTAAGTCTTCGACATCCTCGATACCCACGCTGATGCGGATTAAGTCGTCGAAGACGCCTGCGTTCTCCTGCTGTTCCTTAGTACTGTGCAGGCTGATTGTCGATGCCGGATGAATTGCCAGCGTCCTCACATCACCGATATTTGATAAGATATATGGCAACTTCAACGCATCAATCAGACGGAATGCGCTTTCCTTGGAGCCTGTGCGCAATGTCAGTATTGCCCCGTATCTGTCATGAAACTGCTCCCTGGCTATTTCATGACACGGACTGTCCGCCAGTCCGGGATAATTCACTGTTAGTTCCGGATAAGATGACTGGAGCCATCCGGCAAGCGCCGCCGCGTTGTCACATTCCCTCTGCATGCGCAGACCCAGCGTTTCCAGGCCAATCTGATTCAAAAAAGCATTCTGCGGCGCAAGACAGGCTCCGGTATTACGAAATAATCCGTTCCGCAGCTTTGCCGTGTATGTATATGGTCCAAACTTTTCATATTCCTTCAATCCCGGATACTTTTCATAGTCCCACCTAAACTTTCCTCCGTCTGTCAGCACACCGCTGATTGCATTGCTGCTCCCGTTGATGTATTTTGAGGAGGAATTGACAACGATATCCGCACCCAGCTCAATGGGACGCACCAGATAGGCTGTGGCAGCCGTATTGTCAATGATTAATGGCAGTCCTCGCCCATGCGCCAGTTCGGAAAGCTTGCGTATGTCTGTCACGTCCAGCCTGGGATTTCCAATTGTCTCCGCAAAAACAAGCCTGGTACGTTCATTGATTGCCGCATCAAAAGCATCCCAGTTATTATTTTCCACGTAGACCGTCCTGATGCCAAACGCCTCAAAATCCCGGAAAAGGTCGATGCTGCCGCCATACAGGCTGGCGCTTGCCACAATCTCGTCACCACTTTTTAATATATTGAGAAATGCGTTTGTCAGCGCCGCCATGCCGGAAGCGCACGCCACAGAGGCAATTCCTTTCTCAAGTGTTGTAATCCTTGCCTCAAACGCCTCTACGGTCGGATTGCCAAGGCGCGTATAGGTATATCCCGCCGCCCTGTTTGCGAAAATTTTTTCCAGTTCGCCCGCCGACTCATGTCCAAACGCGCTTACCTGATAAACCGGCACCTGCGTCAAACCGTTTTTATCATTTCTTTTTACGCCGCCATGCACTAACGAAGTATTAAATCTCATTATGAATCCTCATTTCTGCCAATACCCGCGAATTTGTGCCCCTGCACAAATTTGCCGTGTGAAATCTCTGATTTCACACTAACTAAATGGAATAACTCCAAAACTCATCCTGTTCCAGGTCTTTTTTCTTCAGGATGATCTTTGTATCGTATTTGAATTGCAGCTCCTGATTCCTGATGCTCACCCGCGTTCCCTCTGCGATAGATTTCGTGATAAAGGCATTGCTGCCAATCACGGTGTTTCTGCCAATCACGGTATCGCCGCCAAGAATCGAGGCGCCGGAATAGATGGTTACATTGTCCTCAATCGTGGGATGTCTCTTGAGACACTTTAGCCGCTGCCCGCCCCTTGTGGAAAGGGCTCCCAGCGTCACTCCCTGATAAATCTTTACGTGCTCACCAATTACCGTGGACTCCCCGATAACAATACCGGTTCCATGGTCTATGAAGAAATATTTCCCGATCGAGGCGCCGGGATGGATGTCTATGCCCGTGATACTGTGGGCATATTCCGTCATGATTCTGGGAATCAGTGGGACGGAAAGCCTGTACAGCTCATGGGCAATACGGTTGACCGTGATTGCAAACATTCCCGGATAGGATAAAATAATCTCATCTTTGTAATAGGCGGCAGGATCGCCGTCATAAGCCGCCTGCAGGTCCGTTTCCAGATATTCCCGTATCCGCGGGATACTTTCAAAAAACTCCACTGCAATGCCTTCTGCCTCCTTGTCAGTTTCCACTGCGCTTTCCTTCTCTTTTTCCGGCCGGAATTCCAGGGCGATTGCAATCTGCTTGTGCAGGCGGTACATGACATCCTCTATCAATGTAGACAGGTGATTCGCCGCATGGTATATGCGGTAAGACTTATCGCGGTAATAACCCGGAAAAATAATCCGGATCAGTTTTTGTACGATATCAATTACGACCTCCTTGTCCGGCTGGTGAAACAGGTCAATCTTGTCAATTGCCCTGTCCGACTGATAATCCCGCAGGATATCCTGTACAATTCCCGCTACTTTATTTTCAATCGTATTTTCCATAACACTCACTGCTTCCCCTTTCCACAATATTTTCCCATGAACTGTCAAGAGATAACTTCTTGATGCGTTCTTAATGCGTTATTTCTTAACAGCTCCTCAATACGCAAGACTTCTAAGCGCCTTTGCGAGTGCGTCAATGTCCTCCGGCGAATTGTAAAGAGCCAGTGTTGGTCTCACGACGCTTTCCAGTCCGAAGCTTCTCAGCACAGGCTGCGCACAGTGGTGTCCCGTGCGGACTGCAATCCCGTACTGGTTCAGATATTCCCCCACTTTTTCGTCTGGTATGCCGTCCATCACAAAGGACAGGGCGCTTGCCTTGTTGGCCGCCGTCCCGACAAGATGCAGCCCTCTGATTTTGGACAGCTCTTTCGTTGCATACTGTAAAAGCTCATGTTCATGGCGGTTGACTGCCTCCATTCCAATACTGTCAAGATACGTCAGGGCGGCGCCCAGACCGACAGCATCCGCGATGCTCGCCGTTCCTGCCTCGAACTTGTTTGGCGCGGGATTGTATATCGTTCTCTCAAATGTAACGTCCGCTATCATATTACCGCCGCCGTGATACGGCCTTGCCGCCTCGAGCAGCTCCTTTTTCCCATACAGGACGCCGATGCCCGTCGGTGCAAAAATCTTGTGCCCGGAAAAGACAAAGAAATCCGCGTCGAGCGCACTGACATTGACAGGAATATGCGCGACGGACTGCGCGCCGTCAATCAGAATCCTGACGCCGTGCCTGTGTGCAATCGCGATCAGCTCCTGTACCGGCGTTACGGTTCCAAGCGTGTTGGATACGTGCGTGGCTGACACAAACTTCGTGCGCCGTGTAAAGAGTTTTTCATACGCCGACAGGATAATCTGCCCGCTCTCGTCCACCGGCGCCACTTTCAGAACGGCCCCGGTCTCCTGTGCAATCAGCTGCCAGGGCACAATGTTGGCATGGTGTTCCAGAATCGTGACGATGATTTCATCTCCTGCACGCAGGGTCGGTTTCACATAGGCCTGCGCCGTGAGGTTGATTCCCTCTGTTGTCCCGCGCACGAAAATGATGTTGTCCTTGTCTGGTGCGCCGATAAAGTCCGCCGCTATCTGCCTTGCGCCCTCGTATGCGTCCGTGGAGCGCGCCGCAAGTTCGTGTGCCCCCCTGTGTACATTGGAATTTTCATGCTGGTAAAAATAACTCAGCCTGTCTATGACCGCCCTGGGTTTCTGCGTCGTCGCGCCGTTGTCAAGCCATACAAGGTTATGTCCGTTCACCTTTTCTGACAGAATCGGAAAATCCCTGCGGATATCCTCCAGGGACTTTGTACCCACGATAATGCCACTGTTTCTCGAAAAACCACTTTCTCGGGCGCCATTAGACTGCTGGACGCGGATTTCACGGTTATTCGCCGCTTGATTTTGCGACACTACAACCGGTGCAAAGCTCTTTTCCTCGTGTTTTGTCGCTTCATTTAAAATATTGGCGTAGTCCTGTCCGCCAAATGTAAATTGATCCAAATAATTTCCTGCCTTATCTGCGGCAGTGTAGAACACACTGGGATTTCCATCTTCCACCAGACTTTGAACCCCCTCCCCGCAGGTCTGCGCATCAAATTCCGGGAAATAGGCATTTGCCCATTGTTCCACTTCCCCGGCGCTCGGAAGTCCGAATGGCAGGCTGTCCTGATATTCGGTTTTACCGATATTATCAATAGTCATAGTATTCACCTACCTCTACATCCTCCAAAACCGCAATCGCGTCATCCGCCAGAATGGCAGCAGAGCAGTATAAAGATAATAGGTAAGATGCGACTCCCTTGTCATCAATTCCCCGGAACCTTACCGACAGTCCTCTGGACTGTTCATTCTTAAGCCCCGCCTGGTACAGCCCGATTACGCCGCGTTTCGTCTCGCCGGTACGTATGAGCAGGATGTTGGTCTTGCCGCTCTGGCTCTTGGGATTTTTGAGTCCGTCAACAAGAAGCTTATCCGTCGGAATGACCGGGATTCCACGCCACAGGATAAATGTGCCGCCCGCAATATTTGCCGTCACTGGCGGTACGCCCCTTTTTGTGCATTCTCTTTCAAAAGCCGCGATAGCCCTTGGATGCGCCAGGAAAAAGGACGGCTCTTTCCATACTTTCGAAATCAGTTCGTCCAGGTCGTCCGGCGTGGGTGCGCCTGTGCGCGTCTGGATTCTCTGCGAATCCGCTATGTTTTTCAAAAGTCCGTAGTCATCATTGTTGATCAGCTGGCTCTCCTGCCTCTCACGGAGACTTTCAATTGCCAGCGACAGCTGCTCCTGGACCTGATCATATGGCGAGCCATAAACATCCTCAATGGCCGTGTTCACATTGACAATGGTCGATATGGAATTGAGGCGGTATTCCCTTGGTTCACTTTCGTACTCCACATACCCCTGCGGGACAATATCCGATTTCTTTGTCTGGCTGCACAAAACGTCCAGCGGGGTATCTCCCTCAACGACCTTGTTCACGCGGTAAATACCTGTTTCAAGTCCTTTAAATTCAAGCAGCTTTGTCAGCCACTTCGGGGTGATTGCCGCAAACTGCGGTCTCGTCTTGGTGACATTGGCGAGATTATAGGCCGCCTGTGCCCCTAATGCATTGATTCCATTTACTTCATTTGCCATATGAATGACCTCCTGTTTTGTAATATATTCTTTAAAAAATCTATGTAAACATTTCCATTTAGAAACTGCTCAGAAAGATACAACCGTTCCTTGTCATGAAAATGTTACAGCCATGCCCCTTCATTAGGGAAAATAACGCTGCGGGCTGCCTCCATACCACCTTTGAGATTGTACATTGGACCTTTGTATCCTGCCTCGCGCAGCGTATTGATTGCAAGAATGCTCCTCTTGCCCTCCTTGCAGATAAAAATGGTGTCAATATCCGGATTAAGCTCCTTCTGGCGCCGCTCCAGCTGCCCGATTGGAATGACAATCGCACTGGGAAAGCGCACAATCGCCCGTTCATGCGGCTCCCGGACATCGACAATAGTCATTTCTTCTCCGCGCGCAATCCTTGCCGCAAGCTCCTCCACTTCGATTCCCTCTACAGGTATAGCATTCTCATCCTGCCTTAGTCCGCAGAAGTATTCATAGTCAAAGTCCTCCACATGGGATATGGACGGATGTTTCCCGCATATGGGACATTCCGTGTTTTTCGCGACCTGTATTTTCCTCGGGATATTATTCCATGTGTCAAACACAAACATCTCCCCTGTTAGGGAATCCGCCCCGCCAATAATCAGCTTCAGCGCTTCGTTTGCCTGTATGCTCCCTATGATTCCGGGAAGTGTGCTGATAACGCCGCCCTGTGCACAGGACGGCACCAGTCCCGCAGGCGGCGGCGCCGGAAACTGGCAGCGCAGGCACGGACCAATTTTTGCGTCATACACGGTGACGTATCCTTCAAACTGATACATCGCGCCAAACACGACGGGCTTTCCCATGAGGACGCACGCATCATTAATCAGATAGCGTGCCGGATAGTTGTCCGTGGCATCCACCACTACGTCATAATCTTCGATAATGCCTTCAATATTTTCAGCGCCAAGCTTCTCCTGATAGGTCTCCACCTTTACAAGCGGGTTGATGGCGCGGATGGAGTCTTTCGCGGATGCCGCCTTCGGGCGGTTGATGTCACGCGTGCCATGTATGACCTGACTGTTCAGGTTTGTGACGGATACCTCGTCGAAATCAGCGATTCCGATGGTTCCGACTCCTGCCACAGCCAGATACAACGCAATGGGGGATCCCAGCGCGCCCGCACCGATCACCAGCACCTTTGCCGCTTTTATTTTTTTCTGTCCCTTCACGCCGATTTCCCGCAGCATGAGGTGCTTTCCATAGCGGTCGATCTCCTTGTCATCCAGTTTTATTTCTTTTCTTCTTTCCTTTGGTATGATGCTCTCCGATAACGCTCCCCCCGCGATGACCGGAAGCAGCAGAAGCTCGTCACGGTCCCCGAGCTTTGTCTGCAGGCCATCCAGCACATTTATATTCTGGTCGTTGACGTACACGTTGACATACGGCCGCAGCTGCCGATCCTCGTCAAACAACGCTTTTCTGACATCGGGATATTCATCCGTCAGGACATTAAAAACTTCTTCCACGGTTGCGCCATCCAGCTCCATTCTGGGATTGTGGTTCGTGAATGAACGCGCTGTCGCGGCTATTAATACGGTTACTGCCATCTTGGTCTCCTCTCTGATTTTCCATCGTTTCAGGAACTTTGATGCTCCAGACAAAAAACCAGAGATTTTGCCTGTATTCAACAAAACCTCTGGTTTTCCAGTCAGTTCCTTTTTCATTAATTTTTCACCTTTTTAATTGATTCTGATTTTTTCTGTTTTATCAATCTGAATAATTTTTCCATCCTGCACGATGATTGTCACACTTCCATACCGGATACTTTTCACCATGTCTGCAATTGTATTCAGATTGAAATCGCTTATGATCGTCCTGTTTTTTTCTTCCACAATTCGTGTACACCTCCTTTTGTGCTGCCGGGTATCCGTCAGCTACTCGTAATCGAACGTCTTCAAAAACGCCTTTGCCCGCTCCGTATCGGGATGTATGAAAAATTCCCCGGGCTGGCTGCTCTCTTCCACGATTTTCCCGTGTTCCAGGAACAGTACCCGGTCCGCAATGGCTTTCGCAAACGCCATTTCGTGCGTCACAATCAGCATCGTACTCCCAGCTTTTGCCAGCGAGAGGACGACTTCCAGCACCTCATGCACCATCTCCGGGTCCAGTGCTGCGGTAATCTCATCCAACAGCAGGATCTCCGGATGCATGATCAGTGCGCGGACGATCGCGACGCGCTGCTTTTGTCCCCCGGAAAGCTGACGCGGATAAGCGTCCTTCCGATCTGCAAGGCCAACCCTTGCCAAGAGCCCCATGGCCTCCTTTTCCGCTTCCGCGCGGTTTCTTTTCTGTACCTTCAATGGCGCTAACAGAATATTTTCCAGGATCGTTTTATGCGGAAACAGGTCATAGCTTTGAAATACCATCCCAATCTTCTGCCGCATCAGAGAGATATTCTTTGCTTCCCGTCGGATCGGTTCCCCATTCAGGAGAATCTCACCGCCCTGAATATCCTCCAACGCATTGACACACCGCAGAAGCGTACTTTTCCCGCAACCGGAAGGCCCGATGATCACGACCACTTCTCCTTTTTGAACCGTGAGACTAAAATCATCAATAATCTCATGACCGCCAAACGCTTTCTGTATATGATTGATTTCCAGAAGCACCTGTTCCATACTTATGACCACCTCTTCTCAAGATATCCTGCCAGTCTGCTGACCGGCCAGCAGATCAGGAAATATAGCAGAAAAACGACTGCAAACACGCCAAACGCCGCATTCGGCGAGGTTCTCCGGTTTGCCTCGATAATCTGCTGCGCAACCTTCAATACCTCCACAATCCCGATCATCATGACAAGGCTTGTCGTCTTGATCATTCTCGTAATCAGGTTGATGGAAAGCGGAATCAGCCGCCGTACTGTCTGCGGCAGAATGACATACAGATACATCTGCGGCCTGGTCATTCCCAATGCCTGCGCGCTCTCATACTGAATCCCCGGAATGCTGATGAGCGCGCCGCGCACCAAGTCGCCCATCTCCGCCGCGCCCCAGAAACTGAACACGATCACGGCGGCGTATTCCGCGGACAGATCCCATCCGAATACCCTTGTCGTGCCGAAATAAACGATAAACAGCAGCACCATCTGCGGCATGATACGGACAATCTCCAGATAAGTGCGAAAAAATATTTTCAGTACTACATTTGGGGACGTCATCAGCATTCCCATCACAAGTCCTGCTATAATACTGATCATGACGGAAATCAGGCTGATACGGACTGCAATCCAGAGACCGCCCAGCAGTCTCAGAAAATTTGTTCCTTTGAATAAAACATCAATTCCCAAATTCAGCATGACGCAGCCTCCTCTCCACGAAGCTGCCCAGTATGGACACCGGAAGCAGCATGATCAGATAAAAAATGACCAGCAGGGTTAAGCATTCCATGGTTTTGGCATACATTCCAATGAGGTCTTTTGCAGTAAACATCAGATCCATCAGGCTGATCGTGGAAAACACGCTTGTTTCTTTTAACAGGAAAATCACATTCGCAAGAAGCCCGGGTACACTGGAAGAAACAGCCTGCGGCAGAATCACATACCGAAATGCCTGCACCCTGTTCAGTCCAAGACTCTGCGCGCTTTCCGCTTGAATCGGCGCTATATTTTCCAAACCACTCCGAAACGTTTCCGCCATGTAAGCGCCGCCCAGCAGTCCAAGTCCCAGACAACCGCATGCCTGCGCAGAAATGCGGATTCCTATTTTAGGAAGTGCAAAGTATAGAAAAAACAACTGTACCAGGAGGGGCGTATTTCTGAACAGCTCAATATATACACCCGTAACCTGACGCAGAACCGGCAGTTTCAGATGAATTGCCACCGCGCAGAGCACACCAATGATCAATGCCAGAAAAACCCCCTGCCATCCGATTCTGACCGTGAGCAGCAATGCCTCTCTGTATAGCGGAAAATATGACATCATCACTTCCCAATCCATAACCTGCCTCCAATCTGTCTGTCCCTATTCTTTGTTTCTGTGATCGAGCTTTTTTGCCGCAAACATCCCTGCGCCCTGCATGAGCTGCACGATGGCTACAATGAATACCAATGTCACCAGCATCACTCCTGTGTCATAGCGGTAATATCCATAGCGGATGGCGATATCACCCAGTCCGCCGCCGCCAACCACACCTGCCATGGCAGAATAGCCAAGAACCGTCCCCAGAACGATCGTTACCCCAACCAGCAGTGATGTCCTCGCCTCGCCAATCAGCACTTTGAAAACAATCGTTCTTGTCCTGGCGCCCATGCTGACAGCTGCCTCGATCACGCCCTGCCCGACTTCTTTCAGAGAAGATTCCACCATCCGCCCAATCAGCGGTGCCGCCGCCAATGTGAGCGGCACAATGGTGGCTGCGGAGCCATAGCTTTTCCCGACGATCAGTTTCGTCAGCGGCATTACCAGGATCAACAGGATCAGGAACGGAACGCTTCTGGTAATATTGATCACGATATCCAGCATACGGTAAACCGTCCTGTTTGGCGCTATCCCGCCCTTATCCGTCAGCGTCAGCACAATTCCCATGGGCAGCCCGATCACATATCCGAAAAAAGTGGAGGCAAGCGTCATATAAAAGGTATCCCGAATCCCTTCCAACAGCATTATAATCATCGTCTTATCCCACATCTGCCATTTCCTCCGTATCCCGTATCAAAAGCAGACGTTTTGCCGCTTTTGATTTCGGATGATTAAAGATTTTTGTGACACTTCCGCACTCCTGGACAGTGCCCTGGTCCAATACAGCCACCTTCGTACAGATCTCCTGGATCACCCTCATTTCATGGGTGATGATGACCATGGTGATTCCCATGGTGTCATGAATGCTTTTCAACAGGTCTAAAATCGTTTTGGTCGTCTCCGGGTCCAGTGCGCTGGTCGCCTCATCACACAGTAAGATATCCGGTTCATTTGCGAGCACTCTTGCGATGGCAACCCGCTGCTTTTGTCCGCCGGAAAGCTGAGATGGATAGGCGCCTGCCTTATCCTCCAGACCAACCTTTTTGAGCAGTTCCATCGCCTTTTCTTTCCGCTGCCTTACCGGAACTCCCCGAATCTCCATGGGAAAGCAGACATTTGCCAGGACATTCTGCTGTTCTAACAGGTTAAAATGCTGGAAAATCATGCCGATCTTCTGCCGGCGGAGCCGCAGCTGCTCTCTGCCGAGCGTCAGCAGATTCTGTCCGCCTATGAACACTTCGCCCGAATCCGGACGCTCAAGCAGATTTAAGCATCTGACCAGTGTACTTTTCCCCGCGCCGGACAGCCCGATCACGCCGAAAATATCATTTTTCAGAACGGAAAGTGACACTGATTTTAGAGCCTCCACATTCCCGTTTTTTGCAGAATATGTTTTTGTGAGATTCCGAACCTCTATGTATGCTGTTTCCATAAAATATCTTCTCCTTAATCGGGTCGGGGATTATTCTCCTCCCCGGCCCGCGCGCCGGGCACCCGTCAGCCTCTGCTATATATGGTTTTTCACATTGGTGCCCGTATGCTTCCGCAAGGGATCCGACGCTGCCTGCTATTTCCTAAATCCTGTTTCCTTAATCCTCAAATGGTACAACCGCTCCGTCATAACTGTCAACAATATACTGCCGAATCGCATCCGATTTCAAAACTTTGACAAGCGCCTGAATCCCTTCCTCGTTCTCATTTCCTTTTTTTACAACCAGGACATTCACATAGGTCTTTGCCGCCTCAGATTCGCTGGTCTCATAAGCCACGGCGTCATGGGCAACAGAGAATCCCGCTTCTAATGCATAGTTGCCATTCAGCACGACAAACGCCACCTCGTCCTTCACCCTGGAAACCTGCGCCGCCTCCAACTCCTGAATCTTAATATTCTTGGGATTATCCGTGATATCCTTCACGGTAGCCTTCAGCCCTGCGCCGTCCGCCAGTGTAATGATGCCATTATCCTGAAGCAGAAGCAGTGCTCTTGCCTCGTTGGTCGTGTCATTCGGCACTGCGATCACGTCGCCCTCTGCCAGATCAGAGAGGGCTGACTTTGTACCCGGATAAATGCCAAACGGTTCGTAGTGAACGCCTCCGACAGATACAAGGGAAGTTCCCTTTTCCTCATTAAAGTCATCCAGATACGGGACATGCTGGAAATAATTGGCGTCAATCTCACCGCTGTCCACTACCAGGTTTGGCTGTACATAGTCTTCAAACTCAGTAACTTCCAGTGTCCAGCCTTCCTTTTTCAGGATATCCGCAGCCGCTGCAAGAATTTCAGCATGCGGGGTAGGGGAAGCTGCCACGGTGATCACGCCCTTGTTTTCCACCTCTGCCGCTTCTGTACCTGTCTCTGCGGCCGCACCGCCTTCCACAACCAGTGTATCCTCATAATCCGCGCCATAGGTATCAAGCAGCGTCGCCTCATAATCGGCGTGGAAGAATTTTTCCGTGCCGAGAGCCTTGATCTCATCATTCAGCCAGTTCAGAAGGCTTTCATTTCCTTTCGTCACAGCGGGCGCGATCGTGTCCGCGCTGCCAAGGGAGGGAATGCCGACTTCATAACCGGGATTCTCGATGGCAAATGCGATGACCTCCGTATTGTCGTTTGCCCATGCCACACCGTTGCGGTTCTCAAAAGCCGTCTTCGCTTCCGCGTAAGCGTCATATTTCTGCAGTTTAATGTCAGGATAATTCTTCGTCAGATAAGTCTCGGCAGTCGTTCCCGAAATAACGATCACTTCGTCGTCCGCGCCAACCGCATCCAGGCTGGTGATCACCGCGTCCTCAGGAGACACGACACCGAGCGCCACGTTCATGTACGGCAGCGCGAAATCGACTTCCTGCGCGCGCTCCTCTGTCACTGTAAAATTCGCCAGGATGATGTCAACCTTGCCTGTCTGCAGATACTCAATGCGGTTTGCGGCTTCCGTGGATACATAATTAATCTCCACGCCAAGATCTTTGCCGATCCGGTTGCCGAAATAGACATCATATCCCTGATACTCGCCGTTCTCATCTACATATCCAAACGGACTTTTGTCGGAAAACACACCGATATTGATCGTGCCGCTTTCTTTGATCTCATCCACCGTCCTGTACACAGTGTCCGCGGTGCTGTCTGTCTCACTGTTCCCCGCTTCCTCCGCGCTTTTGGAACTTTCTGCCGTACCACTTGTGGGCGCTTTGGCACCGCATCCGGTCAGCACCGATATCAGAAAAGTAAAGACAAATAAAATTGCTCCGAACCGTTTCAACACAAAATGTTTCATAATATAGTTCCTCCTCTTTCTGTCATGTAACTGACAAATTTGATTATAAAATAGAATCTGAGCAATCGAAATTTCCTTTGGGTGACTGTGTGCATAAAAAAACCTGGGATACCATTCAGTTACCCAGGCAGACGGCAATACAACATTCCAGATCGAAATGTCCTATGTCAGTGCATTGCAAAGCAGACGAATGCACCTGGCCATACAGATATGCCCGGGTATACAGCATTCGGCAACAACATGCAATAGCAAAATAAGAATCGTTTCGTCTGTCCATAGCATTTCTCTCCTTTCTGAAATAAATCCCTGCTCAAATTCCATAATATTACATTACACCCATTTACCTACTTTGTCAATAGGTTAGTAGGTGATTTAAAAATATTTTTTTGTCTTGCTTTCCCCTGATACTTTACGCTAAAATAAAACAAGGAGGAATGCCATTATGATTTCAACAAAAGGACGCTATGCAATCCGCTTCATGATAGACCTTGCAGAACAGCCTGCTGATACACCTGTTCCACTTGACGAAACAGCCGCGAGACAAGATATTTCAAAAAAGTATCTGGAGATTATTGTAAAGATTCTTGTAAAAGGCAGGCTGGTGAAGGGAACAAGCGGAAAAGGCGGCGGATACCGCCTGATACGCAAACCAGAAGAATACACAGTGGGTGAGATTCTGGAACTGACGGAGGGAACACTGGCAACAGTCGCGTGCCTGGGCATGGACGCTGAACAATGCCCGAGGGAATCATTCTGCAAGACCCTTCCCATGTGGAGAAAATTTGATAACATGTTACACGATTATTTTTTCGGCATCACACTGGCGGATCTTGTGGATGGGGGACAACGTCCAGGATGCCCGTTTCCATGATGGCCACAACGGCTACGTCATCTTGATTTTAGAGCTATAATGGGGGATAAAGAAAATGCCAGAGGCCTGTTAATCTTTTTAACAAAACCTCCGGTTTTCCATGTAGCATTTTTTGTATTTTTCAGTTTTATCTGTTTGGGTAAATTTGTTTCATATCGCTTAACAGTTCTTCTTAATTATTATTAAACAATGGGGTAAACAAATATCTGTCGCCGGAGTCCGGGAGCAATACCACAATCGTCTTTCCTTTATTTTCCGGCCTGTTCGCAAGGATTACTGCAGCCTTAAGCGCAGCCCCGGAAGAGATTCCCACAAGGATTCCTTCACTGACCGCAAACGTCTTACCTTCTGTAAATGCATCCAATAGATATTGGCTATGGTTTGGAATGAACCTGGCATGTCTGTAGAAAGTATTCATGCAGTCTGGTACATCCTGTAACCTCCGTATGAAAGGAAACGCCGATCTGAATTGCATCCCCCTTCTATTTCTGTATTGCTTTACGGATTCTTTCCAATGCTTCTGACAGCACGCTCCGGGGACAGGCGACGTTGATTCTCTGAAATCCCCTTCCGCTCTCCCCAAATATTTTGCCACTGTCAAGCCACAGCCTTGCCTCATATCATGCTGCTGTCTCCCTCCCCTGCTGCATCATAAAGTGTTGACAGGCGGTTTTTCATGTCATGCTTGATATTCTGAATCTCCTCCTGATACCGCTCCATATCTTTATAATATTCATCCTGGTAGGTAATCTCCCTTAAAACCATTTCTTCCTCATGCTGCTTCTCTGCCATGTCCGTGTAGCTTTCCATCATCAGGAACACCATGTAATCCGTTAAGATGATTGTAAAGATAATACAGATACACAAAACGCCGGTCCGTGCCGACAACTGCTCCCGTACCACTTCAATCAGTAGAAAACACCCTACCAAGCTTGCAAATGGAATCAGTACCAGCATATAAATGACTTCCCTGGGCATTGCAGACATACGCAGAATCTTTCCCATCTTAATCCGGCAGAACACCTCCACCAAAACAGCACGGAAAAGCTCCATTACAAACACTGTAATATAATATACAGCCTGCTCGTTTGCCAGCAGCTTTCCCATAAATACCCTGTAAATGATATATCCTACCGGTTCTGCGACTACTACCAGCCCCATATACATCATCACTGCAACCACTTTCGTTGATATGTTTCCCTCGTACTGACATATAAATATTCCTAATATTGCCGCTAATGTAATAAGGTTCAGCCAGTTTATCCCTTTTAGGTTGATGATACTCCCCGCTGCCTCACATACTACAAGAATCACTACGGAGATTTCCACGGAAGTTCTTCTCTTCCCAAGAAAGACCTCCAGAAAACGCCAGAAAATGCACAGGTCAAATATGTTTATTGCAAAACGGATTCCGTACAGCGCCATGTCACATTCCTCCCTGCACAAACTCCATATGTTTTTCTGCGAGGCTCTTACGATATCTTCTGGTGACTGCAAGCTCCTGCCCATTGAACATGCGGACACCCCCGCTGGAAACTGTCTTTACATGTTTTAGATTAACAATAAAGGAGCCATGTATGGTGGCAAACATCCCCTCATCAATGGATTCCCATATTTCTTTCGTTGTCATGTTGGTCTTGTATATGTTATCTGCTGTATGTATAAGCGCCTGACGACCTTTTTTCTCAAAATAAAGGATTTCGTCAAACTTAAGACTGTAACGGCTTTTGCCGTAACCAAAAGAAAAACTCTGATTTGTCATTCCAAGATAGTTTTCTGCCTTTTCCAACAGGAGCCGCAGCCGCATATCTGTCAAATATCTCAACAGCCTTTGGATCATCATCACAGACTGCTATTTTCATTCATCCACCTCCATACACACATATCTTAAATTTACAGAGGGGGAAATGCTTACATCTGCCCTGTGATCAGCTTTTCTATGTACGAGAGTGCCTGCCCGACAAACTTGTTCCGTTCTTCCTTGCTACAATTTGAAAGAAACATCTCCAAGTCAAAAATATGGTTCTTTTCCCCCGTAATCAGGTAAGTAGGATCTATCCTATATTTTTTGTACAAAATCAACATCTTTTCCGGCAGTAGTCCATAAACTCCACTTTCTAATTTTCGGTAGTGTTCTACACTTACCTCCAGCGTTTCCGCAAATGCTTCCTGTGTATAGCCGCTATTTTCTCTGACGCTCTACAACCGTTTCCCTATCTGCATATTAATTTCTTTTTTTTCTGTTTTCATGCTTTGTACCTCGCTTTTATGCTAATCATAGCAATGCGAGATATCTGAAAACAGATTGCAATGTGACTTTTGTCATGTCGCATTGCTCCTTTTTTCTATGTATGAAAAGGGAGCAATGGGCATATGACCATTACTCACCTAAAATATTATACAATATTTATTGCTTATAAATTCTACATGTAAAC